>JAFNFT010000061.1:4983-44549 GCA_017885605.1 Methanobacteriota archaeon | reverse complement strand
GTATAGGAGATGATTCCTTTTTCTGCTGCGTTGCTTAACGCAAGTTCGCTTTCAGCGCTACAAGGGATGACGATGTATTCTGTCAATTCTTTCCTTTTTTCCATGAGGTTCTCTGGTGCTTTGTCACATTTGTTAAACGCGATAATGATTGGTTTGCTGATCGCACGCACAAAGTCAGTGAGTTTGAAAATCTGATCCTCTTTCCACTGTGACGGTTTCGTAATATCGAGATTGATTTTTCGTATTGCTCCAGTGATATGTTCTTCTCGTATCCCTAATCCTGTGAGTTGCTCTGAGAGCATTTTTTCTATTTTTTTGTTTTCAAGCTCGCATTTTCGCGCGATAATTTCCCAACTTTTTTTAATGATGCCAAACAACCAATAATTGATTTCTTTTTCAAGAAATTCGATGTCTAAGAGCGGATCGTGAGAACCAAGTTCACACGGGTTTCCTTCTGCATCTGTGCTTCCTGATGCATCGACGATATGGATGAGTGCATGAGCTTGTCGTAAATCATCAAGGAATTTATTCCCGAGTCCTTTTCCTTTATGGGCATCTGGGACTAATCCTGCGACGTCAATTGCTTCGATGGGTACGAATCTGACTCCATCGATACATCGTGAGTTATGTGGAGTACAGGTGACATGAGCGTCTCGACAGGGGCATGGTTTCCGTATGTACATGACCCCCCGATTTGCCTCAATGGTCGTGAATGGATAATTTGCGACCTCCGCATGGGCTTTTGTTGCGGCGTTGAAAAAAGTGGATTTTCCGACATTTGGTTTTCCAACAATACCGAGTTGCATTTTTTGTTACTCCAAGAGTTCTTTTACTTCATCGACAACATCGACATCGTTTTCAAAGCGTTTAACCTTTTCAGTCGCCTGTTCTTTTGAACTATCGATAAAGGAGATGCCTTTCTTCGCATGAAGGGTTCCCTGTATCGAGGCAGTTTTTGACAGTAAGATTTCCTCAGCAGAGATATTTCCGATGATATTCACCTGCTCTGTGATATTGACCATGGCCATTGACGCGATGTTCCCATGGATTTTCACCTGTTTGCCAACAAAGATGTTCCCGGTTGCTTTTAAGGTGCCGAAGATCTCTGATTTATCATCGACTGAGACATTGCCTTTGACATCGTAGTTCCCTAACAATTTGGATTCTTTGCCGACCTGAAGATTTCCTTCTACTTTTGAATTTGAGATGCTCATGATGGAATTATTTGGTAAAAAAAGAAAAGATTCCGATATTGGTATTGTATCCCCGTCGTTTTGTTCAAGTTCTTCAAGGATGCGTTCGATTTCTTCGCTTCGTCCCATTTTTAACAATTGCATAAGATATACAAAGATATATATTACCATGGGGACAGGGTTTCTGATATTAATCCATCCTTTCGCCTCGAATCCTTTCTCAATCTCAACACTATCACCGACATCCAAATCACCCTTGAGTGACAAAGCTCCTTTGATCTTGGTTTTCTCCCCGAGATATACGTTTCCCCCGCTTCGGACATCCCCTCCAATGGTAGAAAAAATATCTACGCGGATGTCATGAGGTGAATCAAGATTCCCATCGATAATTGCATGTTCACCAACAAAAATTCGACCATCGGTATGCACCCCAAAACGCAGGAGCGAACGATCACCAATGACGACATCACCCTTGGTCACAATGACAGCTTCATCAAACAAGGTCTTATCTGGAATCACAAGCGTTTTCCTGTCAAAAGCCATTATTTAAGGGTATGAACTATTGCATTATAAAACCAACGGCGACGTCTTTTCCGGGAAGAAAAAAATTGATATATGAAATGCGTATATGTCGGTGAATCTCAAACGAGGACGTTTCATGACGATCTCGTTGAGTGGAAGTTTTTGCCATGCCAACAAAACAAACAGATGTTCAACCAGAACAAAATGAACAAAGTAAAGAGGAATTACCTCCAATTGATGTATGGATTGAGAACATAAAATTTACAACCACTGCGGATATCAAAGTCCCAGAAAATCTCCTGGATCAAGTCATCGGACAAGATCAAACTGTTGCCATCGTAAAAAAAGCAGCTGAACAGAAACGACATGTTATGCTCATCGGGGATCCTGGNNNATCGTCTATCCAAATAACGAGGATACTAATACTCCAACAATCCGTGTGGTTCCTGCTGGAAAGGCAAAGGAGATTATTAAGACACAGAGAGACGAAGCGAAACGAAAAGCAGAACAACAAAACAGTATGATTCTTGGTATTGTTTTATTGATTGTGACATTATCTCTGATCGGGGCGATGGTCACAAGTCATTTTGAATACGCGATTTTTGGTGTGATCGCAGCAGTCATGATATATCTAATTGTCGCAAGAGGAGGTATGACTCAAAGACGGGAATTGCATATGATACCAAAACTCCTTGTATCTCACGAAAAAAATGATCCTCCTCCGTTTATTGATGCCACTGCTGCGCATTCTGGTGCGTTACTTGGTGATGTACGTCATGACCCGTTTCAATCTGCTGGTTTAGAAACCCCACCACATCAACTCGTAGAAGCTGGAGCGATACACCGAGCGCATAAAGGAGTATTATATATTGATGAGATTAACACATTAAGTTTACCCTCGCAGCAGCATTTATTAACAGCAATTCAGGAGAAAAAATTTCAGATTACGGGACAATCTGAACGGAGTTTTGGTGCAATGGTAAAAACAGAACCAGCACCATGTGATTTTATCCTGGTTTGTGCGGGGAACCTTGATGCGTTAAATGGAATGCATCCTGCATTGCGATCTCGTATTCGAGGGTATGGATATGAATGCTATCTCTACAGCGTGATGGATGATACTCATGAGAATCGGGAGAAACTGATCCGATTTGTTGCTCAAGAAGTAAAAAAAGACGGGAAGATTTGTCATTTCGATAAAGAAGCGGTCGCAGAAGTCATCCATGAGGCACAGCGACGAGCAGGCCGGAAAGGAAAACTGTCATTACGATTACGAGAACTTGGTGGTTTAATTCGAGTTGCTGGGGATATTGCCCACGAGCGAGGAGATAAACTTATCACACAGAACCATGTAATTGAGGCAAAACGTATCGCTCGATCGTTAGAACAACAGGTCGCGGATCGGGCATTGGAGTCACANNCATTCTGCTGATCCTTCAATGAGTGAGTTTTCTGGGTTAGTCTTGCCAATTGTAGCGGAAGTAACACCTGCAGGATCACAATCTGAGGGAAAAGTGATTGCAACCGGCAGACTTGGGGATATCGCAAAAGAAGCAGTACAGAACATTTCAGCGATTATCAAAAAATATATGGGCAGAGATATCTCCAAACATGACATTCATATTCAATTTATTGGTACATATGAGGGCGTTGAGGGCGACTCTGCGAGTATTTCTTTGATTACCGCAGTCATCTCTGCGATGGAGAATGTCCCGGTACGACAGGATGTCGCCATGACCGGTTCGATTAGCATTCGAGGAACCGTGCTTCCCATTGGTGGTGTTACAGCAAAAATTGAGGCAGCTGCTGAGGCAGGGATTAAAACCGTGCTGATTCCGAAAGCGAACCTCAATGATGTGTTAATCGAAGATAAATACAAGAAAATAATAGAAATCATCCCTGTTGAGACGTTGACGGATGTTCTCCAAACAGCGCTCGTTGGTAACGGAAAAGACGAGCTCTTACAAAAATTAAAAGATATGCGTCCTCCAAAAATCATAGGAAAAGTAGAACTGGAATCAGAGCGGAAGAAACAAGATCCTCTTCATTCCGAAGAACAGAGAAATTAAAACACCCATTCGTTCTTACGATTACAGAAAGGAAAAAATCTCGCTTTACAAAATCCAAGGTCGAATATGAAAGCGTTATTTATCGGGCGTTTTCAACCCTTCCATCTGGGGCATCTCTTGTTGTTACAACGACTTACTACTCGGTATGAGGGGATGATTATCGGCATTGGATCTTCTCAATATCATGACACACCTGATAACCCGTTTTCAGAAACAGAACGATATCAGATGATATCACGCTCTTTAGATATGGACGGTATTCATAACTATCGTATTGTTTCTATCCCCGATATACACAATCCTCCAAAATGGGTTGACCATGTCTGTTCCATCGTCTCAGATTTTGACTTGATAATCGCAAATAATCCATTTACAAGAAAATTATTCTCCGAGAAAGGGTATCTGGTGAAGGGAACGAAATATTTTGATCGAAAACGATATTCTGGAAAAGAGATACGCAGACGGATGATTCAAGATGAACTATGGGCGGATTTGGTCCCCAAGGCGGTCTATGACCTTATCTGCAATATCGACGGGGTTACCCGTCTTAAACGAATATCGCATTGATTTTTTTAAAATTTTTTGATAAGAACTGTAAAGATATATTTATATAAACTAACGAAGCACCGTATCATTATGAGTGGTTCGGGTGAGGTTGTGGTTCATAAGATGTGGCTGTATCTTACACTTCTACGGCCGTTTACCCTTCTAGCTCCCGTCATTGTATCCAGCAGCGTCATCATTGCAAGCCTTGTAAGCTCTCAGATTGCTAATCTCCCACTTACCTCTCTTCTTTGTACTCTTTTTTCTGCAAGTTTCTGTTTCGCATTGCTCAACGGCGCCTCAAATGTTTTGAATCAAGCGACAGATTGGAAAGAAGACGCATTGTCAAAACCCTATCGTCCAATACCTAGAGGAATTATCACGTCAAAGGAAGCCTTTCAGCTTTCTTTTTTCTTCTATATCGGAGCATTTCTTCTCGCTCTCACCGTCCATATCGTCTTCACTCTTTTTATCGTCCTGATTGCTTTTTTCTCTGTTACCTACTCACTTGCGCCACGTATAAAAAAATTCTTGTTTCTCAACCAGTTGTGGGTAGCGTTCCCACGGGGTTTTTTAGCTATTCTTGGTTCCTGGAGTGTGTTTGGGAATCCGTTTGAACCACTCCCCCTGGGTATCGGGTGTGTTGCTGCGCTGTTTCTTTTTGGTGGGACGACAACAAAAGACGTTTTAGATGCAGAGGCAGACCGAACTGTTGGTACGAAAACCTTGGTAAATGTCTTTGGTTTGAAAATAGCCGCCCTCTTTTCACTTGCATTCATGATTGGTGCATTTTGTTTAATTATTCCCTTGGTATATTTTCATATTCTTCCAACGGTCGTTTTTCCGCTCTCATTTCTGAGTTTTTTGAGCGTCTTTATCGGGTGGCTCATGCTTCATAAACATAAAAATAAAAATTGGGAAAACACATCAGCCTGGACCGTAATGTATACGACCTATTTTCTCTTTGCATTCAGTTTCGCGATGATAACAATTTTTTCTTCTGTTTGAGTCTCACTCGGATATCGAGTAGAACCGCTATCGCTGCAACAAGTATTGCGATGCACACGATATAGAATCCAGCGCTAAATCCCCAGCTTGAATGCATCATTACATCTTCTGAACCCATTGATACAGAAAGGTAATCTTCTCCTTGAACGGACCCGAGACTTGTTTCAATTAATCGTGTTGTCCCGTACGAAAATGCGGATAAAAGGATTCCCAGGAGAATTACTCCGATGATGCTTAACAGAAAAGCATAATTTTTTTTCTTTGTTCTTCTTAAAATAATCCCCATGCCTATACATACACATGCAAGTGAAGCAATTGGTACTATCCATCCAAGAAACAGAAGGAAGATATCAGGGATTTCCGCTAGATTCAGCGATACTTCTCCATAATAGTTTCTTGTTTCAATCATCATCCCTGGATTCACGTACAATGCTGTATTTTTCTCTGCTGGAAGTGTCGAGCTTGAACCAGTGAATAACCACCAGGGTTGGAAGAACGATAAAATGATAAAGAGAATCGCTAATGATTTTAATAACGATGAAAGTGAAAATTTCTTTAATAAGGTCAGAATCACAAAAACTCCAAACAGCATGTAAAAAAGCAGCGAGAGGAAGAGTGGGAATAATGACTCAATTGTGGTTACAAACGTCAGGTGTTTATCATTGGTTAGTTCTACAGGTTTTACTCCAATGAGTTTGTTGTCTAAATAGGCTTGGATCGTATAACGGGCGGGGGGGAGAGTAATGGTTTTTTCCTTGGTTTTTACTATGGTTTGATTGTCACGGAAGATATGAAATTCTATATCGTCATTCACCAATGGATTTCCTTTGGAATCGAATAAATCAATGATGAGATTAAAAAGAGCTGAAAATTTCATAAGAATAACGTTTCCTGGAGTTGGGATCGTTACATGGATCTCGTCGATAAACTCGCCAAAACTGATTTGAAGATGATACTCACCTGCAGGGACGTTCTCAAATAAAAATGAGCCTTTATTATTTTCTTTTGGAGTTATCTGAACTGTTTTATTGTCATCAGGTGTGACAAGAACCGGTGTCAGTTCAACTCCTGGTGGTAATTCAAGGGCATCGGTGATAACGACAGTGAGGTCATAGAGCTCCAGAGTAACTTGTTTATTTAATTTTCTTATGGTTTTTTGGAGTGTTCCGTCATAGATAGTCAAACCGTTGTATTCTGCTCGGAGGACATAAGGATCTCTTCTATCAAAGGGTGCTCTGACTATTAATTCTCCATTATTTTGTGTAATGTTTTCACCATACAGAACACCTTCTTTATTGGTCAACCACCCATGAACCCCTGGTATCCCCTGTCCGTTTTGATCAATAAATGTGAATTTTATTGTCCGTTCCCATGTACAAAAAACGTTTATTCTTGTGTCTTTATTCAAATGAAGGACTGTTGACCCTGTGAAAATCTTCTTATTGCCCCACTTGAAAAATATTTTGACAAGATAATCACCTTCCAAGACGCCTGAAAAGGTTTTCTTTGCTCTAATTAAAAAAGAACGATTCGCAGCTCCTTCAGCAACCAAACGCTCTTCCTGATGTAATTCAATCCACATCACTGGAAAGGTACTACCGTTATTGTTCGACAGCCATGGATGTGATAAATGTGTTCTGCCTAAACGAGGGATGATTGTGACATTATATCTTTTTTGTTCTCTTTCAAATGGGATGTCACCAGAATATCTGCGAGATTGTATTAGTGTTTTGTAAAAATATGACTCCTTTTGAACACTTTCATATCCGCCTGTTTCGGAAGCAAAGACCTCTGCATCAAATTGGACTGTGAGATCTGCGGGTATCGTTACATCGTGGCTATGTCCTGGTTCGAACGAATGCCTACCAAAATTAATCGAAACATAATCCACCTCTGTTCCAAGGAAGTTAACATACTCCTTTTCTGCGACTTTTAATTGGATACCGTCACGTTCGTCGGTACCCGATGTAACCAGTCCTTGATTGGATGCAAAGAGAACCGCATTTGCGATTCCTTTCTTTCCATATCCATAGCACAACCATGCTTGTGAGCCGAGACTTGCGTCATTTTTGTAGGATATGACCCATTCTCGTTCTTTCGTGGAAGGATTTTGATTTAATTGGTATTGTTCAATCTTATCTTTCTCACTATAGAAATTAAGATAGGGATAGATGTTCCCAAAGTTTAAAGAATCAACAGCAGCACTTCGTGATTTTAAGGATATCAGAGAACCGAATCTTCCATCGATGTTATCAATACCTTGTACGGTCGCATCTTTTAACATTTCATGTTTCACATGAACATTTATGCGTTTTTCTTCAATGGGACAATAATAGTATCGATAAATCGCTGTTGTCTGGACATCCTTCTTTTTCGATTCACTAAATATTCCAAACTCAACCATGAGGTTCCCATCAATGAAAATTTTTTTGTCGATAAAAACCTGGTCCGATGAACTTTCATCTTTTTCTTTATCCCCATAATAATATGAAAACGCAAATGAAACGATTTGATCGGAATCAATGATATCGAATTCCCTACACTCTTTCTTTTGTTTCACAACTACCTGAGCACAGGATCTATCTAAGAGCTGACCTTCTTGTCCTACTCCGTAGATACAATATCCATCTTCTTTGATTCCATAGAATTTTGCTACTGCGGACATCTCCGGTAAAGGTGAGGCGGAATAGTTCATATCTTCAATGGACACATGATCCTTATAATTTGGTTTTGATGTTTTTGCTTCATCGTAGTAGATGAAATACTGTTCTGTTCCATCTGCAAAAGCAGGGACCAAAAAAATAACGTTACATTCGCTGATAAGACTTGTTTCTTGCTGGGCTGGTTCAAGAGAATAGATTTGTGATTCTAGGTCATACCATGTTTCTTCAAACCAGCAAGCTACTCGTATCGAAGTATTATTTTCATTTTCTGTCCAACAAGGGTTTTCGAACCGAAGACGCAGATCGATTGGTTGATAATGGGAGATTGAATCATTTGTATGAATGGGAAGCGAAATCTCTTGCCGATAGGACCATTCGTTATAGTCTGTATCCCAAGATGGTGATCCAACATCTTGCGAGAATCCTGGTAGACTTACCACTGGTAAGACAAGCAGAAGAAGTATCCCAACTATGAATATATTCGACCCTCGCATAGGTCTCCTTTCTTTATATTTATTAAACTTTTCTATATAAAAGAGTTGTTTTATGTATATAAGAATCTTTTTAATAGAGAGGTATGCCTATTTCCCCATATTTCTCCTTATTTTTTAAAAAAGCGAATAAAAAAACGCGTAATGGTCAATTAGAGGGCAGTGATAAAACTCAGTTGCCCTAATTCTCCTAAAATTATGAGAGCTGTAAATCCGATTGCATAAAAAAGATAGGTTATATACATCAATGACCAGGCTGAAACGTTTTCTAATGCTTCACTTTGTTGTTGTTTCAGCATTAAGTAAAAGATAATGAAACCGGGTATGATAAATATAGTGAGCGGTAAAAAGTATGCGTCTATAAAATGGTAATGAATCAGTACCGGAAACATTGCGAACGGTATAATAAGGAACGGAAGCGATATGAAGGCTGCTTTTCTAGTACCAAACGTATTGATAAGTGTTCGTGTCCCTGTTTTTCTATCAGCTTCACAGTCAACGATGTCTTTCGTTGTCATTGCTCCAATAAAATATATCAGTGCAATAAAGCCAATTAGTAACGGTACCGGCTGGAATGGGTCACCAAAGACGCTCCATGATGCAAGGATTGCAAATAATCCTCGTGGAATGGCAATCCATACTTGATTAATAAAAAGGAATCGTTTCATCCGTGGTGGAAGGGAATATACCACGGTAAACAACATTATAAGAAAAACAAATACTCCGAACCAGGTATTGATTGTAACCGCACGTAACAGAGCGAAGAGGTACAGAATATATGCGATGCTTTGTGCTTCGTCGCGTTCTACGACGCCACGGGGAATCGGTCGATATGATTTTGATATTTTATCTGCCTCTACATCTGTTGCTTGATTCAATGCGTTTGAGGCACCGTTCAGAAACGCTAAAGTAAGACTCGCTTGACCGATGATAATCCACCAGTTGGGGAATTCAACGAACTTATCATTGTAAACAAGGCTTGCGAACATGATAAACATCGAGACAAAAAAGGGGGCTAGTAACGTAAAGGGTCTGAGTAAATCGAAATAACCTCTAAATTTTTTTGAAAGAAACCTACTTTTTGCATACGGCTCTTTCATGGTTAATTTCACAGACATTCTGGCACCAGGAATATCGGTAATTCGTTGTTGTGAATACAGATGGAGATTATATTAATTACTCTGCGAGACCAACATATCTTTTTAGAGATTCAACACCGTTAAAAATAGTA
The DNA here is from genome assembly GCA_017885605.1 of Methanobacteriota archaeon. Taxonomy (GTDB): domain Archaea; phylum Thermoplasmatota; class E2; order DHVEG-1; family DHVEG-1; genus SM1-50. Next base: position 34,829 of record JAFNFT010000061.1, on the reverse strand, counting down.
TGAAGTTAAACAGATTTACTAAGCATTTCTTGGATGATTCGAGCTGAATTTATTGCACAATTAATTCCGATACCCGGTGCTTTCACACAATCGCCGATGATATAGAGGTTTTCGACGGGAGTCTGTATGTCTGGCTTTGTGTTCATGAGGGTTTTTGCGACACCGTCCAGATGCCAGATTGATGGGTATATCGCCCAATGTAATTGTGAATGATACTGAGGAATTATCCGTTCTAAGTTTTTATCTAACGCCCCTTTCAGTTTGTTGAGTATTTTCTTATCTCTTGCTTCTTTTGGCGTGCAAATAATATACGATTGAACAAGGTAATGGGACGGGGGTGATAACCCTGTTTCTGGTTTCGCAGATATAAAATCGATCATGCCGACAGCGTCGTTTCCATCAACACCAATGTTCCGTTCAATGAAAATAAATGTTTTTCCCAATAATCGTGGGTCAATCTGTTTGAGAGAATAATACGCACAAAGACTTCCGGTCCCCTCAAGAGCCTTCATTGTACTGACGTAATCCTTGGGAAACTGATGTTCATCAGCAATGCTAAAAAGGTTTTGGACCAAAATATTTGAGAGTACGATATCAAACACATAGTCTTTGCCGCCACAAATAACTCCTTCTGCTTTCTTGTCATTGATGATAATTTTCGATACCGGAGCATTCAGATGGATTTTTCCACCGTTTTTTTCGATATACTCCGCCATAGTTTGGGATATTTTGAGAAGACCATTCTTTGGGTAATTTACGCCCCCTAGTCTCATATCCTTTTGGGTTCTGAACACTTCACCTGTCGATATCAAATCAAGATTATTAATCGTGCTAATTAAACGCGGATTTACCTCTAGCACTGCCTTCATTTTCCCTTTTCCATATTTTTTTATCGTCTCCGTTATAGAAACGGTATCGAGCTCTTTCATTGTTTTTTCACCGGATAGAAGAAGTCTTGAGATATTGGGCAACATCGCTATTTTGTCGGCAGTGGTCACAAAAAAACCGAAGTGATCGTTTTTCTGTTCATATAACCTGGATTTATAAATTGTGATATTCTCAAAATACTCCAAGAGTATTTGTCTGAGTTTGTCGACGATTCCGCTTCCGATCATATGGAATCCTAAATCAAGAATGTAGCCGTCAAACATCTTATTTTTAAAGATATCCTCCAGTGAGGGTTCTGAAAAAACGATAGCAGTATTGAACTTGGCCAATGTCTGTTTGTAGGAATCAATGGTCTGGGAAGACATTTCTAAGGACAGAGCTCTTCCACCAACCGTGGGTTCCTTTTCAAAAATATCAACGGAATATCCTTTTTTTAGAAGAAGGGCACCAGCAGTTAAACCACCGATACCAGCACCAATAATGCACACTTTTTTTTGATTCATCTTCGATAACCCCTTTTTCGTTTATTTTAGCAGATGCAACCGGTTTTTCAATGAGCTATAAAAAAACCTTCGTACTATCTTCCATTTGTATTGTTGCACACTCAGTTGTCCGGTAATAACTCCCATCATCAGGTCTGTCAGGACAGGATCTTTGCAGGCTATTTTAAACACCGTTTCTGCATATTCCATACTTCCTCGTTTCACCACCTTTGATATCAGATCGATATCTTTTCCAAAATCTTTTTGCCAGCGCGTTTGATACTTTGATAGAAACTCCTGTGACGTCTGTTTTTTCTCCAATGCTTCTGCTATGACCTCTGCAGCGATTTGCCCTGATACCATCGCGTAATAAATTCCTTCACCTGATAAGGGATTGATAAATCCAGCTGCATCCCCAACGAGAAGGAGCCTGTCCCCATAGGTTTTTTCTAACGGATGAGTCAGTAACGCCCCACCTTTTACTGGTACTTCTTTTAGGTCTCGTGGGATAAGATCTTCTTCTTTCAATAAAGCAATATACTCTTGATAACATTTAAGAAGATTGAGTTTCTGCTTCTGGGTCTTATCCACTTGTATGATTCCAAATCCAATGTTGAGATGTTGTTTTTTAGGAAACATCCATCCGTACCCTTGGGCTGTCTTGAACCTCGAATGAACATAAACATGTCGAGATTTTTTAAAATAATCATCCATAATCTTTTCATCAACCTCAAATTCTTGGAGAATACAAATCCCTTTTTCTGTTCCCCTTGATCGTAGTCCTTGGGTTCTGGCAATTGTACTGTTTACTCCATCGGCGCCCACTATTAATTCTGAATCGATCACGTTTTCATGATCTAACGTGACCTGTGCAGTATCATTGGATATTTTAACAGCAGATACTAAGGTTCCATCTTGGAAAACAGTGCCGGCATCGGTCGCGAATTTAACCAGTTCAAAATCGAATTTTTTTCTCAGAGTCATAGCTATTATTGGTGTATTTTTGTAAATTTCAATCTTATGTTGTAACGAGGGGGAAAAGATCGTCCCACTTGACGAATATGATTCGATAATTTTATCATTGACAACATAGGGGAATCTCTGTAGAACTCGTAATGGTAACCCCCCTCCACAAGGTTTATCACGAGGAAATTTTTCTTTATCAATTAATAGAGTTTTAAAACCTTTTTCTGAAAGAAATTTCGCGGTTGTCGAACCTGCAGGGCCTGCTCCCACGATCGTTACATCATATTTCATAGGTTCCCCAATTCATGAAGTTCCTTTTTCATTTATTTACATTCTTGGTTTGAATAATTTCTCTCCAAGGAACGGTGTAAATAAGATATACCATACAATTGGGATTAGTATTAAAAGAAAAGAAGGAAGAATCCCAATGATTGAAAAGAGCATGACTGGAACTAGGGAGTATCGTAAAAACGATTGAATTCCGATAAGCTTACGAATCTGACTACGGTCAAACGTTTTTAAAGAGAGCAACTTCGCGTCTAAAAATAAATAAATGACGATGAGCACTACAAGCAGAACAATTTGCCAAAGGTAATAATCATATCCGAAAACAAAAAAAGGAACAAAAAACAGCACTGCGGAAAAGAGGCGAAGTCCAAAACCGAATGCTTGAAAACTACGAGGGATAACGATACGGCTTTCTTGTACCGTAACACCAAGACTCAAGGCAATGTTTTTGACTCCCAGTTTAAAATCGTGATCTGCGTCTTTAATCCCATTCTGTACGACATTCATATACAGGATGTTTTCAAACGTCAGAATAAAAATAATCCAAATAATCACCGTTGGTTGACCAAACGATAACGCCCCAAATAAGAATATCAAGGAGACCGAAATAGCGACAAAAAAATCAGAACCCACGACCTGTTTCCCGTACACATCATAGAATGTTCCAAGTATTCCAGCCAGGATAATACAGATTAATGCAATGAATTTATAATAATCAATCGTTTGATTGTACCATAATAACGCGATAAAAAAGAATGTTATAAACGCAAGATAAAATGCGATGATCAATGCATTCTTTTTTGATACCTCTCCGCTCACTAAAGGTTTTTTTCGTAGCTCATCAACAAACCCGTCTAATTCAATATCCACATAGTCGTTGATAAGAAACCCAAAGATACTTGCAAAAGCTCCAATGATAAAGATCAGAGAAAGAGGATAGATATCATAAATTCCCATGGTTACTGCAGCGATGACAGGGATAATTCCAAGGGCACCTATACCAGGGACGCGGAGAAGTTTCGCGTACGCAGCAACCTTACTCATGGAAGTGTGTTAAAGTGTGAATATATTTGAGCTTTTCTAATTTATATGCCTTCTGATTAGTAAAATATCTCTAGGAAAATAAAAATTTGGAAGACAATAATCATGACCCTTGTCCCGATTCTTTCGTTCCGCTCAAATGATTTCCATATCCTTTTTTCGTCATCCGTTTTTATGACAACGTTATAGGTCAATGCCCAGGTGATTAAGAGAGATACAGCTAAAATACCCCCGCCGATAAGGTAGACGGCACCAAAGACTTGAGGCATGTGTATGCCTGCCCAATCCCACGCAGATAAGGGAAAGATAGGAATAAACAGCAGATAAAAAAACAAAGCGATTTGCATAGATCGTTTTCGTCCTTGGCGGATTGGTGTTGTCTTAAAACCTGCCTTGAGATCACCGACATAGTCCCCTGCGCACACCATTATCTCTCTGCCGGTCTCTTGGAAGAAGATTGCTATCGCGAGTGGTAACATCAGCAGGGGTTGATTGGGAAACATCGCTATGCCTCCCCAGTAGGGTATCGCTCCAACACCAACCGCGACCGCCATATGTCCAACAAGACCATGGTGTTTTCCGTAGTAATTATAATATAAACCAACAAGTACTAAAATAAAGGTGAAAAGACCACACTGCCAGTTAAGAGTACCCGTGTCCATATAATCGACAAAGGTCCCGAGAAAAATTGAGCTAATCATCAATGTTAATCCGGTATAATAGACTGTTTTTTCTCTGAGGATTCCCGAAGGGACAGGTTTTTTTGGTCGGTTGATTTTATCTGATTCTAAATCGGTGATATCGTTATGAAACATTGTACCTGCTGAAAGAAACGCAGGAGTCAATATCAACAGAAGGATCTGATAATAAGATAATGACACACCCATGAACAAGGCACAGTTTAAAGCGCTCACAACTGCCCCAAAACAACAGAGAAATAATATCGGAGGACGAATCATTCGTATCCAGGCGATTGTTAATGTGCCTAAACCCATGTCTCCCAATAATAGGGATTTCCTTTATTACTTTAATGGTTTCCTCGTTGTAAAAAAGAAATACGTTTTTTTAAGAAAGACCAACAAACTCAAAAAGTCTTACGATGAGTGCATGGAAGATGAAGATGGCAGAACCAGTAATCGCAAGCGAAGAGATTGAAAGAAGAACCTTCCTGTTCTCTGAAAATCGTGATCGTTCGATAAGCAATGTCGCCACTGACATAAAAAAGATTAGGACAAACCAACCAATGAAATTGAGAATTGGCACATTAAAAAATTTAATGCCATTCAGAGATGTCTCCCATATCCACCAATTGTTATAATGAGCGATTGGGTCCTCCAGTAAATCGAGGCAGACACCAAATACTCCTGCTGCTAATGATATCAAAATAATCTGTATGTAATTCTGTTTTTGATAGACCTTTGAAATGAAATATTTGCCCATATACATGAATAAAAAAAGATTGACGCTCCATGCTAATATAATGATTAACGGAACTGCACCGCCAACGACAGATAGATAGATAATGTATCCTGGGTAATAGTACCTCCCACCTGCTACCCCTGCTGATTCAATGAGGAGAGTCGCTATGATGATCGGTAAAAAATACATTATTGTCTTTTTCGTTCCATATTTTTTATAGGAGTAATAGACAAGAAATACCCATACAATTGAAATCATGGCAATAAAAGGGGCGAGAAGTGATGTATTTTCTCCAAAATTTAGGTTAATCTCAATAAAACCCATGTTTTCATGACACCTTTGAATTGTTCGTTCTATGTTCAAGGATTATGAGTAAAACCAGAGGAACGGCTGCTATGATTCCACCGATGAGTGTAGGAATAAAAAAGTTTGATAATACTCCAATGATGACCATTATTATCCAAATAAATAGGTACACTAGAACATAGATGTTTAATCGAATTTTAAAAATTGTAATAAAATCAGTTTTCACGTCTTCGTATTTAGGAGTAGCTTCTTGTTTCGGTAGAAAAAAAAGAATAATGGTTACGACGATACCTGTGATGCCCAATGGGAGAAATAAAAAGATATTATCCAAGATAAATTGAACGATAGTTTTCTCCATGGATTACTCAATTTTATGTAAACCTATTTGGTCTTAATAAAGTTATTATGATTTTTTCTTTGGTTTTTATACGTCGATTACTTCTTCTAAAAAAAATTAGAAAACATATTCTTATTAACCTGTTTGTCTATTTTGAAGTTTAATGATTATTACAAAGCAAAAAAATTTTAACGAACTTCTTCGCTGCATCGATTCTAAACCAGTGTTTCTCGTTGGATGCAATCAGTGTGCAACAATCTGTCGCACAGGCGGTAAAGATGAAGTTTTGGCATTAAAAGAAGCACTTGAAACACAGCAGATCCAAGTATCCGGTTGGGTAATACTTGAACCTGCGTGCCACCAACTGAACGACAAGCGGATGCTGAAAGACCATGCAGAGGAATTGAATAAATCAACAAAGGTGCTTGTCCTTGCATGTGGCAATGGTGCACAAACCCTTGCTGAGCTTGTCCCTGAAAAGGAAATTATCGCTGGGACTGACACATTGTTTTTAGGAGAAATTTCCCATGTCACTGAATTTAACAAACGGTGCGTCATGTGCGGTGAATGCCTCTTGGATATCTATGGAGGGCTCTGCCCGGTCTCACAATGTCCGAAATCGATGTTAAACGGTCCTTGCGGTGGTTCTGTTCAGGGAAAATGTGAGATTAGCCTGCAAGTTGAATGTGTCTGGGATCATATCTATCAAGGATTGAAAAAACGAGGAGCGTTACAGGCGTTATCAGTAATTCAGAAGCCAAAGGATTGGTCCATGGCTGGTGAGATGAAAAGGAGGATCTGACGTGAATTATCGGAGCAATCTTGAGAAGAGTCTTTCTGAAGGACGGTTTGTCATCACTACAGAAATTGGACCGCCAAAAGGTTCTGATGCTAGTAAGATTCGTGATAAAGCGATCCTTTTGGAAGGCTATGGTGATGCTTTTAACATTACTGATAACCAAACCGCTGTTGTGCGGATGTCAAGTCTTGCGGGATCATTGATTCTTCTTCAGATGGATATGGAACCTATCATGCAGATGACGTGTCGTGATAGAAATCGTATCGGTCTGCAAAGCGACGTGCTTGGCGCGACAGCGCTTGGTGTTCGAAACATTCTCTGTCTTACCGGAGATCATCAGTCGTTCGGGAATCATCCTGCCGCAAAAGGTGTTTTTGACATTGATTCGATTCAGCTTCTTCAAATCATAAAAAATATGCGAGATGCAGGAATCTTTCAAAGCGGTGACTCTTTGCTGGGGAAACGACCCTGTGTGTTTCTTGGTGCGGCAGCAAACCCATATGCAGATCCATTTGAATTTCAGGTTGATCGTTTACGGAAAAAGATTGATGCAGGAGCAGAATTTATTCAGACGCAGAGCGTCTATAATATTGAGAAGTTCTCACGATGGATGGATGATGTTCGGTCGCAAGGTCTTGATAAAAAGGTTCATATTCTTGCTGGTGTCACTCCCCTGAAATCTGTCAAAATGGCTGAGCGGATGAAATTTCATGTTCCCGGGACCGATGTTCCAGACATGATGTATGAACAGATAAAAAATGCTTCTGATCCTGCAAAGGAAGGATATCGAATTGCCCTGCAAACCATTCGTGAATTAAAAGATATTAAAGGGATCCATGGTATCCATATCACTGCTCTGTTCTGGGAAGAGATTATTCCTGCTCTTGTCAAAGATGCAGGATTGACTACACGGATTTAATGTTCGAGAATATATTTTCTTTTTACTCTGTAAAATAAGACTATTTTTTTGATTAAAACCATGAAAATTGTATACCGATTTCAGTCAATAGCAATATTAATATATTAACTAAATAATTTAATTACATATATAAATAAGAATTAGATGTGACTACAAATTTCAAAGAGCAACAAATATTTTCAAAGCAAAAAGGAAGATCTATGGACATATTAGACCAACTTGGAAGAACCATTGAAAAAAGACCATGGCTCGTGGTCGGTATCATCCTCCTAATAACCATAGTTTTTTCCCTCTTTATTCCTACATTGACTTTTAAAACAAATTTTGAGGATTTCGCCCCAGACAGTGAAGAAGTACGAGCCAACAACCGTATCTCTGACTACTTCGGTATGAGCGCACAAACAATCATTCTTTACATACAAAAGGAACAAGCTGATAGCGTAATCAGCGTTCAAGCACTCCGAGATCAATACGCTCTTCAAAAAGAACTAGGTAAGATGCCCGAAGTCAATAGTACGATATCCATCATCACATTTCTCGACCCTGTGTGCCAGATGGAATTCAATAAGACTGTTGAGAACTGTAGCGATGAACAACTGAAGACTGCAATTGATGATCTTCTCAACGAACCAGCATCCAGAGAAATGACCATCTTTCAAACCGATGACCCGAATGAGCCTATTGATTACCAGCGATCATTCCTGCGATCAAGCAGAAAGGCAGTGGATAGTGCTGATATCAAAAACTGCTACATTATCAAAGACAATACAACACTAACCTTTTCCTTCGAAGTCTACTCCCTTTCAGATTTTTCTTCAAGCCTAAAGCCACCGTTTTCAAAAGTCAGCACCATGGAATGGTATCTTGATTTTGAAAACTCGTTACTCCCTCCTGGATATGATATGAGATATCAGATTGCCGCACGCATTGAGCCAACTGTTTCACGCTGGGAAATCGGAAATGGACTGCTGGGGAACATCCAACAGTTCATACAAAAAATCAGAAATCATGAACTCACGTCCTATAAAAAAACAGCGTACCTCTGGCTTCGACCTCCTGGACTTGAGATGTTTTTTCCTCTTCAACTTCAGACAGGAAATGTGACCTTTAATCCAACGACAAATCGAATTAATGTCGTTGTCTCACGAAAAGAACTAAGCGGGTATGGTATCGCTCTTCAGTATGGATCATTTGAACTCCCCACGAAATTGACGAATTTCTCTGCTGGGGTTCGATATTATCAGACTCCACTACTGCATCGACCTGGTGGACGTATTGTAATAAACACGAGTTATTTATTTAATCGTCTCCAGCGTCTCCAATCCAGACCAGTTCTAGGTTCCCTTGTCTCACGGATGCTTCAGAGATACGATATCGATCTCGATGAATTCTCAGGTCTTTCAGAGAATATGACGAGTTCAGAGTTCTTTCCGTCGACGTTCTCATTAGCAAGCATTCAACCACTCTGGACTCAGACTGATCGAGCACCGGATAATGGTGTTTCAACAACAATATTTCCCCTGATACCACAGTTATTTAGTGATCTGCGGGTGAATGCTTTATCGTTCATATCCACTGAATATACTCAGACGAAAACAGCTCATGCGAGTCTTTGTATTGTTCAACTGAATCTGCAGAGTGGTGATTTGGATGAACTCTCTAAGATCAATACCAATATCCTGGATAAAATCAATACTGTAGATGGACAGTACACGAGTATTTCTATTCAAGCAACTGGAGAAGGCATTGTAAGCACTGAGATAACCAATGTTGCAATGGATTCGATGACGATCATCGGGCCAGCTATTTTTATCATCATCCTCTGTATCTTGTTTATCGCTTTTAGGAAACCATCCTATTTCCTTCTCCCTATTCTCGTGTTCGCTTTTTCTTGTGTGTGGCTATTTGGAACGATGGCTCTGCTCGGAATCTCATTTAACATCATCGCAGTTGCTCTTCTCCCTCTGAATATCGGTTTAGGGGTCGAGTACTCCGTCAACCTTCTTTTTAACTATCGAACAGAAATAAAAAAAGGACGAACCCCCGCAGCGGCAATCCGTCTTTCCGTAAAAGAAGTTGGTCTTCCGATTTTCTTAGCATGGTTTACCACATTTGTCGCGTTTCTTTCCTTTCTCAGTGCAACACTTCCTCCAATACGAGACTTCGGTATTTTCCTCGCGTTAGGTATTAGCTATACCTTCATAATTACTATGACATTGCTAGTTGCTTTGCGTTACATTATCGATCGAAGAAAGCCGACTGTTAGTGTAGCATCCAAGGAACAAACCTTTGCGATGACCACAGTCATGAGCCGAGTTGCGCAAATACTCCTTCGCCATCAGAAAAAAGTGTTCCTGGTCACCATACTCATATGTTTGGTAATGGGAACCGGGTTTACCCAATTGAAATCTGGATTTAGCATGACTCAATTTATCCCACAGGATAATCCCGCGATCCAACTCTTTACTCAGATCGGTGAGGACTTCCCCTTTTCAAGTCAAGATCAAGAGTACATACTTATCGAAGGAAACGTAGCGACCATTCAAACGTTACAAGGTCTTCAATCCTCCCATGAAAAAATGAATGACGACCTTTATGTTGCTCGGAGACCTGATGGGAGTACGAAAACAGAAAGCATTTTTTCCATCATTCAACAGGCAGTAGCAAATAACCATTCACTTGTACAATTATTTAATATCGATGAAGCAACAGGCTTACCGAAAACCGATGATGATGTTCAACAGCTATATAATTACTTATACGCGAGTGCTGAATATGGGATGCAAGTATCTGGGCTGCTCTATAAGGATGGAAACGAGTATACCGCCACTATTCTTCGTGTCTATGTCGATCTTGGATCGAATAACGAGGATATGACACAACAGTTTGAACAACTGAATAACGAATTAAGTGATGATCTTGCAGATTATGGTGAAACGACATCCATTATCACAGGTAATCTGCTGATTACTCTATCGATTCTGAAAAACATGACTGAAAGTCAGATTCTGTCAACGGGGATTTGTTTCGTGCTTGCAGCGATTATGCTTTCTCTGATTTATCGCAATCCTCTCCTTGGGTTGATTGCGATGATTCCGGTCACCGTTTCTATTATTTGGGTCCTGGGAAGTATGTATTTTATTGGGTATACGTTAAACATTTTAACGATCATGGTCACCTGCATTACCATTGGGGTTGGCATTGACTATGCTTGTTATATCATTGAACGATTTCGCTTTGTTGCTGATCAAACTGGGGACGTTACAAAAGCAGTCACCGAGACGATTTCAAGGACAGGGAGTGCTGTTATGATTGCTGCTTTCTCTTCTATGTTTGGTTTTGGTGTCCTTGCATTTGCTCCTATTCCTCCCATGCAGCAATTTGGTATTATCACAGCTCTTACGCTTATTTACGCGTTTATTACTTCCATCTTGGTTTTACCTTTAGTACTCGCGCGATGGGCGAATTGGAGAAAAAAACGAAAAGGATATATTATTCGTCCTGGACCCCCAAAGCAATTAGAGGGCATCACAACTGATTCTGAGTACACTGGGGAACAGTAAAGTATCTATAGGAAATAATGATTCCAGTGAAAGAAAATACTTTGGGGGTCACGCGAGTATGGTACAAAAACGTATGAAAAAAATTTTGGTNNACTGGCGCCGTCGGACAGATCGGTTCAGAACTTACGACGATGCTTCGGAAAAAATTTGGTAACGACAACGTGCTTGCAACCGGGCGAAAAACCAAACCAAGTGAAACACTTCTCAACTCTGGTCCTTTCGAGTACATCGATATCTGTAAAAGAGAAACAATCGAGAAAGTCGTAAAAGACTATGATATCGACACCATCTATAACATGGCTGCGATTCTCTCCGCGGTTGGGGAAGAAAAACCTCTTCTCTGTTGGGATGTCAATATTAATGGGTTGTATAATTGTTTGGAGGTCGCACGGGAACATAGTATGGTTCGAGTGTTTGTCCCTAGCTCCATTGCTGTTTTTGGTCCTGAAACACCTCGAGATAACACACCTCAGGAGACAATCCTGCGGCCAAAAACAATGTATGGGGTAACAAAGGTCGCTGGAGAGCTGCTTTGTGATTATTACGTGAAACGGTTCAATCTCGATGCCCGGGGGATTCGATATCCTGGTATCATCAGTAGTGAGACGCTCCCTGGCGGGGGAACCACAGATTATGCAGTAGAAATCTTCTATGAAGCGATCAAGCAGAAGAAATACACCTGTTTCTTACGAGCAGACACGATGCTTCCTATGATGTATATGCCTGATTGTTTAAAGGGAACCCTTGATCTGATGGATGCTGATGTGACCAAATTGAAGCACCACTGTGATTTCAATTTTGCTTCCATGAGCTTTTCTGCCGAGGAGCTTGTTCATGAGATTACGCAGCATATCCCTGAGTTTACCTGCGAGTATAAACCAGATTTCCGACAAGCGATCGCTGATTCTTGGCCTCGCTCGATTGATGATAGTTCAGCGCGGAAGGAATGGGGCTGGAAACCGAAGTACAAGCTTGCTGATATGACGAAGGATATGTTGCAGAAACTCAGTAAACGGTACGAAGAGGGAAGCCTTCTTATCTCGTAATCGTTCATTCTTTTTTTTTATTTTTTCTCCGCAGAAAGTTTTATGTGCTATACGATATTCTCATCTTTATTGTGAGGTGAACCGCTCGTGTCACAATATGAGGAAGTTGGAGTAAATATGAGAGGAAATATTGATTCGATTCGAGGGTATTTAGGCGCTGATGCCGACTATCTGCTTAAACATACCTGTATGAAAATTAAAAAAGAATCGTTGCATCTTCCTGGACCAGATTTTCTTGATCATGTTTTTCTTGATACCGACCGGTCGACTCCGGTGCTTCGTAACTTACAATCCTTGTTTTCTCATGGCAGGTTAGGTGGAACAGGATATGTATCAATCTTGCCGGTGGACCAGGGCATTGAGCATTCCGCTGCCGCATCCTTTGCTCCGAATCCATTGTATTTTGACCCGGAAAATATCGTGAAACTTGCGATTCAAGGGGGATGTAATGCGGTGGCGTCAACCCTTGGTGTCCTGGGTGCTGTTTCCCGTCGATATGCTCATAAGATTCCCTTCATTGTCAAGCTCAATCATAACGAGTTGCTCACCTATCCGAATAAGTATGATCAGATCATGTTTGCTGGTGTTGATCAAGCTTGGGAGATGGGTGCTGCTGCGGTTGGTTGTACTATCTATTTTGGTTCTGATGAATCAACGCGTCAAATCCAGGAGGTCAGTCAGGCGTTTCAGTATGCCCATGAGTTAGGGATGGCGACGATCCTGTGGTGTTATCTGCGGAATTCTGCGTTTAAGGTGGATGGGAAGGATTATCATGCTGCTGCTGATCTTACGGGTCAGGCGAATCATCTCGGGGTGACCATTGAAGCTGATTTTATTAAGCAGAAACTCCCTGATGTGACTGGTGGGTATCTGGCGTTGAATCGTGGTGGGGTGAAATATGGGAAGATGGATGAGAAGGCGTATACTGAGCTTTCTTCTGATCATCCGATTGATTTAACCCGGTATCAGGTCGCTCATTGTTACATGGGACGTGTTGGGTTGATCAACTCTGGTGGAGCATCCGGGAAAGATGATTTTGGTCAGGCGGTACGAACCACGGTCATCAACAAACGTGCGGGTGGCATTGGTCTGATTTCTGGGAGAAAAGCGTTCCAGAAGCCGTTTGAGGATGGAGTGAAGCTTCTTCATGCGATTCAGGATGTTTATCTTTGTAAGGATGTCACGATCGCATAAATAAAAAAATATTTTTTTCCTTTTTTTTTTTTTAGTAGATAAGTACTGCTTTTACTCCTTTGGCGTTTTTGATTGTCGTGAGAAGTGTCCCTGGTATTTGTTTTTCTGTGATGATGAAGACCCGTGGTTCTTCTGTGAATTCAAAGTCGTCGACGATGGCTTGTCTGATGCTGATGTTGTTGGTCGCTATGATGGTTGCGACTTCCGCTAGGATCCCTGGCATGCTAGGGTCGACGGGGATGATTTCGATGACGCCCCATTTCATGTGTGGTGCGACGTCTTTCAGATGGCAGGTTGGTGTGAGGTTTGAAAATATTTTGAGAAGCTCAGGTTCTTGTGTGATGACGTCTCTGGTCGCGGTGACCGCTCGTCTATCGACTTGGAATGCTCTAGCGATTTTTGAGTCCGCGAGTTCGATTTGGCCGCAACGGAATGTGTTGTTGTGGATTTGTATTCCGTACTCCATCATTTTTTGTGCGATTTTTTTTCGCTGAGGATAGGCGTTGAAGTAGTGTTCAATTTGTTTCCACATAGTACAAAATTGTACGTTACTTCAGTATAAATACCCTTTGTTTTCACTTTTTTCATCCTATGATGTATAAAATTATACATTACAGTACAATTTTAGAAAAATTAATATAGACGTCTCCCCAATAATCATAGTCATGAAACGAACAAAAATCACTCTTGACGAAAATGACATACCAAAACAATGGTACAATATCCAAGCTGATCTCAAAACACCCCTTGACCCCCCACTCCACCCACAAACCAAACAACCCATCACACCAGATGACCTCAAAACAATCTTCCCCATGGAACTCATCAGACAAGAAGCCAGCACAGACCGCTATATCACGATACCCTCCGAAGTACGAGAGATCTACCGCATCTGGAGACCCTCTCCGCTCTATCGAGCAAGACGATTGGAAAAAGCACTCAACACACCCGCAGAAATCTATTACAAATGGGAGGGCGGCAGCCCATCAGGCAGCCATAAACCAAACTCCGCGGTCGCACAAGCCTACTACAACAAAAAAGAAGGCATCGAACGACTCGTCACCGAAACCGGAGCCGGACAATGGGGATCCGCACTTGCATTTAGTACTCAACTCTTCGGCATCAGCTGTCGAATCTACATGGTCAAATGCAGTTACGAACAAAAACCATATCGAAGAATCCTGATGCAGACCTGGGGCGCTGAAGTCTTCCCAAGCCCGACGACGCTCACCAACGCTGGGAGAGAAATCCTAAAAAAAGATCCTCACACCACCGGAAGCCTTGGCATCTCCATTAGCGAAGCAGTCGAGGATGCAGCAACCCATGACAATACAAACTACGCGCTTGGTTCTGTCCTCAATCACGTCGTCTTACATCAAACAGTCATAGGATTGGAACTAAAAAAACAATTTGAGATTTTAGAAAAATATCCAGATATCCTCTGTGGATGTGTCGGTGGTGGGAGCAATTTTGGAGGAACCGCATTTCCCTTCGTACAAGATAAAATCCGAGGCAAAAACCCAGATCTGAAAGTCGTGTCTGTCGAACCGCTCGCCTGCCCCACCCTCACCAGAGGAGAATTCCGATACGACTATGGAGATACTGCTGGTCTCACCCCCCTCTTAAAAATGTACACCCTCGGCCATGATTTTATCCCCTCCGCGATCCATGCAGGTGGACTACGGTATCATGGAGATTCACCCCTCCTCTCAAAACTCACAAAGGATGGATACATGGACGCCCTTGCGTACACCCAGCAAGAAATCTTCGAGGCAGCCATGCTGTTTACGCGAACCGAAGGATTGATACCTGCCCCGGAGTCAGCACATGCGATCCGTGCCGCAATAGATTTCGCCCGGATTTCCAAAAAGAAAAACGAAAAGAAAATCATTGTCTTTACCAACAGCGGCCATGGCCATTTCGACCTCGCGGCGTACGATGATTACCACAACAATAAAATCCCCAATGGGGAGTACAAAAAAATCGTAAGACAAACCTCCTAAACCTACCCCCTTTTTTTCCTTTTTTTTTCACAAATTTATTCCTACCAAATAATGACGCACATCAATAGTTTTATCTACCACCATACCACTTAATAAAGGGTATTTGATATCCCCTTTGACCTCAACACCTTAGCGGGGTAGGACCTATGAAAGAAATTGATATATCCACATTGCGACACGGAACCGACCTGATAAAAAGAGGATTCTCAAAAATGCAAAAAGGCGGTGTCATCATGGATGTCACCACAGCTGAACAAGCAAAAATCGCAGAGAAAAGTGGCGCGGTTGCTGTGATGGCTCTTGAACGAGTCCCCGCTGATATCCGTGCCCATGGTGGTGTCGCACGAATGGCAGATCCGACCATTATAAAGGAGATACTGAACACGGTCAGCATCCCGGTCATGGCAAAAGCACGAATAGGGCATTTTGTCGAAGCACAAGCACTGGAGGCACTTGGTGTTGATATGATCGATGAGTCAGAAGTGCTCACCCCTGCAGATCCTTTTTACCATATCGATAAACGAGCCTTTACCATCCCGTTTGTATGTGGCTGTCGAAACTTAGGCGAAGCAACTCGGCGCATCTGGGAAGGTGCGGCAATGATACGAACCAAAGGAGAAGCAGGCACCGGAAATATCATTGAAGCGGTACGACATCAACGTATGGTAACAAGGATGATCACCACCCTACAAACGATGCCGACAGCAAAAATACAGAAGGTAGCCGAGGAGTATTGTCAAAGTTATGTGACTTCGTTTAAAACATTAACCAATCAAAACGTTGATGAAAAGACAGTTGTGTTCGGTTCATCAACATATAGCATCCTTAAAAAGGAACTCTATGAAATTTTAAAAGAAATTAAAAAAATACAACGACTCCCCGTCGTCAATTTCGCTGCCGGTGGAATTGCGACCCCCGCAGACGCAGCGCTCATGATGCAGCTAGGAAACGATGGTGTCTTCGTGGGATCAGGTATCTTCAAATCAAAGAACCCTGAAAAACGAGCAAAGGCAATCGTAGAGGCTGTCGCACATTTTGACAATCCGGAAACAATTGCTAACGTCAGCAAAAACCTTGGCGATGCCATGCTTGGGATTGAAATTAGTACAATTCCAAAAGAACAACTTTTACAGGAACGAGGCTGGTAGTAATAGTCACGATCGGGGTGTTATCCTTTCAAGGAGCGGTTTCCGAGCATCTTATATCCATGAACCGCGTTTTTCAAGAAGGAAAAAAGAAGGGCCAAGCTGTATTGGTACGACAACCACGTGATATCGATACATGCGATGCGTTGATTATCCCTGGCGGGGAAAGTACCACGATTTCTCGTATTTTAGTCAATTCAGGGATGTATGAGGTTATCCGTGAACGTATGAGCCACAACGATATCGCGCTCATGGGCACGTGCGCTGGATGTGTCTTGCTTGCCAAAGAATTGACTGATTCCAAAGCAGATGTCCGACTCTTAGAAGCAATAGACATGCAGGTTGAGCGCAACGCTTTTGGCAGACAAAAAGAATCATTCGAACAATCACTACAAATTAAAGGATTTACCACGCCCTATCATGCTGTGTTTATCCGTGCACCAGGTATTACAAAAACATGGGGGCGCAGCGAAATACTCGCAACTGCTGGAAAAAAAATAGTCATGGCCAGGCAGAACAACTACCTGGCGTTATCGTTTCACCCTGAGTTAACCGATGATCTCAGGATACATCGATTTTTTTTAGAGATGCTGTAGTTATGCTTTCATGATAGCAAGCAGGAAGATCCCTAACGCTATCAGCGCTCCAACAACAGCACCGATTACCGCGATAATCCCATTTACTACCGTCCCTGAAAAGTTCAACAGGTCCATTGGAGTCCCCATGAAGCCTAAAAGGTTTGCGCCCCAGAGGAAGATGACTCCGACGATGAGTCCGATAATGATTAAAATCGCTCCAACTGCTCTGCTTTTGCCTGAGCCGAAATAAGCGGTAAAAATTCCTGCGATTACACTTGCTATTGCAAACACCAGCGTCATCATGCTTAGAAAATATTGTACTAATCCTTCCATATTTTTTTCACTCCTTAAAATTTCGTTCCCGTTAACGTTTTCGTATCGATTACACCTTCGATTGTTCTTATTTTGTTTACCACAATATCTCCAAGACTTTCGAAGTCATCTGCTTCTATTTTTGCGATGAGATCATATTCTCCGAATAATGGATGGAGCTCAATAATCTGTGGTACCTTTGAAAGTTTGTTGTAGACCTCATGTTCATGTGCGGGAGCGGCACTTATCAGGACAAACCCAATTGCCATAGATTTTACCTTCCTCGCTCACCGTTATAATGTCATTGGATATAAGTCTTACGTTCTGTAATAATTCTCTTCTATCTGAAAAAAGGGATTTTACCGTTCTTCTTCGTCTGGGTTATGGACTACAAATACAACACCATAGTATAAGGATGTTTTTTCAAGAAATACGTGCTAATCTTATCTTTTCTTCCCCTCATTTATCTGAATAAAATTCTCAAGACTTCGATCATAGCTCCGTTCAATAGTATCGGGGAAAAAACACGCGGGAAGCTCATCTCTGTTCTTATGGTAGCTGAGGCATTCACAACAGACCCCTTTCCTGCTGCATGGGTAAGTACAATTACACGCAATCTTGTTTTTTTGAATCTTACATTCGGTCATAGTTACGATTCTCCAACTACTTTTTTAAACTCGTTTTCATCGAGGATGGTCAATCCAAGTTTTTTTGCTTTTTCGTATTTTGAGCCAGGGTCTGCACCGACGATCACATAATCAATGTCTTTTCCTATCGCGGAGGCAACCATACCACCGTTTTTCATGACAAGGTCTGAGGCGTCAGGCCGGGACATCGAGGGAAGTGTCCCGGTGAACACAAACTTTTTCCCTGTTAAACGTCCTTCTTTTTTTGTTTCCTTTGTTCGTATCCCGATATCCTTCAGTTTGTTAATCAATTCAATATTCTCCTCAGTTGCAAAGAAGGTAGCTATCGCCTCTGCTGTTTTATCGCCCAGGCCATGGATCTGCGTTAACTCCTCTGCTGTCTTTTTTGCTAGCTCGTCAATAGAATGATATTGAACTGCAAGGAGCTGGGACGCATACTTTCCCACATGACGGATTCCCAATCCATAAATGAGACGTGCTAAGCCTTGTTGTTTACTTTTTTTAATTGAATCTAGAAGGTTTCTTACTGATTTTTCTTTAAATCCCTCCAGGGTCAGTAACTCTTTTTCTGTAAGAGAATATAAATCTGCGATGGTGTCGACAAGGCCTTTTTCAATGAGTTTATCAATGGTTTGTCCACCGAGATGATCGATATCCATCGCATCTCGTGATGCAAAATATTCGATGCGCCATTTCAGCCGTGCTGGACATTGCTTGTTTGGACAGCGGACAGCAACCTCATCAAGGGTTCTTATCACATCTGATTCGCAGACCGGGCATTTTCGTGGGATCGCGCGCGCTTTTTCCTCCCCTGTTCTTTTTTCACTGATGCTTTTTACCACCTGGGGGATCACATCGCCGCTGCGTTCCACTAGCACCATATCGCCGATCCGGATGTCTTTGCGTTTCAATTCATCGAAGTTATGTAAGGTCGCTCGAGAGACAGTTACTCCGCCGACTTGGACGGGTTGGAGGATTGCGACAGGAGTTAACGTACCTGTGCGTCCTACCTGTATTACGATGTCTTTGAGCCGGGTGGTTGCTTGTTTTGCGGTAAATTTAAACGCGATCGCCCATCGTGGGTGTTTAATGGTCGAACCTAACTCCCTCTGTTGCGCGAACGAATTTACCTTTAATACAACCCCGTCGATTTCATAATCAAGCGTCTCACGTTTTGTCTCAAGGGTCTTGCAGTAGGAGATGGCTTCTTCTATGTCGGAGGCTTTTTTTATCAACGGGTTGACGCGAAATCCTGCTGTTCGTAACGTCTCTAAGGCTTTTTCTTGGCTCTTGAAATCTTTCTCAGAATACGAGATATAGTACAGGAATGTGTCTAACGGTCGTGATGCGACGATGCGAGGGTCCAGTTGTCGTAGTGATCCGGCTGCGGCGTTCCGTGGGTTGGCGAACACCTGTTCACCTTTTTTCTCTTGTTCTTTATTGAATTTTTTGAATGATGAAATCGGGAAGTATACTTCGCCGCGCACCTCAGCATTTTGAAGGTCTGATCCTTGCAATCTAAGGGGGATACTCCGGATGGTCCTGAGATTTGAGGTGATATCATCGCCTTTTATCCCATCGCCTCGGGTCGCTCCTCGTATGAAGACCCCGTTTTCGTAGATAAGGGCGATACTGGCTCCGTCGATCTTTGGTTCGCAGATATATTGAACATCTGTGATGTTTTTTTTAATCCGTTCGTCGAATTCTCTGAGCTCGTCATAGGAATAGGCGTTATCCAGTGATAGCATCGGTATTTTATGCTCCACGGTTTTGAATCCTTTCAGCGGTTCTCCTCCGATTCGTTGCGTTGGGGAATCAGAGGTGATGAGATCAGGATACTGTGTCTCCAAGGCTTCGAGTTTTTTTAGAAGCATGTCGTATTCGTAGTCAGAGATCACCGGGTTGTTTTCAATATAATATTGATAGTTATGGTAGTTGATGTCATCACGAAGTTTTTGTATCAGCTTTTTTGCATCGTTTTTATTCATTGGTTCACGTACCAATTATTTTTTCAATCTCTTNNGTTGCGACCCCAAATCTCATGAAATCCAGATGATTGATGCTATGGGAATCGGTGCCAAGGACGAAGCGTACATTGTGGTCTTTCGCTTGTTTTACATGGACGTCATCGAGGTCCAGTCGGTCAGGGAACGAGTTTATCTCAAGCCTGGTATCGGTTTCTCTGGCTGTGTCAATGACTTGTTCGATATCGACTTCATAGGGGTCCCGTTTGCCGATGAGCCGGCCGGTCGGATGAGCAAGGAAATTCACCTCTTCGTTGTCCATTCCTCTGATGATTCGTTTGGTCATGGTTTCTTTGTCCATTTTGAACGCGGTGTGAATCCCGATGTACACGAAATCAAACTGTTGTAATATTTTTTTGCTATAATCCAATGTCCCATCTGTTTTAATATCGCACTCCGTTCCACAGAAGATCCGCAGATCAGGATATTTCTTGCTTACTTTTTTTATCTCAAGTATTTTTTTCTGTACTCGTTCTTCGGTGAGTCCATTTGCGATTTTGAGGGATTGTGAATGATCGGTAATCCCGATGAATCCGTATCCGCGTTGGTGTGCGGTAGCCGCGATGGTTTCGATGGAGTCGCTTCCATCGCTCCAGATGGAATGGACGTGGAAATCACCGTTGATCTCGTCATACTTGACGAGAGTCGGTAATGTTTTGTTTTTCGCTGCTTCGAACTCGCCACGGTTCTCCCGTAGTTCTGGTTCAATGTATGACATACCAATTTTTTTATAGATTTCATCTTCTGTTTTTCCCGCGATATATTCTTCTGTGTTTTTATCAAACAACCCATATTCGTTCAGCTTGAATCCTTTTTTTATTGCAAATCCACGCAGTGTCACGTTATGTTCCTTTGAGCCAGTAAAATATTGAAACGCGGCTCCATAGCTTTTTTCCTCCACAACACGAAGGTCCACCTGGAGATCGTCGTTTAAAAGGACACTTGATTTGGTTGTTCCTTTTGCAAGGATTTCTGCGACCTCCGGATACTGGACGAAATGGTCCATGACCGCCTCAGGGTCTGTTGAAGAAGTAAGAATGTCCAGGTCCCCGATGGTTTCTTTCATCCGACGTAGGCTTCCTGCGATGTTTATTTTGCTGATCTTTTTGCATTTTTGTAGATACGTCAGGTATCGATTGCCATCCTCATAGGCGACGTTGAGTAGGACCCTGCCGCTTGTTTTTTCTAGTAGTTGAATCCCACGCAGGATGTTTCGTTCGGTTATCTCGCCAAATCCCTCAATGGTTCGGAGTTTTCCGTTGCTGGCTGCTGTTCGGAGGTCTTGGATACTGGTGATACCCAGGTTTTTGTATAAGGCAGCAACCTTCTTTGGTCCAAGACCAGGGATGCCTAAGAGATCAATAAGGCCGGTGGGGACTTCTTTTTTTAACCGTTCGAGATACTCAAGTTTTCCGGTCTTGACAAGCTCTGTTATCTTCTTTGCAAGAGCTTCGCCAATACCAGGAATTGATTCTAATGTTCCTTGGCGTACTCTGTTTTCGATGTCCTCGTCAAGAGCTTCAATCGTTTGCGCAGCCATGCGGTACGCCCGGGTCTTAAAGAAGAGGTCTCCTTTTAGGTCTAGGAGGTCCGCAATCATGTACAAGGTATCTGCAACGAACTGATTCTTCATAGCACCTCATCTGTTTTATCGAAGGGAGACGACCACTTCGACGGCATCGCCATCATGCAACCCGAGCGTTTCGCGTAAATTATCGGGGGAGATACATTCAAGAACCGTCGCATAATGGCTTCGTTTCGGAAGCACAATAGCTCCTTTCCTTCCATTGATCGTGGCCTTGAAACAGACCACGCCTCCAAACGTTCGGTCCTCTGCTTGAAACTCATCGATTTCGATGCCACCGTAGCTACGGAGCAATCGTATTTTATTCCTTTCGATATATTCGATCTCGACATTCAAGGTTCCCGGGTAGGCGACAAATCCGAGTCGTTTCTCAAATTGATTCGCATAACCTTTATGCCCTGTGTAATATTTTCCCTCTCCCATCCCTGAAACCAGCTTTCCTTTGAACACCACTTTGTTCGTCAGATCAAAGATCTGTTTATAGCAGAGATATTCATTTTCTAATGCCTCCGCCCCCTTGCTTGTAATCTGGATCAGCTGCTTTTTTACCCCTAGTTCCCTTGTAATCATTTGCTGCATATCCAGCTCAAGGAGGTACCGTGACCCGGTCTGTTGACTCATGTGTAATTGTTCGGCAAGCTCATGAGAGGATAACTCAATTTTATTGTGAACCGCTCCTAGCAACGCAAGTTCCTTAAGGGTCTGCATCAGATATGGTTTCAATGGGTTTTTTCTGTTCCCCACTTGTTTATTTTCCAATCGTTTCAACAAGTTTTTTCCCTTCATCTGTAAACACGTATCTAACCCCTTTTTTTTCGACGATGCCTCCAGTAACGAATTCATCGATAATGCGTTGTGCAACTCGTGGTATCATACGATTTTTTTTCGCAATACGTTTAATATCGTTTTCTCCAGCGACGAGTTCATCAAAAATCACTCGTCTGAATTTATTTGCAAGTATGAACCCTTCTTCCATAGGTGTACCAACAGCTTAATTTAGAGGTATCACATAAACCTTTTCAAACTTATGTTTAGAAACATTCCACCAATACTGAATGCAAAACAGCTCTTAGATCAGTCGATTCGTCGAACGAAAAAAATCCAGATTCATGATCGCGATAAACGTTATGAGATAAAAAAAATCGTCATCGCACGTACCGAAGTCTTCATTGATGATATTACCTCACGTTTGGAGTCGTATGTGAAAAACTTTCCATCAATTGACAACCTCCCTTTGTTCTATCAGGAGATTATAGATATTAAGATTGATACGGATAAATTGAAGAAATCATTAGGTGCGATTGACTGGGCACGGAAAACAGTCATGATGGTCTCTTCAACTCAAAGTAGTTCCTTAACGAAATCAGGGAATGTCGAGTTCCTTAAACAAAAGCAAAAGGAAATCTACGGTCGTGTATCATCGATTATCAAACAAGTAGATAAAAATCTCATATTTCTCTCAGGTGCACAAAAAATTTTGAGAACGTTCCCTGATATTGAGGATATTCCGACTGTTGTCATCGCTGGGTATCCTAACGTGGGGAAATCATCACTCATCAGACAACTCTCAGCGGCAAAACCAGAGATTGCCCAATACCCGTTTACCACAAAACAGATTTATGTCGGCCATATGGAAAAAACAGTTCGATATGAGAAAAAACGGTATCAAATTATTGATACCCCCGGGTTATTAGATCGTCCTCTTGAAGAACGGAATAATATTGAGAAGCAGGCGATCGCTGCGTTGCGTCATCTTGCTGACCTTATTGTGTTTCTCTTTGATCCCTCAGGAACCAGCGGGTACCAGATGAATGAACAAACATTAATGCTGGAGGATATCAAGAAGTTATTCGATGATGTCCCGTTTATCATCGTTGAAAACAAGGTTGACATAAAAAACACTGGTTCTGCGAATCGGAAGATCTCATGTTCAACTGGAGAAGGAATAAAGGAGTTGCGTCAAGAAATTTTCTCGGTTCTTGCTGATATCTAACCTCTCGTAGGTGCATATACTGGTAGATGTTCATCTGCGAAAAATGCTCTTAAAACAGATGATTGATATCCCTTCCAACGACAATACGGAAAGGAAGATATTAGATTTTTATACCCTCTTTTTCCCCCCTCTATTCTTCCTTCCTATTGTTAGTTTTTTATAATTTTTTCTTTCTAATTTCTCTAAGACTATTAAAAAAAAATATTGCTGATTTTTTATCGTCGTGCTTTCATGGTTTGAATGATTTCTTTACCGAAATCAGTCACCTCATAGAGCCGTACGTTCTTCCCGCCAGATCGTTCTTCGACCATGTTCAGACCGATAAGAGATTCTTCCTCGCGATACCGTGTTTCAATGCCTCGTAAGGCGCCGATAACGTTTGATGACGTAGCACCAATGCTGTACGCAATCTCAGAAGTATAACTGCAATTCGGACTGATCGAACAGAGGTATTCGGTTACTTTCCGTCGAATGTTGCTCCTTCGAAGTGCCCGTATCGCAACCGATCGTTTAATCTCGATAGAACGGTCTATCGTTGTTTGTTCCAGCATCCCATCGTACCCACTAAAAAACGAATAGTACCTCTTTTAATAAAGTATTCGCTTCCGGATACCTCGCTGCATATGCACTTGCACTACTGCTTGCACAGGCATCTCTGTATCCTGGTATTTATGCAAGTAACATGGATTACAAAAAGATTGAGAGCTTTATTTGGAGGTATGCATAGGAAGAAATAATGGCGGTTCCGACATATGATTTCGATCAATAAAACCTCCTACGAATCATCATAAATTGAAGATACAACCCAAAAATAACAATTTAAGATGCTGTTTCTTTAAAGGGATTGTATTTCTCGAAATAAGAGATGCCAAGGCTATTTGTCTATAGAGTTAAATAAATCTAAAAAATTATTTTCTTCGCTATCCTATCATTATATATTATATTGTAAATGAATTAGTTAAGAAAATTTAAAAGGTGAGTGCGGGCGCCGGGATTTGAACCCGAGTTTTAAGCTTGGCAAGCTTAAGTGATACCAGACTACACTACACCCGCGTATCCTGATAGTCGAGACAGTGAAGCAATCATCCCTTAAAAAGTATTACGCTGAATCCTTCATCATCAACGTTCCATTTTCCCTACAGTATCTATAAATATTGGAGAAACTATATAAATGCTACAGGTGAATGGAGCAATGATACCTATGCGACGAGTGGCCAGCGTCCTTATTGTTATTCTCTTCTGCATATTCTTATCAACCATAACGGCCAGTGGTACCTACATCGCTCATGACAACCATACTACATCGATTGAGGACATCACATTACGAGATGATGCGTTTCATGGCCGAGGGATGCTTCCCTACATTGAATGGTGGTATTTTGATGCGAAACTCGACAACGGGTACTCCCTGACAGTTGGTGTGCAAGTCCTTAATATTTTTGCTAAGGGGATTGTCACGACGCGACTCACCCTGTATCAGCAGGGATCTATCATCATTAAAAGTTATGACAAATATTTTCTCAGGGATTTTTCTGCATCCTCTGAGATTCCATCCGTGTTCATCGAAGGCAACCAGGTCATTCTCGGTACATATGATTCTTTGAAAGATTGTTTCGTCTATAACGTGACCATAAAGGTCCCCGGGGGTGGTGTTTCACTGCATTTTGTCGGATGTACGGATGGTTGGAAGCGGCAGCAGCAAACAGGAGACTGGTGGGTCGTGGTTCTCCCCCGTGCAAATGTGACAGGGACCGTCACCATCGATAATACGACAATGAATGTGACTGGAACCGGGTATCATGACCATAACTGGGGGATTAGCCCGCGGATCGCATTGCATTTTGGATGGTTCTGGGGAACCTGTAGTTCATCAAATTACACTGTCACTTGGGCTGAGATACGTACGACACGGGTGACGCAGCTTCCGATCATGGTCGTGAACACAAAAGATGGTGGATATCTCGAGATACCATCGGAGACCATCTGGTTCTCAACAGATAATATCTCCCTTGATCATTTCAGACGCGTCCCATGGTTTTTCAACATTGAGGCCATGACCGAGCATGTGTTCCTTGTCATTGATATGGAAGTCCTCAGCGTGGACCATACCGAGATGTTAGGATTTATCAATTACTGGCGGTACCATGTTCAATGCACTGGGACGATTATCGTCGATGGTCATATGGAACAAGTGGAAGGTATCTCCATCATGGAGTATTTGAGGTTCCGATAGCAGCAACCGTGGATTGTTGCCTCATTCGTTTCAGTGGTTTGCTGAGATGTCGTCGGGCGCAGACCGGGACTTCATAAAAACCTGGTTTTATTGACCTTGGTTTCTGTTGGATGCTTGGCTGTGTACTAGTTGTCCCGCACTTTATGCATTTGTAACCTTGATTGGTTCCTTTTGATTTCATGTGTTTCCCGCATCTTGGACACACCGGATTTTCTGTCTTAACGGTCAGAGGCATGAGTTGTCTGACGTATATTTTTTCAAGGTTGATGGTCAGAGGATACTCACGCGCACCTCCATAGACTTCCACGAGGTCTCCTGCCGAAAGTCCTCGTATACTCTGTCGGAATTCTTTTGTTGGCTCATACGCAGCACAGTGTATCATCTCAGTATTATCCTGAATCTTGAAGAGGACGTGACCTCCTTGGATGGTGAATGGATTTTCAATAACCGTTCCTTGGACGATCACCGATTCAAAAGGCTTGATTTGTGCGATAGATTTTCGCTGGAGATGATCATCCGTTCCCTGATTCGTTTCAAAGAGCATCCAGCTATCGATCGGCTCAGATTTCACCTTCCTTGATGCAGTCATCAGAGAATCTGGATCATCGCCCCGTATCCCATACAGAATCGGACAGGGTGAGTTCGGGACGATACGATTATGATGATTTTTCACATCATAGTTGTCAAAGGTGCTGGGACAATCCGCATCCATCTGCTGAACGGAGAGTGCATCAACATGTCGTTTCAAGCCCCATCGTTGTTGAGGTCGATAGGTGATCAGTTCGAAGGTCCTGTCTTGGGGCTCCCAGCAAATCGCTGCGGTTGCTCCAATCAAGCCTCGACTGTTTTTGTATCCTTCAAATATCGCATGATGATGTTGTAAGAGACTCTGGGCTTCCTCAAGGGTAACAATCGTTGTTACTGTCTTCCAGTACAATTCATCGTTTGGTCTTTCAGAGAGAAGAACATACCCTGGATTTGTGTTCTCGTCCTCTACTCGGGCTTGTGTTTCAACGGTTTCTTTCACGATCATCGCAAGGTGTTTCTGTTGGCTATGATCAAGTTCAGCAATGGAGGATGGCGAGCAGAAGACGTCTTGTCCATTGATTTCCCCTATTTTCCATCTGATGTCCCCACCGGCTTTTCCAACACGGATACACAGGGCTCCATTTCCCCGGGTCTTCCAGGGGACATTTGGGTTCAAACGGACGAGCCGTGGATAGCCGATGATCTCATAGTTTTGTATGATTTTCTGAATGATGGTCCGAGCCACATACGTGGTGCACCCACCCTTCACTGAGTCGGTGTCGTCGATGCCTATCCAGATGATTGTTCACCAAAAACGTTATTAGAGAGGTCGTACTTTAAGCTTCATTACCTATGGATAGAATAGAACTGCTTACTCACATCAGAGAGTTTTTAGGGAACGCGGGTTTTTCTGCTTCTGACCCTTGTGCATTGCGTCTCCCAGGTTTCGATCTAGTGGCACGACGAGACGAAACCCTCCTTATCATCAAAGTCCTGTCAAACATTGATGGACTGTCAGAAGATGTTGCAAATGAGCTACATGCGCTTGCCTATCTGCTCAAAGCGACCCCCTTACTCATTGGAGAAAAGAACGGGACGAATGATCTTGAGGATGACGTTGTGTATTTTAGGTTCGGTATTCAAACAGTGACTACGTCGACATTACAAAACTATTTACTTGATGAAATCCCCGTGCGAGCCTATGCAGCACCCGGCGGGTTATACGTGACTCTTGACCAGGAGAAAATACGACGGTTGCGTCAGGAAAAAAATATTTCACTAGGCAGTTTCGCACATCATGTACGCGTCTCACGTCGCATGGTCCGGATGTATGAAGATGGGATGAGCGCACGAATCGATATCGCTGACCGTATTGAGGAGATGTTTGAACAAACAGTGACCATGCCGATTGATCTGCTCAAACCATTGCTCATGGAAACTAAACAGTTACCATTCTATAAAAAAGACCAGGGAAACACAAAGGAATTACAATCGGAGATCTTTACGTTACTTCAAAACATCGGTTATCGTGTTATCCCCATGGATCGTGGTCCTTTTGAGGCTCTTAGCAAAGAAAAGGAAAAAATCCTCCTCACATGTGTCCAGGAATACAATAAGAAACTCGCTGAAAAAGCTCATTTCATCAGCAGTATTTCAAAGATCACAAAGAAACATGCGGTGGTCTTTACCGATAAGGAGGTCGATAAGAAGAACCTGGAGGGAACCCCGATTATCGGGAAAAAGGAGCTACGGAAAATCCGTGACCCTGAGGATGTCTTTACGTTAATTCTCGAAAGAATCACCTCCGATTGACGATAATCTCTCTGACACAAACTTTTATAAATAAGATTCTTATTCCCGAGAACTACGTTACCCTCTGGAGTAACAAATAGACCTTAGAGCGTCGATGATGAATCATGGCAGACAGTAAAACTGTAGAAGCAGTTAAAAAAGCAATTGAAGAGTCCAAAAAACTAGAGCGAAAGTTCAAACAATCGGTAGACGTTGTCATCAACCTCAAGAACATCGACATGAACGATGCGAAGAACCGTATCGAAGACGAAGTAATGTTGCCTCATGGTCGGGGGACCGAGGCGAAACTTGCTCTCTTTGCCAGTGGTGATCTTGCTTTGAAATCAAAAAATCACGTTGATTTGTTAATTAAACCTGAAGAAATCGAGGAACTCGCAAAAGATAAGAAAAAGTTCAAAAAGATCGCAGATGAGTATGATTTTTTCATCGCCGAGGCACCGTTAATGCCAACAATTGGTAAAACACTCGGTATTATTCTTGGTCCTCGGGGGAAAATGCCAAAACCAGTACCACCAACCATCGATATCGCCAGTGTTGCAAAGAACCTGCGGAAGACCGTAAAGGTTCGATCAAAGACGACAAAAACCATCCATGCAACGGTTGGACGCGAAGAGATGAACACGGAACAAATCGCAGAGAACATTGACGCTATATTGAAACGACTTGAAGGAAAACTCGAACGCGGGAAATTAAATATCGGCTCAGTGTACGTGAAAACAAGCATGGGGCCGCCAATGCGAATAGTATAAAGGTGTTACGTTATGGCGCATGTCGCATCATGGAAACACGGGGAGGTCTCGGAGATCACTTCTCTCATGACTCACCATAAAATCATCGGTATCATTGATATTGGAGGTATTCCAGCTCCACAGCTTCAGCAGATGCGAGGCGGTATCAGGGCGAAAGCTCAGATACGTGCATCGAAGAACACGTTGATTTTAAAGGCGTTAGATGACGCTGAAAGTCAGATAAAAGGTATCAGTGCCTTGAAAAACGAGGTGCATGGCCAAGCTGCAATCATAGCGACTGATATGAACCCGTTTGCACTTTTTAGAGAAATTAAGGCGACGAGGAAGAACGCCCCTGCAAAGGGTGGCGAGACTGCTGCCCATGATATCGAAGTCCTTGCAGGTGATACTCCTTTCAAACCTGGTCCGATCGTCGGGGAGCTTCAAAAGGTAGGGATCCCAGCCGCTATCTCGGAAGGAAAAGTCGTCATTAAAAGCGATAAAGTCGTTGTCGAGGCGGGGCAGAAGATTTCACGAGAGCTTGCTCAAATGCTTTCTCGTCTTGATATTTTCCCTATTGAACTTGGATTGAAATTAAACGCCGTCTATGAAAACGGCGATATTTACCGATCTGACGTCCTTGATATTGACATGGATCGGTTCATGGGCCAGTTACGAACAGCATCATTTACTGCATTAGGCCTAGCGATGGAGACGGGTTGGGCGAACGCCCAGACGATTCGTCCTCTGTTAGCAAAGGCGTATCGGAGCGCACATACTCTTGCGGTGGAACAAAACATTTACACCAAGGATACCATGAAGTCGCTTCTTGCCAAGGCACATACCTCGATGCTGTCTGTTACATCACAGGTGAAACCTGTTAGTAAAGAGGGCGAAAAAACCCCAACATAGTAGGAGGAACAAGCTATGGAGTATGTATATAGTGCGATGCTTCTGCATTCCGCAGGCCAACCTATTAACGAAGAGAATGTAAAGAAAGTTCTCACTGC
>JAFNFT010000061.1:0-4952 GCA_017885605.1 Methanobacteriota archaeon | reverse complement strand
CGCAGCACCTGCTGAAAAGAAAGAGAAAAAGAAAGAAGAAAAGAAAGAAGAAGTTACTCAAGACGAAGCAGCAGCTGGACTCAGCGCGTTATTCGACTAAGAATGCAGTGGTTGTCATCACACAACCCTCTTCTTTTTGTTTTTTTCTAATCTATTTTTGTATAGAGTATCCTCTAGAGATTCATTATTATCGACATCCCTTGTTCTTGTCTCATAAAACGTTGAAAGGTGGGGGACGGGATGCATTGGATGGGAGGAAAACGCCTTTAGTGGAAAGCAGATACCTAAAGCAGCCTCCCCAATGTTTACAGTGTCCCCCAAAAACAAATAAACTCGGAAAATAAATACTTTTCTCTTCTGTTCCTTCTTCGGTCGATTTACATCATGCCTGAAGGGCTTGCAGAGACTCCTTCGAGAGAGGAAAACCAGTTTCGCATACCCTGTTTATTGGTAGCCCCCAGTCATCAGACTTGGATCGCCTAGGAGTATGAACTCTTCAAGTGTGAAATAATCTAATCCTACGTTTTGGATATAGGCATTCTGCGAGCTGGTCATCATCTGACCAACGGTGATTCCATCTTCATATGAATCGAAAAAATGGACGTTTAAGTAACCGGCTCCACCATAGACTCCCGAGGAATCAACCCAGGTGTACGCGGTCCGTGTCGACCCAATAGTCGCAATAGCACCTCCACCTTCTTTTGCAAGAAAACTCCAGGAAAAACATTGGTAAAAATCAGAGGGATCTGAAGACAAACCGAGGATTCGGGCTAAGAGAGTACCAAGCCCTCCATAGTAGTTCTGAAGGTCTGTGATGTTGAAGTCAAGTTTTGCGGTTAGACACGCATCAAAGAAGATGATGGGAAGTTTGTTGTCGTTCTTCAATCCGTTTACGTAGGGGGTGTAATAAACAATCTTTAGTTTTGACATAGCGTTGGGTCGGAAGGTTCCCCACCCGTGTTCGAATCCGTGTCCTGAGTAGCTGACAAACCCGGCGCCTTTATTGATCGCCCAGTTGAAATTCGCTGGATGGAGGTTTGTTTTGGAGGTCCAGAGGAACGTCTGTTCAAAATCAGGCATGGTCTGGCCCACCTTGATGTTCGTGATCTCTCCTTCATAGACAAAGGGTGGAGCGCCCATACTTACGGGAAAGGTGTCTCCCCCTGCGAGGATGAGGCGTTTGAACCAGATTTGATTGTAGGTTTCTTCCTCATAGGTGATGATTTTATTAACCACCGTTGACACCTCTGTGACGTCTGCACAGGCAAGCCTACCAACGTGCGCATCGGCGTACAAATCAACACCGTCAAGGTCATTCCCATCTCTATCGATTTCACCAAACCGGTCGTTCCCGTTTGCATCCCAGCTGCAAAACTCTCCATTGGCATCATAGATATCCGCATAGTAGAGGTCAGAGAGGATATCTTGTTCCCACCAGGATGCATAGGTGACGCGGATCGGCAGTTTCTTCATGTCGCCCACTAACAGGGTATAGTGCGTATCCCAGTCTTCGACTGCGTGCTGGATGAAGTATTTGATTCGTTCAGCGTCATCTCGTCCGTAATACGAGCTATAAATCTCATCAAGCGGAACAAGGATCGTCGAGACACCACAGGTGTTTTTATGCTCGACGAGAGGCTGGAGGGTTTCATAAAATTCGGCAGGTGCGATGATCACTAACGAATACGTCTCTGAGGATGTATGTGCAGGTGGTGCTTCATTATATGCTATATTGATTGTGAAATGGGTGCTGTAGAGGAGGGATTGTGAACTTGGAATGTATCGGACTGGATTGATACGGATGGTGACAAAGAGGGTATGGTGATTGTCACTGTTTAACCCAGCACCGGAGCTGATGGTGTACCATGATGCTGGATACGGGTCCGCACTACTATAGACCTTATCATTGACTATCCCTTCCAGAGGAATGATTTGATCACCGATCTTTTGTTTTGTCGGGGCTGGTCTGATTTGTTTGTCCACACGCATGGTCTGAACCGCTGATGGCTCAACATCAACAGAGACGATATGGGTCCCAAGTGGAAACTCAAACGTCTTTGAAAACACAGGGAGTAACGGGCATCCTTCAGCGGACAGAACCCCGTTTGCCTCGCTGACTAAAATATCGCTTCCATCATTGTTCTCTTGAAGAATTGGTACTGAAAAATCAACACTTTCAGCAATGGCATCAAGTACGACCGTATCGGTTTGGGCAACAGCAGGCATGACGCCAGCAACTAGAAAAAGAATCAGTATTCCGCCTACGATGAATTTATTTATCTGCGTGTTCTTCATATAGTAACCCCTTGGAAATATCGAAACAAGATCTCCTATATTAATGTTGATTCCACTGTCAATTATAGGATGCTATATTATTTAAGTTTTTTTATAAAAAATTTGGTCGAATGACAAGGGATTCTTTCCTTACAAATCATCTGTTACTGGAGAGAGAATTTAAATATTAAAAGCCGTATACTGCCTCACTTCTACCAGATAAAACAGGTGAACTATGGGTAAAGGAATAAACGCCGCGCGCCAACTAAAGAAAGCACGAAAGAACCAGTTGTGGAACGATCGATATTACAAAAAACGAATCTTGCATTTAAAAATAAAATCAGATCCACTCGGAGGCGTACCACAAGCACGAGGCATCGTTATCGAAAAAGTTGGTATCGAAGCAAAACAACCGAACTCAGCGATTCGGAAATGCGTAAAAATCCAGCTTATTAAAAACGGTCGACAAATCACTGCATTTGCTCCTGGAAACCATGCGATCGGGTTCATCGATGAACACGACGAGGTCGTCGTCGAAGGTATCGGCGGTCGAATGGGACGAAGTTACGGTGATATCCCTGGCGTCCGTTTCAAAGTTATCAAAGTCAATGATGTATCCTTGGATCAACTGGTAAAAGGAAAAATTGAGAAACCAATGAGACGATAAGTATGAGTGAAAAGAAAGACCCACAACCCAGCGCAGCATTCTTCCCAATGTTCTCAAAATACGACATCAGTACAGTAAAAATCGAAGACCTAGGTCTGCAACGCTACATCAACCTCGAAAACAAGGATTTCTTNNCCACATGCGAATAAGATGTTCGGGAAAGCGAACCTATCGGTTATCGAACGACTGATTAACATCTTGATGAAAACAGAGATGTATACCGGACAGAAAACGAAATCCTACAAGGTCGTTCGAATGGCTTTTGAAATCATCGATAAACGCACCAAAACAAACCCTGTTCAAGTGCTTATTGACGCATTGCAGAACGCTGCACCAAAAGAAGAAACAACCAGGCTACGGTTCGGTGGCATCATGGTTCCCAAGGCCGTGGATATCTCACCTCAACGCAGACTTGACATCGCGTTACGGAACATCTGCTCTGGTGCAATGACCGGGAGCCATAAAAATAAGAAGAGAATCGAAGCATGCCTTGCTGATGAGCTCCTCAAGGCTAGCAAGAATGATCCTTCATCTTTTGCGGTTGCAAAGAAAAATGATCTTGAGCGGGTCGCCAAAGCAGCTCGATAAAAAAAAATAAGATATGGATTTTTGAAGGTGTATAACCTATGGGGCGAAAAGAAGAAAATATTCTAAAAGCAACAGCGCTGATGAATAAATTAGATCATATTCGAAACATCGGCATTGCTGCTCATATTGATCATGGTAAAACCACGTTTTCTGATAATCTGCTTGCAGGGTGCGGTATGATGAGCGAGGACCTCGCAGGAAAACAACTGGTACTAGACTACGACGAGCAAGAGCAGGCACGAGGGATTACGATTAATGCGGCATCAGCATCCATGGTTCACACCGTTGAAGGACATGATTACTTGATTAACTTAATTGATACGCCCGGGCACGTTGACTTCGGTGGCGATGTCACCCGTGCGATGCGAGCAGTTGACGGATGTATCATTGTCGTCTGCGCTGTTGAAGGCGCGATGCCACAAACCGAAACCGTTATTCGTCAAGCGATCCGTGAAAAAGTCAAACCAATATTGTTCATCAACAAAGTAGATCGGCTCATTAACGAACTTCGAGTCTCACCGGAAGAGATGCAAAATCGATTCATTAAAATCATTAATAAATTCAATGAACTCCTTGATCGAGTAGTCGGTGATGACTTCAAAGGAAAATGGAACGTGAAGGTCGAAGACGGTAGTGTTGCGTTTGGTTCCGCGTTCCATAACTGGGCGGTCTCCGTTCCCCGCATGAAAAAAACCAACTTAGGATTCAAAGATGTGTATAACTACTGTAAGAACAATGATCAGAAATCCTTAGCGAAACGAGCCCCCATCCATGAAGTTGTCTTAGATATGGTTATAGGTCATCTTCCACCTCCCAATGTTGCACAGAAATATAGGATTCCACACATCTGGAGAGGAGATCTCACAAGTCCACTTGGCAAAAACATGGTTGAATGTAACGAGAACGGGCCGCTCGCGTTGATGGTTACGAAGATTATCCTTGATCCCCATGCAGGTGAGGTTGCGATTGGTCGGATGTTCAGCGGAAAGATTCAGCGTGGACAGGAGTTATATGTTATTGGAATGCCTAACAAGAATCGTGTCCAACAAACCAATGTCATGGTTGGACCTGACCGTATCCCTATTGACTATGTGAGCGCAGGAAATATTGTTGCTGCAACAGGTATCCGTGATGCCATTGCCGGATGTACTGTGACCGATGACCCTAACGCTGAGCCGTTTGAACGTATTGTTCATGTCTCAGAACCAGTCGTCACTGTTGCGGTTGAAGCGAAAAACACAAAAGACCTCCCCAAACTCGTTGAGGTATTACGATTAATCTCCAAAGCAGACCCCAGCATCCAAGTGCAGATCAACCAGGAGACTGGTGAGAATCTGATGTCCGGTATGGGAGAATTACATCTTGAGATTACCGAGTATCGTATCCGCAATGACCATAAAATGGAAATTGTCTGCTCTGAACC
>JAFNFT010000060.1 GCA_017885605.1 Methanobacteriota archaeon | reverse complement strand
ATTTTAAAGAAAAAGATCAAATCGAGATTGGTCAGCTCACCGCTGAGATACAAAAAAAGGAGGAGAAAAATGGAAGTCATTGAAAGTACGATTGACACCTCAAGCAAGGAGTATAAGGAGAACTTTTCACACTATGAGGCGCTTGCGAAGGATATGAAGGGAAAGATTACTAACGCCATGAAAGGTGGCGGTGATGAGGCAGTCAAGCTGCATAAATCACGCAAGAAGATGCTTGCCAGGGAGCGTATCGATGCGGTGCTTGACCCTGAGTCTCCGTTCATTGAGTTTAACACCCTTGCCGCATTTGACATGTATGACAATAAGGCACCAGCGGCTGGGATCGTTACCGGCATAGGGATCATCCATGGCAGGGAAGTCGTCATTGTCGCCAATGATGCGACCGTCACCGGTGGCACGTATTACCCGATCACGGTAAAAAAGCATCTCCGCGCCCAAGAAATCGCCATGGAGAACAACCTCCCTTGTATCTACCTGGTTGACTCTGGTGGAGCGTTTCTCCCCATGCAGGATGAGGTGTTCCCTGACCGAGAGCATTTCGGGCGGATTTTCTATAACCAAGCAAAGATGTCGTCCCTGAAAATCCCACAGATCGCAGCAGTGATGGGATCATGTACCGCTGGAGGTGCGTATGTCCCTGCGATGTCAGATGAAACAATCATCGTGAAGGGAACAGGGACGATTTTTTTAGGTGGTCCACCTCTTGTGAAAGCCGCGACTGGTGAAGAGGTCACCGCTGAGGAGCTCGGCGGTGCCGATGTTCATTGTCGTGAAAGCGGGGTGTCCGATCACTATGCGGTTGATGATCCAGATGCGATACGGATCTGCAGGAACATTGTTGAGAACCTCAATCGACCGGAAAAAACATATCTCGATAGTAAAAAACCTGAGGAACCCGCCTATGATATCAAGGAGATCTACGGGATTTTGTCAAAAGACCCACGTAAACCATTCGAGGTTCGAGAGATTATCGCTCGTATCGTCGACGGGTCACGATTCCATGAGTTCAAAGCATTATATGGTACGACCTTGGTCTGCGGGTTCGCCCGTATCATGGGCTACCCGGTTGGGATCCTTGCGAACAACGGCGTGTTGTTCTCAGAGTCAGCCTTGAAAGGATGTCATTTCATTGAACTGTGCTGCCAGCGGAAAATCCCCCTCGTGTTTTTACAGAACATCACCGGGTTCATGGTCGGCAGGAAATACGAGGCTGGCGGGATAGCGAAGGACGGTGCAAAAATGGTGACCGCAGTCACCTGTGCGCAAGTACCAAAGTTCACGGTGATCATCGGTGGGTCGTTTGGTGCGGGAAACTACGGGATGTGCGGACGGGCATACGGACCACGGCAACTGTGGATGTGGCCAAACGCACGTATTTCAGTCATGGGCGGTCAACAGGCAGCAACTGTGCTTCTCACTGTCAAACGGGATCAACTCTGGAGAAAGGGCATCGAGATGACAAAGAAGGAAGAAAAAGATCTGACCGATCCGATCATGAAAAAATACGAGGCAGAAGGCAACCCCTATTATAGTACGGCCCGTATCTGGGATGATGGGATCATCGACCCGGTGGATACCCGAGTGGTCCTTGGTCTTGGGATCTCCGCGTCACTCAACGCCTCGATCCCTGAGTGGAAGCCTGGTGTCTTCCGGATGTAAACAAAAGATGTTGGTTTTGCTATGACCTATGATGTGATTGTTGTCGGTGCAGGACCAGCAGGTTCCACAGCGGCAAAAAACCTTGCAGAAAAAGGAATCAAAGTCCTCCTTCTTGACAAAGCGACGTTCCCCCGTGACAAACCCTGCGGTGGTGGTCTTCCGACTCGTGTGCAGAAACGATTCCCTTATATCGAACCATTCCTCAACTCTGTCTCCTATGGAACTACCATGTTTTCATCCTCCCTGCGGTACAAATGTGACCTCATCAGGGAAAAACCGTTCCTAGAAATGGTGCTTCGAACAGACTTTGACCATGGGTTACTGTCCCTAGCACAGAAAGCAGGAGCGACTTTTTTAGGTGGGAAATCCGTCGTCGATGTCGTCGTTCAAAAAGACAAAGTCTCCGTGATGCTCGAAGATGGACAAACCATGGAGACACAGATGGTGATCGGAAGCGACGGGATGCATAGCGTGGTTGCGGAGAAAACGAATTTATCAAAGAAACTTGAGGTCCTCTGCATCTCACTGATGCAGGAACAACCTATGACACCTAAGCAACTGACGACGTTTTTTACGAAGAAACGCATGATCTACCTTTTCATAAAGGCACATGGGATCGCGGGGTACGCCTGGGTGTTCCCGAAGAAAAACAGTGTGAACATCGGAATCGGTGAATTCCAATCCGCGGTCTCAAAAGAAAGACCGAAGATCCCCTTAAAAGAGACCTATGAGAAGTTCATCGCTACCCTGCAGGAGAAGAAATTGCTTCCTGCTGATTTCCCAATTGAAAATCTGAAAGGAGCGACTCTTCCTATCTTCCCGCTGGAGAACACCTGCGGTGATCGTGTGCTCCTCTGCGGGGATGCAGCAGGCTTTATCAATCCGATCACCGGTGAAGGGATCTACTATGCGATGGTCTCCGGGCAAATCGCTGCAGACGTCATCGCGGAAGGCCTCAGCTCTCATGACTTAAGTTATCGGTTTTTATCACGCTATCAGACCTTATGGGATAATGATTTTGGCAAAGACCTTAAGGCTCTCGGCAGGTTCAACAACCAATGGGGCAAAGACTCTGAGAGAATCGTACGACTGATGATGCGTGATAAAAAATTCGCACGATTGATTATCGGGGTGACCGGAGGGCAAATCAGTTTCCGGAAATACCGGACGCCATTGATCCTCCGATATGTCTACCTGTCTATTAAAAATCTCTTCAGGAAAAAAGAAAAATAGGAGGAAGAATCTCTATTTATTCCGAAGTTCTCGTCTGAGTATCTTGCCTGAGATTGTCTTTGGTAACTCTTCCATATATTCGATAATGCGGGGATATTTATAGGGTGCTGTGACTTTTTTTACATGATCCTGGAGTTCTTTGGTCAGCGTCTCAGATGGTTTATACCCTTTCGCAAGGACGACATAGGCTTTGACGACGGTCCCTCGGATTCCTCCTTCTGGATCAGGGGCACCGACCACTGCGCATTCTGCGACCGCATCATGTTCGATGAGTGCTGATTCAACCTCAAAAGGCCCAATTCGGTACCCTGAGGATTTAATGATATCGTCATCACGACCGACGAACCAGAAATAACCATCCTGGTCCTTGTATCCTTGATCACCAGTAAAGTAATAATTATCTTTGAATGATCGCTTCATGATATCAGGGTCTTTCCAGTATTCTTTAAAGAGCCCTGGTGGTCGTACACCACCGATGTACAATGCGATGTTACCGACCTCGTTTGTTCTGAGTTCTTTTGCGTCATCATTGACGATACGGACGTCATGACCCGGTGTTGGTTTCCCGACCGAACCATATTTAATAGGCATAAAAGGGAAGTTCGACAACACACACACGGTCTCAGTCTGCCCGAAGAAATCATAGATCTCAAGGCCATACGCGTCTTTCCAGACTCTGATCACCTCAGGGTTCAATGGTTCCCCAGCGCTCATACAATGACGGAGTTTCAACTTGTATTGTGAGAGGTCCATCTGAATAAGCATCCGGTACACTGTTGGCGGCGCACAAAATGTAGTCACCCCATATTTCTCCATCGCACGAAGAAGGCCATCCGCATCGAAACGACCTGGAGTTTCCCATTGGATGATCGCAGCACCCACAATCATCTGACCAAAGAGTTTTCCCCAGGCTGCCTTTGCCCATCCTGTCTCAGAGACCGTCCAATGTAGGTCACATTTTGTCAACGCTTGAGCGAATTTCGCGGTGACCTCATGGCCTAAGGGATAACTATGGGTATGCAGCACCATCTTCGGATGACCTGTGGTCCCGGAGGTAAAGTAGATAAGAAGTGGTTCATCCGCCCGGGTTTTCCCAATTTCTTTTTGAGACAGTTCTCTGGATGAATCCTTCATTTCCTCGGTGTAGTTGAGCCATCCATCGCGTTTCCCATCCACAAGCATGATATGGTTCAATGTCTTGCAGTTCTTTTTGACTGCTTCGACACGGTCTGCGTGATCAAGGTCAGTTAGGACCATGCATGCCTCAGACCGGTTCACGCGATATTCAATGTCTTTTGATGTGAGCAGGACCGTTCCAGGCATGGGAACAACGCCGAGCTTGAACATCCCGATTAGCGCGATGTACCATTCAGGGATGCTTTGCAGGATGACTAACACACGATCCCCTTTTTTCACCCCGAGTTTCCGGAGAGCATTTGCGAACTGGTTTGATTGAACCTTGAGATCATAAAACGTGTGATACCGTGCTTTTTCACCGGTTCGATCGATGGATATCAGCGCAAGTTTTGTGCGATCCTCTGCCCATTGGTCGACGACATCAAACCCGAAATTATAATGGGTTGGTACTTTCCAGGTGAATGTTTTGTAGAGCTCCTCGTATCTGTCTTTTTTAAAAACAGTGTCACATTTCGTCTCTTTCGCCTTCATCTTTTTCATCCCCCTCGTTGATAGGTTAGAGTCCGAGGCGTTTGGCGATAACCATGCGTTGAACCTCTGAGGTTCCCTCGCCGATCTGGGTCAGTTTGATATCCCTGTAGAACCGTTCTAACGGTAAGTCACGCATGTACCCATGGCCACCATGGATCTGGATTGCATCCCGGGTCGCTTTCATCGCGATTTCTGAGGCGAAGAGTTTTGCCATGGATGCTTCTATGCTGAAAGCGATTCCTTTTTCTTCAAGATATGCTGATCGCATGACGAGCAATCGTGCAGCGTCAATTGAGGTTGCCATATCTGCAATCATCCATTGGATCGCCTGATTTTTCCCAATGGGTTTGCCAAACTGCTGGCGTTGTTTTGCATAGGAGAGACTTTCGTCGAGGGCTGCTTGGGCGATACCAACCGCCATCGCACCGATCGCGGTTCTTCCCCTATCAAGGATCGTCATCGCTCCAACAAACCCAAGGTTCTTTTCTCCAAGGAGGTGGTCCTTTGGTACGCGGCAATTCTCAAGGATGAGTTCTGCGGTACGACTGCCTCGTAGCCCGAGTTTATCTTCAAGGACACCAACGGTAAAACCTGGTGTGTCTTTTTCGACGATGAATGCGCTGATGCCTTTTGCCCCCAGGGTTTTATCGGTTTTTGCCATGACTGTTGTTACTGCTGCGATATCCCCGCTGGTGATGAACTGTTTCGTCCCATTCAACACCCATTCGTCCCCTTCAAGGACTGCTGTGGTTTGTAACGACGCGGCATCTGAGCCTGCGTTTGGTTCGGTGAGCGCCCAGGCTGCGATTGCCTCTCCATGAAGAATCTTTGGGAGGTATTTTTTCCGTTGTTCCTCGGTTCCTTTTTCATAGATATGACCGACGCCCAGGGAGTTATGCGCCTCGACGGTGAGGCCTGTTGACCCGCAGACCCGGGAGATTTCTTCCAAGGCGATCATATAGCATATTTTATCGATGCCTGCACCACCGTATTTCTTTGGTACGGTCATACTCATCAGACCGAGTTTTCCCATTTTTTTGTATAATTCCCAGGGGAAATATTCTTCTTTGTCGATTTTTGAAGCAAGTGGTTTAATTTCTTTTTCAGCAAACTCTCTGACTGTTTTTTTGAATAATTTTTGCGGTTCGGTAAGTTGGAAATCCATAGGTATCCTCATACCAAGATAGGCCACAAGTCTTTAAATTTACGCTTCTTTGGAGTCGAAGATTTTTTGTAGGGATACTCGATGTGGATACTGGGTGGTTTTAGAGCGTTTATCTTAACGATTGAAGTGGATGTGACGGGGAATGGTTCTTATGACCTGTGACAAGAATGTTCAGAAGGGTACTGGGAAGCTCATCGGGTGGCATGATCCTGATGAGAACCGGCAGTGGATTGTTCAGAATAAACCGCGGGGTTTGGTGGATAAACGGATGTCTGTACAGGAAGCTGTCTCACGGTTTATCCCCGATGGGTCGTTGCTTGCCATGGGTGGGTTTGGGCATGTACGGGTCTCAATGGCGGTTGTCTATGAAATCATCAGGCAACGCAAAAAGCATTTACTGATGGCCGGGAAGACCGCGGTGCATGACCTTGACCTGTTGGTTGGCTCAGGTTGTGTGGATCAAGTGGAGGTGGCGTACTCATTTGGTCATGAGCTGCGCGGGTTGTCTCCTGCGTCTCGACGTGCGGTCGAGACCGGAAAATGCAAGGTCACTGGTGAGATCAGTAATGCAGGGTTTCAATGGCGTTTTCTTGCGGCGATGATGGGGCTGCCGTTTATCCCAACACGGGTGATGCTGGGAACCGATACGTTTACCCATAGCTCTGCGCAGACCATGATTGATCCGTTCAGCGGCAAACAGGTCTGTCTGCTTCCTGCTTGTTACCCGGATGTCGCAGTGATTCATGTGCCTCGATGTGATCGGTATGGGAACGCGCAGATCGATGGGATAATCGTGGAGGATTTCGAGCTGTCTCGGGCGGCACGTCATCTGATTGTGACCACCGAGAAGATTGTTGAGACATCAAAGATACGGAAAGAGCCATGGAAGACCGTGATTCCTTTTTATTTGGCCAGTGCTGTGGTGGAGACTCCTTTTGGGTCGCATCCCTGTCAGATGCCGTATCAGTATTTCTTTGATGAGGATCATATCGGTGAATGGCTTTCTGAGTCTGTGACAGAGGAAGGTGTACAGCGATATCTTGAGAAATATGTGTATGGGCTGAAGGATTTTTCAGAGTATCTACGGTGTGTTGGTGGGACGAAGAAGATGCAGCAACTTGCTCGTATCGAGCGGTTCGAGGAGCCGATGACAGCTCCCTGGTTAAAAGGGAAAACTGAGAAAGCCACAGGCAAAGAACCCTATTCGTCAACCGAGTTGCTCGCCTGTGTCGCGTCGCGCATGCTTCAAGATAACAAGTCTGTGTTTGTTGGGACCGGTCTTCCGATGATCGCGGCGATGCTTGCGCAGCGGACCCATGCACCGAACCTGCTATTGTTTTTTGAGGCGGGTGGGATTGGCCCGGAGATGCCGGTGCTTCCAATCTCTGTTGGTGATTCACGGACGTTTTATTCAGCGGTTGCTGCCTCCAGTATGCATGATTCTATGGCGATGGCACAAGCAGGGTACATTGATTACGGGTTCCTTGGTGGTGCACAGATCGATAAGTTTGGGAATTTGAATACGACCGTGATCGGGCCGTATGAGCATCCGAAGGTGCGTCTCCCGGGGAGTGGTGGGGCGAACGATGTGGGAACCTTGTGTCATCAGACGATTATTCTGATGCGACAGGATACGCATCGGTTCCTCGAGAAACTTGATTTTTTGACCACACCTGGGTATCTCTCCGGGTTTGATTCACGGGAAAAGAATGGGTTGCCGAAAGGAAGCGGGCCGTATCGAGTGATTACTCAACTCGGGGTGTATGGTTTTGATCCGGAATCCAAACAGATGATACTGCTGTCGCTGCATCCGGGGGTGACGGTTGAGCAGATTACCGAGAACTCTGGGTTTACGATTCGTTCTGCTGAGCATGTTTCTATTACAACACCGCCGTCTCAGAAGGAGTTGGATATTCTGAAGAAAATCGATCCTGCGGGCATGGTGATTGGGAAATAATTTACTAGAAGAACTGTTTTTATTTTAAACATCTTGATAATATTATTATAGGGGAAGATACTTATAAAATGGTATCGCAGGGGAAAGCTGTGCATAGATATTGTGTAATGCGGAAAGAATTGGTGCTTGGAATCATTTTCTTTTTACTCATACCTTGTATCATTCCATCTATTGGACAAAACGTAGGTGAAAGATTAATCCTGTCTTTTTCAAAAGGGAATATCCTTTATGTTGGTGGGAGTGGATCTGGGAATTATACAAGGATCCAGGATGCTATCAATGATTCGAATACAGGGGATATTGTCTATGTGTACAATGAATCCTCCCCGTATTATGAGCACCTCGTGATACAGAAATCTATTTCTCTGATTGGTGAAGATAAATTCAGTACAGAAATTAGCGGTTCCTTACTTGAAAATTTTCTGGATACGGTGAACATCACAGGGGATTCTGTCGTTATTACTGGGTTTTGCATTACCAATAATCACGGGTATTACTAT
Organism: Methanobacteriota archaeon; assembly: GCA_017885605.1. Classification (GTDB taxonomy): domain Archaea; phylum Thermoplasmatota; class E2; order DHVEG-1; family DHVEG-1; genus SM1-50. The sequence goes on along the minus strand of JAFNFT010000060.1, from coordinate 12,737 downwards.
CAGGCAGCGGTGAAGGTCATCGCCGATTATCTCACGATCTCCAATTGCATCATTTATGGGAATGAGTGGATTGGTATTTACTTGGTTGGCGCATCCTTTTGTCAGATTCTGGATTGTGAACTGTACGGGAATCTCATGGCTGTCAACCTTGTCAATTCAAGGAGTAATATCATTCAGAACTGTGTGTGTCATGAGAATTCCGATGCGATAACACTCTATCAGACTTCAAATAATAATCAACTCGTTCATTGCACATGCTTGAGAAACAGCTTTAATAGCATTCATGTCCAGCAATCCTCTGGGAACCAGATCACTGGTTGTGTCTGTGAAAATGGGTACGATGGTATTAGCATGGCCTACGCGCCGAATACGAAAATGCGGAATAACACGATGATGAATAATTACGCGAACTTCGGTATCGGCTCATCATCTGTCTCAGATTTTTATTGTGATATCGACACCTCAAATTCCATCAATGGAAAACCGATGTTCTACCTCATTGAACAAAGCAACCTTCTGTTTGATGAGACAATGGAGATAGGGTTCCTTGGCTTGGTCAGCTGTGACAATATCTCTGTGATGAATTGTGATTTTAGCAATAATTTTGAGGGGATCCTGATTGCAGGTACTTCTCATTCCTTCATAGAAAACTGTAGTTTTACGAACAACGAAGGCCATGGGATGTACCTCATATCTTCGCTGGATACCATGGTGAGAAACTGTACGTTTCGAAACGGTTTTTTTGATGGTATCTTTCTGTATGATTCATCGAATAACACCCTAGAAAAATGCTGGATTTCTGATTCCTCTGCAGGGGTGCGTCTTGAATATAGCACTGAGAATACTGTACTGGAGCAGACGGTTGACGCATGCTTGGTAGGAATTTTATTAGACACCTCGGGGAATAATACCTTGAGTGGAAATGAGATGTTTCATTGCGGATTGCAAGTGATGGGGAACAACCCTTTTGATTATGCCAATGATGTCGATATGACTACTCTGGTCAATGGGAAACCTGTGTATTATTATGTCAATGAATGCAACTGTACGATTCCCCCGAACGCCGGTCAAGTCATCCTTATTTCAAGTAGCAATTGCACCATCTCAGCTCTCAATCTGAGTGACGCGAGCATCGGTATCGAACTTGCGTATTCCTCCTTGAACACCATCGCAAACAATGTCCTTTCCGCGAACCGTCTTGCTGGCATAGATTTCGATGGCGCGAGTAATAATATGAATATCATCCGAAACAACAGCATCCAGGAAAATAATTACGGCATCGATGTCGATTCATCAATGAGTAACACAATCGAAGATAACCTGCTATCAGAGAATGGTCTGGCTATCTCCTTTGATTTTTCAGGGGAAAACATCCTTGTTGGAAACAGCATCGGAAACGGTTCCTATGGTATGTATTTTGATCATTCGTTTCATAATCGCCTTACCGATAATATCATACGGGATGTGAGTAGTTTTGGTCTGTATTTCCTCTCCTCCACTGGAAATATCCTTACGACAAACAAGATGATCAACTGTGGTCTTATGGTATACGGGAATACTGTTGCGGAGTACCTCAATGATGTTGACGCCAGTAACACAGTCAACGGGAAACCTTTGTATTACCTCAGTAATCAGAGAGATTGTACCTTACCAGAAGACGCTGGTGAAGTCATCCTTGTGAATTCGACTGGTTGCACCATTCAAAATCTTCATCTGGATGCTGGAACGGTCGGGATAACGCTCGCGTATTCCTCTGTCAACATGATCCGCAAAAACATCATAAAAAACCAAAGCATGACCGGTATTGATCTGAGTTCCGGGTACAGCGATAACAATTCGATTCAGGAAAACACCATCCAGCGGAATGGCTATGGCATCGATATTGAATATTGCACAGGCAGCNNATGATCAAGAGAAACACCATTGTAAAAAATTATCTTGGTATCGACGCGATACAGGCGACTGGAAGTATTCTTCGTTGGAACAACATCTTTCTCAATACTATATACGGGCTTTCTGTGGACGCCTGTTCCGTTTCTGCACAGAGGAACTGGTGGGGTGCGTTGACTGGTCCAACGATCAATGAGGCTGGAAACGGAGACCATCTCAATGCGATACGCAATGCGCAGATTACCTATGTTCCCTGGCATCGTCTTCCGGTTCTCTTCGCTGGGATCCTTCGATTTATCCTTACCGATAGTCATCAAAAAAATAGTATCGAACATCAATTGATCATACCGGATACAACGTTTTTTGAACCGCATCAAAGCTCCTCTGATAATCTCGCTATTCATGGGATGAAAAACCTAAGAATTACACAAGAACAAACAATACGACCTAAGGTGGTTCTGGAACAGAAATTAGAGACGTAATTCTCTTCTCATTTTCTTTAATAAATAACAACCTTTTTTAATTCTCAAACGATACCCTCTGTAGGGGACTGGGGCCTTGAGAGGTTGATAGTCCTAGGGGGAAGATACCAATGTCACGAAAAGTTTGTATCATCGGAGGAGCAACCACACCATTTGACTACGGCCCAACTGGTTTTGAAAGCATCGAAGGCGGAGCAGCAGAATGCGTCAAAGAAACACAGCAGGACGTCCCAGGATTCTCACTGCGTGACCTTGACCTGATGATTTATTCTCATTTCTCGGTCCATTTCGGCCATCAACTCGCGCCAGAATGGATCATTCATGATCATCTTGGACTCGTCGGTCTGCCGCATTACCGAGTCGAAAACGGGGGGAACACTGGAGGTTCTGCACTCTACGCAGCAGCGCTTGCTATCCTATCCGGTCGTCACGATGTCGTCGGTGTCGTCGGCTGGGAGACGATGGATTCTGTGTCACAGTCGCAAGGCAGCGAGTTCATCGCATTGGCATCAGATATCAGATACGAGCTTATGGTCGGAGGCATCTACCCTATTTACTATGCTGCGATGGCAAACAAATGGATGAAGGAGAACCATGTCACTGAGGAAGACGTCGCGACCATCGCTGTCAAAAACAAAAACAATGCGATGGATAACCCCAAGGCACAATGGTACCGTAATGACCATAAGTACATCACGGTTGAAGATGTGATGAACTCCCGGCTCATCTCGTATCCTATTAAGAAACTCGATTGCAGTCTGATGAGTAGAGGTGTCGCGTTTCTCCTGGTCTGCAGTGAAGAATACGCCAAGAAAACCAACCCGGATCAGTATGTCACGGTTGACGGTATGGGATTGTCCAGTTGCACGATCCGTGCAGGGGATCGACTGAACAATCCTGGGTGGAGCGAACGCTATGGGCCTGGATACCCTGGGATGACAGAGTTTGCTGCGTGTCGATACTCCGCGGAACAGGCGTATAAAATGGCAGGCATCAGAGATCCTCTCAAGGACATTGATTTTGGTGAGATCCATGATGCGTTCTCCACCTCAGAGGCGCAAATCTATAAAGCATTGGGACTCGCTACTGAAGACACGATCGTGGAATTCATCCGGGATGAACGGACCAGTATGCATGGTGATATCCCGATGAACCCTGGTGGAGGATTGCTTGGGTATGGTCATCCTGTTGGTGCAACGGGTCTGATGAGTATGATTGAGTGTTATTATCAGCTTGCAGGGATGATCCCAAAGAAACATCTGAGTAAAAAAACCGAGGTTCCTAACCCAGAATGTGGGATAGTCAACAGCCATGCAGGGACAGGAACGAGCATTTCAAATTTCATTCTGAGGAGGCATTAGACTATGACGGTTACCATCGTGATGAAACATAAAAAAGAGAAATTCGCTGACCCGCCCAATTTCACGGAGAAAAAAAACTACCGACCTTCCGATGTGAAAGAAACAGGTCTGGTGTTTGTCGGTCATGAGGTCTCAGAGGACCGAACCGCTATGAACCAGTTCCTTCATTATGATCAGCTGTACACCATTCGACATGGGTGGAACAGCAAGTTCTTCATCGGGTTGCTTGAAGGCAAAATCATGGGGACCCGTTGTCCGAAATGTGGCGACTCGTGGGTTCCTGTCCGTACCCATTGCTGGAATTTGAATTGTAAATTAGAAAGAACTGAATGGGTTGAGATGCCTCTTACCGCGAAGGTGCACACCTGGACTGTCGCAGGATGGAGCGGGCGATCCTCACTCAAACGACTCCCGATTATCCTTGTGTACGCCATTATCGGTACGAGTAAAGTCGCCATGGCAAACGAGCTGCATGGGATGAACCCTTGGGACGTTGAATTTGAGATGCCCTTGAAAATAGTTTTTAAACCCAAAGATCAACGCGTCGGGGCGGTGACTGATTTTCATTTTGAGCCAGCGGATTTCTGGAAACCATCACCGATGAATCCTGAAAAACAGCGGATCAAGGATCTTGTGACACCCGTCTATGAGTGGGTAAAAACCCTGAAATAGCTTCGCAAAAAAAGTGAGTATGCTGCTCTTTTTTTTCTTTTATCCCTTACGGTAGGTTTATTTTTTCTTTGACGAATTCAACCAGTTCTTCCTTGGTGAATGGTTTTTGCAGGAAATTCTCAATACCACCTGGGAGTTTTTTCAGAGCAGGCCTCATGGAGAAGAGTGCATTGGTAAGTGTACTTCCTGGCATTCTGGTGTTCACCAGGATTAAATCAAAGGTTTCTTCGTTATCACCCTTGAGATGCTCAAGTGCTTCCCTACTATTTCGTGCTGTCACAACTTCAACGTCTTCCTTTTCTAATAATGTTTTGACTTGTGTAAGAAAATCCGCTTCCTCATCCACGATCATGATGGTTTTAATACTCACACCAGCAACGGAGAAAACAGATTGCATACTTAAAATCTTTTGATACGATCTGAGGAAAGTTTAAATCAACTGCGTCTTTACTCCTCTTTTATATGCTGACTAGGGCTGAAGCATTCCCGCTTCTTAAGAAAAACCTTCGAACAGAAAATCTCATTAAACACTCCTTGGCAGTGGAAGCAATCCTTCAGGAAATGGCACAGAAGTTAGGAGAGGATACACAGCTTTGGGGAATCACTGGACTGTTGCATGACCTGGATTATGATTTTACAAAAAACGAGCCGGAGAAACATTCGCTCATAACCGTGAAAGTATTGTCTGATCTATTACCCATGGAAGCAATTAATGCTATCAAGGCGCATAACTACCAATATACCGCACAGATCCCGCAGACCTATCTGGATAAATCGTTGATTGCTGCTGATGCGGTCTCCGGTCTGATTATCGCTGCGGCACTTGTCATGCCTTCTAAAAAACTTGCTGATGTGACTCCAAAGACCTTATCTGCGAAGTTTAAGGATAAATCCTTCGCAGCAGGCTGTAACCGAAAACGAATTGAACTCTGTGAAGATATGGAACTAGAACTTCAGGGTTTTCTTGAGCTGAGTTTAGACGCGCTGAAGAGAATTTCTGATTCGTTGGGGCTTTAAAGTATGACACCACCTGGGAATACGTATGCAAGAGCACATCGTCCAAATAGAACAACTCAAGAAGGCGATGAAGGGTACTACCGGTTGCCGTTACCAAATAGAAAAAACAATGAGTTGTTTGCGATCGCGGATCAATTACTCGGTGGATCTCGTATTCATGTCGTCTGTGAGGATAAAAAATCTCGGATGGCTCGTATCCCTGGGAAGATGAAACGTAAGGCTCGGGTGCGCGCTGGTGACCTGCTTATTATTAAACCCTGGGATATCCAAAATGAGAAAGCAGATATTGTTTTTCGCTATAGTAGGACTCAGGCGAGTAGTCTGAGTCGTAGAAAAATGCTTCCAGAGGAAATTAATGTCTTCTGATGAACTTCTGAATGATAAGTGGTTGAAAAAACTTGATCGGCAATCACAAGTGATATTGGACCGAGTGGTTTTTAATCGAAAAACATTCGGGGAGGTGTTTGACAGACAGACGCTTCTGCTCCTTGGGAAATTGATTTCTGATGGCATCATCAATCAGGTTGACTTTCCGGTATCTACGGGAAAAGAAGCAAATATTTTTCGTGGGACGACCCCTGAAAAGGAGTTTGTTGCGATTAAAATTTTCCGGACTTCGACTATGACGTTCAAACATATCGCAACATATATCGAAGGGGATCCCAGGTTTTCCTATGGGTATAAGAACAGGCGTGATATCATCGAGGAATGGGCGAGAAAGGAATATAAAAACCTTGTATTGCTACATCAAGCGAAAGTGCGTGCACCCGCCCCGATAAAATGTGTTCATAACATTTTAATCATGGAGTATATTGGTGATGCATCAAAACCAGCGCCGATGCTCAAGAATGTACTTCTCCCAAACCCACAGAAGATCTTTGACGAAATCATGGGTTTTATCACAAAGATGTACAAAATAAAAATCGTCCATGCGGATCTTAGCGCATTTAATATTCTCATGTTTCGCCAAAAACCCTATATCATCGATGTCGGTCAAGGAGTTCTGCTTGATCATCCATCCTCCTTAGAATTTTTAAAAAGAGATATTTATAATATCGTGCATTATTTCAAGAAATACGGCATCGAAAGCAATGAACAACTTATCTTTGAACAACTCGTGAAAAAAAAGAAGGGGTAAACGATGAAATATCTACGGATTCCAAGAGAACGGGTCGGTGTATTGATCGGTAAGGACGGAGAAACGAAAAAGACGATTGAGCGAATCTCACAGGTGCACCTTGAGATTGATTCTGAAGAAGGGGAAGTGGTGTTCAATGAACAGGAAGCAAAAGACCCCCTCATTCCTTTAAAGGTTGAAGATGTAATCCGCGCGATCGGACGAGGGTTTTCACCAGAACATGCGTTTCGTTTATTTGGGGAGGAAACCGAACTATTTATCTTTGACATTTATGACTATGCCGGAAAAAAAGAGGACCATCTTCTTCGAGTAAAAGCAAGGATCATTGGGCGTGAGGGAAAAACAAAACGGGTCATCGAAGGTCTTACCGGCGGGATTCTCGCCATCTATGGGCATACCGTCGCAGTGATCGCAGATTTTGAAACTATGGATATCGCGAAAAAAGCAATCGATATGCTGCTGAGCGGCAGCGAACACCCTACCGTCTATCGGTACCTTGAGCGGGAGATGAAAAAATATCATCTAGGCAGGCGGATTCAACGCGAATGATGATACGTTCCTAGAATCATCGGAGTACCCGAAACTTTTAATCCTCAGACATGGATATTGCCTGTTCGCACAGGTGCTCTATGGAAGATGATCTTACCTTACTTGGTGTTGTTCCCTCTGATCGAAAGAAATTAGAAAATATGGGAATTACGACGTTAGAACAGATCGCTCTTATGTCTGTTTCTTCACTAGGCATGGGATCAAGTAAAGGAATGATGCTTGTGCAACGAGCACGAAACATCCTTGCCAATGAAAACATCCTTGATATCGTCATCACCAACGGGGACCTCATTGAAATCTCATCAAAAAAAACTGATCGAGCGGTCATCAAATCGATTCTGAACGTTTTAGATGTCTATGCAGTCGGCTGGGGGAACGCTGCGTTAACCATTGAGGGAAACGTGTTGAAACTCTCACGGAAATCCGAGGCGTTTTCTAAAGTGATTTCAAAAGCAGAAAGCCTTCAGGAGATCCTTGAGTCAAAGAAGGTGATAGAACGCGAAAAAAGCGGTATCTATCTTCCTGAAGATGAATTAAAAAAGTTTGCAAAAGAACGAGGGTTTCATGGGTTCTGGGAAAACGTCTTCCAAGAGATCCATGGGAACGATATCATGAAAAAGGTGATCGCAGCAAGCATCTTTTCCACCTTCAATGAACCAGTCCATTCCCTGATTATCGGAGAACCAGGGAGCAGCAAAACCATGGCCAAGGAAATTATCACGGAGCGATTCTCGGAGATTATCACCATTGGCGCGAACACGACACGATCCGGACTGGTGTGTCATCTTGGGACTGGTGATCTTGGAGCGCTCCCCCATGCGAATCGGAAACTGGTCCTCGTCGACGAGTTTGATAAAATCCCCGGGGATGACATCGAGTATTGTTATGAACTGCTCTCCAATGGAAAATGCAGTGTGCATTCAGCAAAACTCCATCAGAGCATCGAAAGCAATTTCATCATGATCGCGTTCGCAAACCCGAAATCTCAGGTGTTTGGGAAAAACGCGTTAAAAGACATAGGATTATCCCCTCTCCTGATGAGTCGCTGCGCATTAGTCGTGAAAGTCCAAAACATCGGCAAAGAAGACCGCCTCAACCTGTTCAGAAAAAAATTCTATGGAACCGGTGAGCTCAAAGAAAAACATGATTATTATGACCAGTGGGTGAAGCTTGCCAGACGATTCGAACCAACCATCACCGCTTCTGAGAAAAATGTTAATAGATACCTGAATATAATGAATGACATCGTAGAGGACCATTATAATACGACTCTGCGAAGAGACCTCCGCATGTCAGATTATCTCCGCAGGATACCCCTCGCGATTGCTCGTTCTTCATTCAGCTCAGTCGATAACAAGGTATTAGGAGACGCAGAAACCTTGATAAAAGAATCAATTCAGACATGGATGTGATAACAACATGGTCGACCTGTCGATGAACCCACAAGATGTGTCCACGATCGTAAAACAATTCATTAAAACCTACGTGGAAAACGCAGGGTGCTCCAGTGTCGTGCTTGGTCTCTCTGGTGGTGTGGACTCTGCGGTCTGTGCGCTTTTATGCAGGGACGCCCTAGGAGTACACAACGTCCAATGTGTGTTCCTCCCTGATGAGACCACACCCGCTCTCGATCGGAAACATGTAGAACTCTTCGTAAACACCTTTCATGTCAATTGCACAGAAATAGATATCTCTTCATTCGTCTCATCTTTTCATGAGGCTTTAAAACAAAAAAAGAGGCTCACACTCGCAAACATCAAACCCCGGGTGCGGATGATTCTGTTATACGAATACGCAAATGAGACAAATAGCCTGGTCTGCGGGACGTCGAACAAATCAGAGATCCTCGTGGGGTATTTCACCAAGTACGGCGATGGCGGCGTCGATTTTCAACCGCTCGGGGATCTGTATAAAACCCAGATTTTTCAGCTCGCTAGGTACCTGAAAATCCCTGCCCCAATCATTCGGAAACCACCGACCGCGGGATTATGGGTAGGACAGACCGATGAAAAAGAGCTTCGGATGAGCTATCAGACCCTTGATNNTCCAAGGAACAAATTGAGCGGATCAGGATGATGCGGGTGAAAAGTCAGCATAAACGCCGATTCCCGTTGGTTCCAAAAATCGGGATTCGGACCCCCGGTCTTGATTGGCGTTCCCCTGTCCAGGAAGGATAAACGCGTCCTAGAAGAACTTCCAGAGGCTAAATTCTCTTGAGCTGTTATGACCCGCGGTATCATACGCGACGATTCTGATAGTATGTCGCAGAAAAGCTACCCTGGTCCATGTCCAACTATAGGGTGCTGTCGAATCGGTGGATTGTAGTGTACCATCAATGAAGAACTCCACTCGTCCTATGTTATAATTATTGCTGGTTGCAGTCGTCTCAATCGTAATCTTCCCGATACTCACTGGTGTGAAAAACGGCAGGATCTTTTTATCGCCGATATAGAGTGCGTTCTCTGGTTTGGTCACCTTCATTTGAATATTCGTCGGGATGCATAATGTCGGATCACCACACACCACCATCCCATAGTACCATTCTTTTTCCCATTGGAGATACGGAGCCTGGGCATCGAACCACTCACGGAACGCTTCACCGATGCTTTTTCCCTCGCTGAGAGGTTGGGTGAAATCAGCAAAGTTCAGCATGCTCCCACTCTTTGAGGAAGCAACCGTGATTAACCCTGAAGAGGTATGGAAGATGTACGCCCCTGCTAGATAATTCTCATCGGTGAATCGCCCTGGTCCGCACGCAAAAAGGTTATAGAACAGGACTGGCGGGTCACGGTCCTGGATATCCTGCGAAAGCACCCAGGCGCCACGATCATAAAACCCACCAATGTTGAACGGGTAGCCATTTCCAATTCCACGCTCCCAGATGCCAAACGACGCTGTCTCCCCCTCACTTGGAGTCACATTCGCTTCATCACCAAGATAATCTGTACTGAGCCGTGTCGCCTTATCTGGGTTTGCGTACGGGCCGTTCACCAGCCATGTCCCAACATAGGTAATTGGTGTCGGCTCCGGGTCATAGGTCAAGCCGTTCACGGTCCCACCATCTGGTGCGCACAACCGGGCGGTGAACCCATGGTCCCCCATCCATTCAGAGATCTTAATAAGCAATCTATTTTCCCCGGCTTGTAGGGTGACATTGACTTTTTTCATATCGATCTCGAAGTCCCCGTACCGATTGTCGTAGAGGACTTCATTGCCATTGAGCCATACCCGGGCGCCATCATCGTAGCCCATCCACAGTTGACATGTTGTCTGTGCTGAAGCGTACACACGGGCGAATGCATAGCAAGCCCCATAATCAGCGTCGTTACAGTAATCACTTAGATCAATGTATGGGTTGCCTGAATCGTACCTCGTCCAGATTTTATCCCCATTTACATCTCCTTCATTCGGGTTAAGGGATTCTTCGCTGACACCAAGGTAGTTCGTCGTGAGATATTGCCAGAAATTGTCTGCAATATCCTGATGGAATCCATTGAGTAAGAAACTCCGAATGTAATCTGCTTCCCCTCCGTGCTCTGCTGGGTCACTGAGTTGATAGGTAAGATCGTTAAATGTGGTCCCATTCAGATCGGTCAGTCGAGCGGACAGCCGATAATCACCACCGTCTTGACTGACTTTGCAGAGCAGGTGATTCCATCCGGAATTCAAGGAGATATTCGTGGTATATTGATCAGGGGTCCATCCGCCATAACGATCCTTTGTGAGGACATTGACACTGTTCACCCATGCTTTGATCCCGTCATCGCATCCAAGAAGGAGTTTTGCTTGTCGTGCTATTGGACTGTAGATATAGATATGAGCATACGCGACTGACTCGGTTGGTCGGGTGCTGAAATAATGTCCACCTGAGTAGCTATGGACGCAGACCTGTACGAAATGTTGTCCGAGGTCCATCTGGTTCAGATAATCCTCCGCGGTCGTAAAGAATCCATAATCATAGCGTGTCACGTTTGTCTCATAAATCAGGTCAAGGTTCACATCCATGTCATACCAGTCTTCTTCCACGTACTCCAGTCCACGCCAGGGTTGGGTCAGTTCACCGGTGCGATAGGCATGGGCTTTGGCAAAGTAATCATTGACCATGTTTGCCTCACTATCATAGGTCAAGGTATTCGCGTAGATACGTCCGACGTACACTTCAGGCCCCATATCACCAGAGCCTGCCACATGGATTTCATAGACTCCATCATCGTTCGCATCCGTCCAGGTGCCATCAAGATCCATATAAAACAGATCACTTGGGAACTGGTCACCGGAGACTTCAGCCCATGCTGCAGTCACATCACCGATGAAAAGTATCCCGTTGATTCCTTCTGAGTAACGGTCTTGTACCCACGCTTTTATTTCCTCAGCTGTTCCACCAGACACCTGTTGTAAAAACACGCTGTACCCCTCTACATCAAGATCCGCAAGATACTGAGTCAGACTCAACGTAATCGAAAGAAATAAGGTTTCATCAACCAGAATTGCTAGTGATTTGTTATCAGAAAAACCGTTCATGTTCATCTCAGCTGATGGTGAAAAACGAGCAGGCGAGTACGGATGGTTCTCAAGGTAGTCCTCATAGGTTCCTGGTAATTCTCCGTTCGGTGAGTACCATTGGAGTTTTTCGATGAATCGCCCATCCTGTTTCCCAGAATCATTCTCGTTTACCAGAAAGTCTTCATGAGAACTATTGTTGGTGCTATCCCCCTGGATGAGAGCAGTCGGTGTGATGAGAAGAATCAGACTTACAAAGATGAGTACGATTACTTTTTTCTTCATGAAATCCCCCTATAATCCATACGATGCCGTACCTATTACGATAATCTCTTTATTAAATCTTTTGCCTTTTCTTCAAATAGGTATCAAAGAAAATATGATTCTATCTACCTGTGTTTATAAAAAAAGAAATTTCTTCCCGGTGATCTTCTCATACGCCTCTTGGTATTTCTTTGAGGTTTCAGCGATGACCTGTTCTGGGAGATTGGGTGGAGCTGAGTTATGATCCCATCCGGTTGAATTGAGGTAATCGCGTACGTATTGTTTATCAAAGCTTGGCTGCGGTTTGCCTGGTTCATAGCTCACCGCTGGCCAAAACCGGGATGAATCCGGGGTTAACGCCTCATCAATCCAGATGATTTCATCATTGTACATGCCGAACTCGAACTTCGTATCTGCGATGATGATCCCTCGTTTTCTTGCGTATTTCACCGCGATGTTATAGATTTTTAATGAATAATCGTGTAATGTATCAGCGACATCAGAGCCGACAAGTTTTTTCATCTCCGCTATCGAGATGTTGATGTCATGACCTGATTTCGCCTTTGTCGAAGGAGTAAAAAGTGGTTCAGGGAATTGGCCTGATTCCTGCAGGCCACCTGAGAGTTTCACCCCGCAGACTGTCCCATCTTTTTTATAGGAGCTCCATGCCGACCCGGAGAGATAGCCTCGCACTATGCATTCGATCGGGATGACCTTGGTTTTTTTCACTAGCATGCTGCGGTACGCAAGCTGTGTTTTATAGGCGTGTAATTCCTTTGGAAACTCTGATATCTCGGTGGAGATCACATGGTTCGGGATGCTTTTTTTTGTGTAGTCAAACCAGAATTTTGACAGTTGTGTCAG
>JAFNFT010000059.1 GCA_017885605.1 Methanobacteriota archaeon | reverse complement strand
AAATTGAGGCGATGGAGAAAAAACAAGCCCCACCAACTCAGTAAAAAAAACGTTATTCGTACCGCAGTGCAACCACAGGGTCCATCTTTGCTGCTTTCCGTGCAGGTAATACCCCTGCAGCGATACCGATGAGGATTCCGACAACACTTGCGATGAGGAACCATTCTGGTGCGTAGGCTAATTGAATGGAACCAGCACTAAATGCTCCCCCAAGATTTTGTATGCTATTGTTTAAGAGGTCAACGACAAACCAGCTTCCGCTTGCACCAAGGATACAACCAGTAAGACCACCTAATAGCCCGATGACCATGGATTGATATAAGAATAACTGAAGGATATCACGTCGTTTCGCCCCTACTGCCATCATCGTACCAATCTCTCGGGTCCTTTCGGTGACGGTCGCAAACATGATATTTGCTATCCCCACCCCGCCGATGAGCAGAGAGATCAGTGCGATTGCGGTGATATAGGTTCTGATAACACTCATGATTTTATCGACACGATCAAGGATGTACTGCTGGGTGATGACGACAAAATCAGAGTTCTCATCTAAATACTGACTCGCATCAGAGCCTGTGCTGTTAAGGTAGCTTAATATTTCGGTTTGTGCCTCTTGGACCTGTTTTGTGTCTTTTGCTTCGGCAAGAAGGATTGTGTAGGCGACGACGCGCTTTAAAATCGAACCGGCATTTGACCCAAAATATGTTGAATAATATGGTTTTGCCGGGCAGATAATGCCTGGGCTTGAAAGGGTGTTGAACATACTATAACTCGACCCTTGTTTCAGAATACCGACAATCTTAGCATCAAGTGTTTTTCCATCGACTCGACGTAAATAGATCGTATCACCGACTTTCAATGGTTTATCTTTACCAAATGTCTCAACGACGTTTTTGCTGATGACAATCTCATTTTTTCCTTCTTGGAACATGGTTCCTTCTTCTAATTCCATGTTCAGAATTTCAAGGATCGCTTCGGTACTTGCGTACATCGTTTCCCCAGGTCTTGACTCCCATTTGAGGAAACCGTCTCGTTTTAAGATTTTGATAACAGGAACGATACCAATGGGTGCAACTGTTTTTATCGATGGTAAACGCTGTATATTTTCTACGTCGTTGGTTGTGAAGACGACGGAACGTATCGATAGCTGGGGTACTGCTCCGCCAGTCCCCAAGCCGATGACCATCCCAGTTGGATTGAACAGATTCCATTGTTCTGCAATAAAAGTACTAACGGAATTTCCTGCGGTTGTAACCATAATCACTGATGCAACACCGATGATGACTCCGATGAGTGTGAGAAACGTCCGTATCTTATAGGATTTCATCGTATCAAGGGCCATTGTAAAGATATCTCGTATCATGTATCCTCCGTCACCTCTCCATCGAGCATGTTCACCACACGGTTCGCAAATCGTTTCAAAGCGATGGCATGGGTGACAAGTAGAATTGTTTTCCCTTCACGATTTAATGCTACGAGTAGCTCCATGATCTGCTCGCCGGTTTTCGTGTCAAGGTTCCCTGTTGGTTCATCAGCAAGGATGATTGAGGGATTGTTAACGAGGGCTCGTGCGATTGCTATCCGTTGTTGTTGTCCGCCAGATAGTTCGGAGGGACGATGGGTCGCCCAGTTGGTAAGTCCGACTTTCGCAAGTAGTTCGAAGGCCCGATGATCTCGGTCCGCTTTAGATCCTCCGAGAAAAACCATGGGTAATGAAACATTTTTTAGTGCAGTCATGGACGGCATCAGATTAAATTTTTGAAAGATGAAACCGATTTTTCGTCCTCTAATGACAGCGAGTTGATTATCGTTGACCGTGGAGATATTTTCGCCATCGATAATGATTGTGCCTGATGTCGGGCGATCTAAACATCCGATGATGTTCATCATCGTACTTTTTCCTGATCCGGAGGGGCCCATGATGGCAACAAAATCTCCTTTGTGAATATTTAAATCGACATTATTTAATGCTTTGAAATCTGTTTTTCCAGTTTTGTAGATTTTTGTAAGTGAATCGATTTCAATGACGTTTTCTGACATTCTTTATCCCTCGATCAAATAGGACGTTGCTGATTGGATATTAGCCTGTGACGAGACTAGAGGCGAGCACTTTTATTCGGTGTGCGACAATAAAGGATTTTGCGATGAATTCGATCTCAGCTGCTTCCTCAGGGGTTGATACTTGACCAACGAGCAACATTTTGTTGCTCCTCGCTATCTGTTTTCTGCGTTATATTTAAAACCTCTTGTTGTACAACTCTTACCGAGCGTCTTTACGATTCTCTCCTGAAATAGTTTTCGGTTGTGCCTCTTCTTAAATTATATGATTCATATGATTTGTTTTTCTCTGTCTTGTTGACTTATATTGTTACGAAAACATTTAAATGCTAGTGACGTATAACAAAAAATAGGAGGATGTATAAAATGAGAAAAACCCTAATTGGCGGTAGTCTGTTGGCTGTATTGCTTTTAATGATGTTGCCAGCAGTGGCCGCAGAGCAAGTTAAAATAGCACAATCCGCAACAACACCAAATCTTCTCAACGCTGAGACTACGTATTTGAAGGCAATTCGACAAAAATATAACGATGATCCATCCCCACAAATCATTCTCATCACCTTGGCTATCCTATTGCTAAAACTCTTACGATGGGGACTAATCATTATCGGCGGAATTTTTATCCTGGCGATTCTCAGAATCATCAGAAATCCAAATAACAACACGAGTGCGGTCCTGTAATTATTCCGACTTAATTCATTTTCTTCTAGATGTTGATTATTTGTAAGACTAGGTGGCGCAATCTCTGTGACTGTCCTTACTATAGTTAGTTGGTGAAATTTTTTTAACTACGTTTTATAATCGTTCTTCTGTGAATGAGACTTGATTTTATACTTTCGATGACCCTTTAGAAAACCTTGAATATAGGAGAGTGCTTGTCGGAGAGCTGACCGAGAAAAAGTACGGTCAAATTGTGCCAATAAAATGTATATATTTGTATATATCATCACTATTTTCAAAGGGGATTTCCAGTGAAAAAAATCATCATCAAAGGAGCACGAGAACATAACCTAAAAAACATCAACATAGACCTTCCCAGAGATAAACTCATCGTCATCACCGGGATCTCTGGCTCAGGAAAATCCACACTTGCATTTGATACGCTCTATGCTGAAGGACAACGACGCTACGTCGAATCACTCTCTGCCTACGCACGCCAGTTCTTAGGTCTCATGAACAAACCAGATGTCGATAGCATCGAAGGGTTATCACCTGCAATTTCCATTGAACAAAAAACAACAAGTAAGAACCCACGGAGCACCGTAGGAACGATTACAGAAATCTACGATTACCTACGTTTATTATTCGCTCGAATAGGTATCCCCTACTGTCCGACACATAACATAAAAATCGAGTCACAGTCACCACAGAAAATTTCAGGAAGAATCGCTACAGAGTTGAAAGGGACAGTCACCATTCTCTCACCAGTCATCCGTCAGAAAAAAGGAACCTATGAACAACTGTTCAAAGACCTGAACAAGGAAGGATACACCAGGGTTCGGGTGAACAAGACCATCTATCGAACCGATGAGAAAATCACCTTGGAGCGCTACAAGAAACATGATATCGACATTGTGATCGACCGTGTCGAAGTAACCGACACCACTCGACTGACAGAAGCCTGTGAACAAGCAATACAGAAATCCGATGGGCTCCTCATCGTATTAGATACAGCAAGCAAAGAGCATATCTACTCATCGACCATGGCCTGTCCCATCTGCGGCACCGTCTTTGAAGAGCTCCAACCACGCATGTTCTCTTTTAACAGTCCCTTTGGCGCATGTGAAGCATGCCATGGACTTGGCATCAAAATGGAATTTGACCCCGACCTCATTATCCCAAACAAGGAACTCAGCATCGCCGACAGCGCGATTGCCTTGTATAAGACCATCAGAGACAGCTGGAGGAACAACTATCTCGGAGCGGTCGCAAAACATTATGGGTTTGATATCTTCACCCCGATAAAAAACCTCAACGAACGACAATACCATGCGATCATGTACGGATCATCAGAACCAATCCGTTTTAACCTCGTCATGAAAAACGGTAATGCGCACTACTCTCATATCGGAACCTGGGAAGGACTCATCCCTCAATCAGAGCGTCTCTTCAAACAAACCGAATCGGAATATCGCAGACAAGACATGGAACGGTTCATGCGCATCAGCCCATGCCCTGCGTGTCATGGGAAACGATTAAAACAAAAAATACTCTCCGTGAAAATCGCCCGTAAATCAATCATCGACATCACCGATATGTCCATTAAACAGTCGCTTCAATTCTTCGAAACACTTAGCCTTACAAAAAAGCAAGAGGAGATCGCTTATTTAATCTTAAAAGAAATTAAAGCACGCCTAAAATTCTTAGACAATGTCGGGTTGAATTATCTCACGCTCTCTCGAAACGCTGGGACGCTCTCTGGGGGAGAAGCCCAACGGATACGGCTTGCGACACAGATCGGGTCAAACCTCATGGGGGTCCTCTACATCCTGGATGAACCCTCGGTCGGGTTGCATCAGCGGGATAATAAGAAGCTCATTCAGACATTGCAGCGGCTTCGTGACCTGGGAAATACCCTTATCGTCGTTGAACATGACGAAGAAACCATACGTCATGCCGACTATGTCGTCGACATGGGTCCCGGTGCCGGGATTCATGGCGGAAAAATCATCGCCCGTGGAACGCCACAGCAGATAGAACACAACCCTCGCTCCCTCACCGGACAATACCTCTCGGGAAAACAATCCATAGAGGTCCCGGAGACCAGACGACAGACCGAGAAACATATTCATGTGAAAGGATGCAAAGAGAACAACCTCAAAAACATCGATGTGAACATCCCCATCGGGGTCTTCACGGTCATTACCGGGGTTTCCGGGAGTGGAAAATCAACGCTTATCTATGAAATTCTCTACAAAGGACTGATGAAAAAACTTCATGAATCACGAGACCCACCAGGCAAACATGACGGCATCACCTTTGACTCAGAGATCGACAAAGTCGTCGTGATCGATCAAAGCCCGATAGGGAAAACCCCACGCAGCAACCCAGCGACGTATACAAAAGTGTTCGATGAGATCAGAAGCATCTTCACCAAGATCCCTGAGGCGAAACTACGAGGGTATCAAGCAGGTCGTTTCTCTTTTAACGTGCGCGGCGGACGATGCGAAACCTGCCAAGGCGACGGCCTCATCAAGATAGAGATGAACTTCCTCCCTGACATCTACGTGGAATGTGAAGAATGCAAAGGGAAACGCTACAACAAAGAGACCCTTGAGGTGCAATATAAAGGAAAATCAATAGCGGATGTTCTTGCGATGAGTGTGGAGGAGGCACTCGACATCTTTGGAAACATCCCCTACATTCGCAAGAAACTGGAAACACTCTCACGAGTTGGTTTAAGCTATATTAAACTGGGTCAAAGCTCTACGACACTCTCTGGTGGGGAGGCGCAGCGGATTAAACTGACGCGGGAGTTATCAAAGAAAAGCACAGGACGGACACTGTATCTTCTTGATGAACCAACGACCGGATTGCATTTCCATGATGTCAAGAAACTCATCGATGTCCTCAACAGCCTGGTGAACATGGGAAACACGATTGTCGTCATCGAACATAATATGGAAGTGATAAAATGCGCAGATTACATCATCGATTTGGGTCCCGAGGGTGGGGATCTTGGAGGAGAAATTGTTGCAAAAGGAACCCCGGAAGAGGTTGCATGTCATAAACAAAGTTACACCGGTCAGATCCTTCGACCATTGTTCCACGGGAAGAAAAAATGATTGATCTGACTTCGTTGCCTCCGAACCCTGGATGTTATCTTTTCAGAGACACTGAGAAAAGAATCATCTATGTCGGAAAAGCAAAAAACCTACGAAAACGGGTGAAGAGCTATTTTCAGAAAAAAGAGCAGGATCCAAAGACCCGCTGTCTCATCACCACTCTTGACTCCGTAGAATTTTTTGTCACCGACACTGAGGTCGAAGCACTAATCTTGGAGAACACGCTGATAAAAAAACATCAGCCGAAATACAATATTAATCTCAAGGATGCAAAAACCTATGCGTTTATCGAGCTTACCGATGAGGTGTTCCCACGGCTTCTCATTGCACGGCAGAAACAGGGGAACGGAAAATATTTCGGTCCGTTTGTCTCAGCCCTTGAACGCGACCATGTATTGCAGTTTCTCAACAGGACGTTTGCATTACGGACCTGTAGAAAATTACCGAAAAAAACCTGTCTCCGTTATCATCTGCAGCTCTGCACGGCCCCGTGTGTTGGATTAATCTCACAAGAAGACTACGACATGAGAATACGAAACGTACGTCTGATCCTTTCAGGGAAATCAAGAGAGCTTCTCAAAAAATTACGTCAAGAAATGACCAGAAAATCCCAGTTGTTCGAGTACGAGAACGCGTTGATCGTACGGAATCAAATCACAGCAATACAACATCTTCAGGAACATCAGAAGATGCAGCGGCAACATACCTTTGACGAAGACATCATTTCCTATCTTCTCAGGGATGGGACCATCTATCTCATGTTGTTTAACATCTACAAGGGGACATTGTCAACGAAAAGCGAGTTTGTCTTTGATTTCACCCCTGATTTTTTAGAAGAATTCATCGTGCAGTATTACTCGGAAAACCCTATTCCTTCTGAGGTGATTATCCCTCAGAAACCCTCTGACTCTCTTGCAGCGTTTCTTAAGCAGAAACGAAAGAAAAAAGTACGAATCATCGTCCCAAAGAAAGGCGCAAAAAAACAACTCCTTGATCTTGTGGAAAAAAATATTGAGATAACGTTCTTCGGAGACCGCTCAAAGGTCGAGGCACTGCAACACCAGTTGAACCTCCAAGAACCACCTCAGGTCATCGAATGTTTCGACATCTCCCATCTGTCTGGGACATCCATGGTTGGCTCCATGGTCCAATACCGGAATGGAAAGCCAGATAAATCCAATTATCGGAGATTCCGGATTCGATCGGTGGAAGGTATTGATGATGTCGCTGCGATCGCCGAGGTCGTACGACGACGGTATCGAAGGCTGCAGCTGGAACATGCACCTCTGCCACAGTTGATCATCATCGATGGGGGCGTTGGTCAGCTCAACTGTGCAGTCCATGAGCTTGAAACCATCGGCGTGAAAATCCCGCTTATCTCCATTGCGAAGCACTTTGAGGAACTCTATTTCCCAGGACAACCACAACCGCTCCGGCTTGGGAAAAAAGAAAAAGCATTGTTGTTTATCAGAGAAATCCGTGATGAGGCGCATCGTTTCGCGATTGCGTACAATCGTTTGTTACGAAAAAAAGAGTTGAGATCGTGACACAGTTTACATTAAAAACGGACCTTGTTCCGAAAGGATCACAGCCTGATGCTATCTCTCAGCTAGTCGAAGGGATTCATAAAGATTATTCTACCCAGACATTGCTTGGGGTCACCGGATCTGGGAAAACATTTTCCATGGCGCACGTCATACAACAGATGCAACGACCTGCGATTGTGATTGCGCATAATAAAACACTTGCTGCCCAGCTCTATAGCGAGTTTAAAGAGTTTTTCCCGGACAACCGTGTAGAATACTTTGTATCCTATTATGATTATTATCAACCAGAGTCGTACCTGCCTCAACGAGACCTGTATATCGAGAAGGACGCGGATGTCAACCCGAAGCTCGAACAGATGCGTCTTGCTGCGACCGCTTCCTTGTCGTCGCGACGTGATGTGATCATCGTTGCCTCGGTGTCTTGTATCTATAACGTGGGAAACCCGCTTGATTATCAGCGGCTTGGTTTTGAGATCAGAACCGGGCAGAGGCTCCCAAGAAACGCGTTTCTCCATCGATTACTTGACATTCAGTATGAACGAAATGATATGGAGCTGTTACCCGGTCGGTTTCGTGTGAAAGGTGACACCATTGATCTTATCTTAGGGTATTATCCTAACATCTATCGGATTGAGATGGATGGAGATAAGATCGAATCAATCAAAGAATTACAGAAAAACACTGGTGAGACTGTTGATGTCTTGAAATATCTGTTTGTTTTCCCTGCGAAACATTTCGTAATACCAGAGGGCAGCCAGAAACGCGCGATCGAAGCCATTAAACAAGAATTGGAAGAACGGCTTCCTCATCTTTCGCCCCTTGAAGCGTATCGGTTGAAACAGCGGACGCTATACGACCTTGAGATGATTCAGGAGACTGGGTTCTGTAAAGGCATTGAGAATTACTCACGGCATCTTGATGGGCGGAAACCTGGGGAGAAACCGTACTGTCTGCTTGATTATTTTCCCTCTGATTTTCTCATGTTTATTGATGAGAGCCATCGGACGATCCCGCAGATCCATGGGATGTATCATGGGGAGTTCTCACGCAAGCAAACTTTGATCGACTACGGGTTTCGGTTGCCTAGTGCGATGGATAATCGACCCTTGATGTTTCAAGAATTCGAGCAGTATATGCACACCGTGATTTTTGTCTCTGCGACGCCAGGAGCTTATGAACTGGGAAAATCACAGCAGGTGGTCGAGCAGATCATTCGACCAACAGGTCTGGTGGATCCCTTCGTCGAAGTAAGAAAAATAGACGGTCAGATCTCGAATTTGATCGGGGAGATTCAGACAACCGTCAAACGAGGCGATCGGGTTCTTGTCAACACGTTGACGAAGAAACTTGCTGAGGAGATGTCTGAGTATCTCGCTGAGAAAGGGATAAAGACACGGTATCTGCACTCTGAGATCGATACCCTTGAGCGTTCTGAAATCATCCGTGAGCTTCGTCTTGGGAAATTCGATGTGCTCGTCGGTATCAATTTACTAAGAGAAGGCATTGATATCCCAGAGGTTGGATTCATTGGGATCCTTGATGCGGATAAGGAAGGGTTCTTGCGTGATGAGCGCAGTCTGATTCAGATCATCGGTCGTGCTGCTCGGAATGTGAACTCAAAAGTGGTGTTGTATGCTGATGTTCTGACTGATTCGATTCAGAGAGCTCTTGCGGAAACCAATCGGAGAAGGAATGTGCAACTGCAGTATAATAAAGACCATGGTATCACTCCAACAACCATCATCAAACCAATAAAAGAAAAAGTCGTGGAAATCACAGATACGAAGCATATCCCAAGAAAGGAGATCCCTGTTATCCTTGTCAATCTCGAGCTGGAGATGAGAAAAGCAGCGGACGATCTTGATTTTGAGAAAGCAATCGCACTGCGTGATCGGATCAAGAAACTGCGCCAATCGATGATGCTCTAATTTTCTTTATGGTAATATTTATTCTCTGATGATTGTTCCTTTAAACCCGACAACTATGGATTTGATCGGTATCTTTGTGGATGTTTGGGACATTGCTTGTTGCGCGAGAGCCAGAATCCTTCAAAAGGTGAATATCTCTGTCAATTAAAGAAATAGAAGCAAAATCGATTCTTCGAAAACATAAAAAAATCGACTCATGGTTTCTTTCAAGGTACGGGATGAACCTCTATCGAGGATGCACCCATAACTGCGTGTATTGTGATGGACGAGCGGAAGGATACTATGTTGAAGGTGAGTTTGGAAGAGACGTATCCGTCAAAGTCAACGCCTTGGAGGTTTTACGCAGGGAGTTAGATTCAAGAGGAAAACGCAGTCCGCTACAACCAGGGTATGTGATGGTCGGGGGTGGAGTCGGGGATAGTTACCAGCCTGTTGAGGAGAAATACGGACTAACCCGTAAAACACTTGCTCTTCTGTCTGAAAAAAAATTCCCGGTTCATATCCTTACAAAATCAACTCTCGTAAAACGAGATGTGGATCTCCTACGGAAGATCAATGAGACAAGGAAAGTGATCATCAGTTTTAGTTTTTCCTCCACTGATGAGTCGATCAGTAGGATCTTTGAACCTGGGGTCCCTTCACCACAGGAACGACTGGAAACTATTGCTTTTTTTAAAGAGAACGGGCTTGCCTGTGGGATGTTTCTCATGCCGGTTATTCCCTTCATTACTGATACGAAGGAGGTACTGGAGAAAACAATACAGGATGCTAAGGATGTTGGAGTGGATTTTATCATCTGTGGTGGAATGACGCTAAAGGAAGGAAAACAAAAAGATTATTTTTTCAATATCTTACAGAGATATTATCAAAACCTCATGCTCGAGTATCAAATGATTTACAAAGGCAGTCAATGGGGCGAAGCAATCCATGAATACTCTGATCAATTACATCAGACATTTAACATGCTCATGAACCTGTACAAGATACCCAAGCGCATCCCACCCGAATTGTTCAAAGATGTTCTCAGTGAGAACGATTTGGTCATCGTGATACTGGAGCATCTTGATTATTTACTCAAACTCGAAGGGAAAAGGTCTCCGTTTGGTTACGCTGCGTACTCCCTGTCACAACTGCAGGTTCCGATATCAACGATGCTGTATCAACTACAGACCATCAAAGGCGTTGGGAAAACGACTGAAAAAATTATTCAGGAGATCATAAAAACTGGGAGATCAACCTATTACGAACGCTTATTAAAAGGTGACCTATAAGAGGTACGAATGGACTTCTCACAGCATATCATCTATGCATTTCTGCTCACTCTTCTGGCAGGTCTTTCGACTGGGATAGGCAGTCTTATTGCGTATTTAATTAAGAAACCAAAGATGATTTATCTTTCCTTCTCGTTGGGGTTTTCTGCTGGGGTGATGATCTATGTCTCTTTTGTTGAACTGTTACCACAAGCAGTTATTCAGATTGGACAATTCACCGGTATTGTCGTGTTTTTCTTAGGAATCCTACTGATCGCCTTTATCGATATGGCTATCCCCGAAGAACGAAATCCTCATCATTACAAGGAGATGCCGAACGAACAGACCCTAAAGGTCGATAAAACCCTGCTGAGAACCGGGTTATTTACTGCTCTTGCCATCGCGATTCATAATTTCCCTGAGGGGCTGACCACGTTTGGAACAGCCTTGAGTGATGAGCGGCTTGGATTGGTCATAGCGCTTGCGATAGCGATTCATAACATCCCTGAGGGTATCTCGGTTTCTGTCCCGATTTTTTATGCTACAGGGGACCGAAAGAAAGCGTTCCGATACTCGTTTTTAGCCGGTTTAGCAGAACCCCTGGGTGCAGTGATTGGGTTTCTTATTCTCCTGCCGTTTTTATCATCATCATTACTTTCTTCGTTGTTAGCGTTTGTCGCAGGAATTATGGTGTACATCTCGATTGATGAGCTTCTTCCCATGGCGCATCGCTATGGTTATAGTCATACCGTTATTCTCGGGTTTATCCTTGGGATGGCTCTCATGGCAGCAAGTCTTTTTATTTTGTGATTGTTGAAACTAATGTGATCTTTTGATGTTAGATGAATTACAACAACCAGAAAACTAGGGACGGGGAATATCAAAAAAATTATTTGTTGTAGGAAAGGAAGAGGATTTTATGGTCGGAGTAGTACACTGTCATGGTACGTTGTTTTATTCATCCTCAAATAGGAAGAGGTCATCAATCGTTGTCTGTAAGGCTTTGACGATGTCGTGTGCTAATTGTAACGAAGGATTATAATTTCCTTTTTCTATGAAGAGGATGGTTTCTCGTCGGACACTTACCTTTTTTGCGACTCCCAACGATTCAATCCATAAAACATGCAAAATCTGTTAAAGATACGATGCATACTCTCATAGGCAATCAGGTGGTGCAAATGGAAACAATCACTGATATGCTGCAATCAGAATTCGTAACACTCCATGCAAAATTCAAAACAGTGTCGATTATCCACCTAAAAGACTTACAAACAGAACTGAGTACATGGCAACGCGACGGACTTATTACGAAAAAATTCTACGAACAAAATTATGGTCAATTCCTCTTTCATCCCCCTGAAACGCTTCAAAATGCACACTCAATAATTATCATTGGTATTCCACAAAAAATCACCCCTGTGGAATTTTTTTATAATGGAAAACGGTATCAAACAATTCTTCCACCTACCTATATCTTTTCCGAGATACGAACTGCTTGCAAAGAAATCTTATCAAAGGTTTTAGGGAAAAACGGGCATTCCGTTGATCGAGCAATACTACCACTGAAACTCCTAGCGGTAAAAAGCGGACTAGGAAAATACGGCAAGAATAACCTCTGTTATGTTGAAGGAATGGGGAGTTTTACTCGATTAGAAGCGTTTTACACAGATTATGAATTTCCCATCGATGATTGGAGCGAAAAAAAAATCATGGACTCCTGTAAAAATTGTTCCTTATGTCAAAACACTTGTCCTACTCACTGTATCCCAAGTGAACGAATATTAATCCACGCAGACCAGTGTCTCACCTATTTTAATGAGAACGAAGGAGATTTTCCCTCATGGGTTCCTGCGCAGTCCCACAATGCAATAATAGGATGTCTTCACTGTCAAAACATCTGTCCTCAAAATAAAAAATATCTTGAATTCACTCGCAAAACCCTCACTTTCACCGAAGAAGAAATATCAGTAATCTTACGAAAAACACCCAGAGAGCATATTCCACAAACACTAGCGAAAAAATTAGTAGACTTTAACATCAATGAAGATTATCTTCAACTACAGAGAAACCTCAGTGTTCTGATGAAAGAATAATCTGGGGAAACGATTTGAGCACCAGACGGATTTATCGTGATCTTTCATAAACCATATAGAGATACTGCAGGATAGGAAATGCATGTGGAAATCGTTCGAAGAATTTTTCGAAAAAATGCATAAATGACAACGTCATCTGCGTATGACTCTTCGGCATTTTTATATTAAGCGTCCCCCAACCACTCTCAGCGTTCTGCATATCTTTTGCTTTAGCTTTGATAGTGTAGGTTCCACGTGTCGTCCAGGTATGTGATACGTTTACGTGTTCGCCTGATTGATATGGGCCAATCCATCCGCTGTTGGTTGAATCACCCCAGTTAATATAGTAGAAAATACTAACTCCATCTAGATCGGTTGTAAAAAATGAATATTCGTAACTTTGTCCAGCATTACCAGATGTCGGACCATTGATGGTTGGTGTCGTAGGAGGCTGGTTTGCTCCGTTCCCCGTCGTAAATTCCCATGTCTCTGATTGATTGGTAGAGGTGCCGTCATCCGCGACAGCATACCAGCTATACTCTGTGTTATTTTCTAACCCATTCCAAGTTACTGATGCTCGCGTCGAACTGGGGACGTTTACATCCACTCCAATCACCTGTTGGGTTGATGCATCATAAAACGAAATAGTCATCGTATCTTGATCCGCATCGTACACAAAGACCGATAACAACGGATTGACAGCGACGTTAATCGTACCATTCTGGGGATCCGGATCACTTGGTTGATACGGTGGGTGACCCCAAGGGGACATCAGTGGATAATGATCTTTATTACCAGCGCCACCAGCAATATTGTAGGGGGTATCTCCGATACCATCATGGTTCGCATCTCCCCCGTTGTAATCATCCCAGTAGTTTCCCCCGCTCGGATACCCGTCATCCCAGGTATTACTGCAGATATCATACGCGTTATCTTCTTCGCTTGCGAAGAAATTATTATGGAAGATATTGTTATTATCTGAGGATTCTTCTATCTCTATTCCCCGTGAATTACTGCTCAATGTATTACCAAAAATCGTATTATCCGTTGATTCAACGAGATAGATGCCCTGAAGGTGGTCGATAATCGTATTTTCAGATATCGTCGTAAAGGTTGTCTGAACAGGATTAATCCCTTCAAAACCATTGTGCGCAATGATATTCCCAGAAATCAGGCACTGCGAAGAAGCTAACAGACCGATACCCTCCCAATTATTTAGTATGGTATTTTGTATAATACTGACGTTTGATGAAGAAACAATATATACTCCGATTCCGCCATGCTGCAGCGAAAACTGCGTAAGAATCACGCCATCAGCTTGAATTTTGATGACATTTCCGGTCCCACCACCATCGATTTTTGTTTGGTCACGTGACTCACCAATGAGGGTTACCTTTTTGGTGAGAAGTACATGTTCGTAGTAGATTCCCTGGTATACGTAAATGCTGTCCCCATTACTTGCGTTATCCACGGCATCCTGGATTTTTGAATAGTTGTTCGGACCTGTTCCACCAACATATAAGGTTTGACGACGATTCGAATCCAAAGGATACACCGAGTATTCATATCCTGGTTGATGCTGATATTGGATCATAGCTGTTGTGCAGGGAGCGAGACTTGCTACAGTGATGAAAGCAAGAATTGCAATAGTTATCCATTGTGTACGATTTACAGATCTTCGCATATTGTTCCCCCAGTGAATATTATCGATGTTCGAATATTTATATGTTCATCAGGTTATATAAAGAAAAGGAAAAAAAGAAAGGAAATAGGTGTATCAGCATTCCTTAGAGAGATCCCATCATGTATCGAATAAAATGCTGGTCCTCTCCAAAGATAATCGCTCCGGCTTCGAATGTATTATCTGTCGTATTGAGCCGATACAGACCAATAAACCAATTTGACCCTTCGCTGCCTGTTGTATTAATCTGTCCGTAAAAGATATTACCCCAGTTCCATCCGGTCATCGTTCCTGATGCATTTCCATCATACGTGGTCCAAGTACCAACAAAGGTACCAAAAAATTCCTCTGTATCGTACGTTCCAGTAAATTCTCCCAGAGGGATATATCCTGATTCGTTTTTCATTGCAAACACTCCGGTGAAGGTTCCATTTGTGAGTGATGGTCGTGCGTGGTGTTGAATAATGTTCATTGGTTTTAGGTTAAACAACGGCAATGCGGTTGTCATCGGCATAGCTGCTAATACGATACATATTCCTACAATAACAAGTATTTTTTTCATAGTCTCATATACTCCCTTAATGTTAGATAAGCAATGTATTTCTATTATTTATAGATTAGTATTTCTCCTCCTATTGTTTATAATGAATCAAAATTTTTTTTAAATTACCTACTTCTTCTTGTAAAAGAGAAGATAGAATCAAACAGATTGATTCCACTTTTTAAGGAACTCCTCTGATTCTTTTCGAAGTGTTTTTCTCGGGCTGTTTACGTATTTTTTTACAAAGACGATTACTTTATTTTTTTGTTTGATCTGAGGAAAAAACACATCGAATGATTTGATCGCATGTTCAGCGATTACCCGTTTGCATTCCTGGCTGAGGTGTGGCGTTGTTGAAATATTCTCGATCGTCAGCAGTTTTTCAACGATCTGTGTGGTCAGGTGTGGTTTTGCTAAGGCAATTTTCCCAGAATTACCGACGACATTGGCAACTGTCACCAGATATTCATCTTTAAGAAAATGATAGTATTTCTCAAAAATCGAATCAAATTTATTCTGCCTGTCTACTTTTGTAAGGTTTGCAATGATACACATCGCATTCCACGTTAGGATCCGATATTTACTGTCAAGAAGGCTAATAAAAAAATCCATGTATGGATAGAGTTGTTCTGGTTGTTCCTCGCTCAAATCCATTAGTATTTTCCCGCAGCCATAGCGTATCGTTGGTTTTACTGAAGAAATCCCGCTGATGATTTCAGGAATCAGATTAGATTTTTGTCTTACCTTTTGTAAGAGTTGTTCTTTTGTTATCGATTTATCACCAAGTTTTTGTAACAAGTCAGATTCCATGATAGCACCTTGTTACTTTTTGAATCTGAATCTCTTTTAAAACCGTTATGGAACGACAATAGAATGATTATTCTATCTCTGTGTTTCCATAGATAATTTTTTAATAATTTATATAAATTAAATGTCACTTTATTTTTACAAAAGATAGGTACGTGATATCATGGAAGGTATGCAATATTTCTATGAATTGTTTCGCAATCTTCCGCGTGGCGGACCTGGTGATAATCAGTCTACTCGAAAAGCATTTGGGTACCTAAGAAATTTACCATTTGAACCTCGTATCCTTGATATTGGTTGCGGACCTGGGATGCAAACGCTTCAGTTAGCAAAGCTTTCTAATGGAACCATTATCGCTTTGGATAACTATCAGCCTTTTTTGGATATTTTAATGCGAAACGCAATCAAGGAAGGAGTGGAGAAACGAATCATTCTAAAGAATCAATCTATGCTTGATATGGATTTTAATAACAATTCGTTTGATGTGATATGGTCTGAGGGAGCATTGTATTTCATGGGATTTCAAAATGGGTTTAAACGATGTCATCAGCTTCTTAAAAAGAACGGATATCTCGCGGTGACCGAAGCTGTTCTCCTTGCTCCGTCTATCCCAGAACCATTACAAAAATTCTGGGATGCAGGATACCCTGATATAAAGGATGTCAAAAGCAATATCGCTCTGATTCAAAACGAAGGATTTGAGTTACTCGCTCATTTCACCTTACCAAAATCATCCTGGATTGATAATTACTATTCTCCTATGGAAAAAAGGATAGATGAATTGAAGAAAAAATATCATGATAACACCATTGCCTTGCAGGTGTTTGCAGAGTGTGAAAAAGAAATCAAAATTTATCATACGTATTCCGATTATTTCGGCTATGAGTTTTTCATCATGCAGAAACGATAAAAAAAACGTCTTTTGCATAATAGTACAGGATAGATTTCAACTCGAAATTTAAATCTCATGACTATTTATGGAACTTAATCCCAATGGAAATACGTGGTTCCATCGGGAATACGTACCGATATTGTTGTATCTCAAGTGCTAGGGCTTTTAATCAGTAGCAATAATCCCTGCTGGGAGATTTAGTTATCAAATCTTCAAAGCCCAATTATTAGCGAACACAGGACGTACGATTAACATTTTGGAAACAGAAAAACAGATTGAGCAGCAATAACACCAAGTGTCTGCTGTCTCGTATACAACGTGGCATCATCCTTGATTCCTTTCACTATCACATCAAAAGAGATGATTTGATTTGAAGTTGGTCGGCCCATTGGTTTAAACTCCCAAAGCGACTTTATCTCAGTAGTAAACGTCCAATTACAGGTGGTGTTCTGAGTATCTATCATCATAAGCACATACTGACCAGTCCGGAGGTTTTTCATTGCAATAGTAATTGTCACATTAGCCGAATCAATCCTTGATTTTTTGTTTTCGATTTGTACGCAAAATTGAAATGGATGTGATAAGGCTCGTCCTTTTATTGAAACATCCAGATCATCATTAGAAAGACACGGGTTGAGCTCGGCTATGGTCGCGAGTGTTCCCACGGTGAGCTTACAGACATTCGCCAGATACGTGATGTTCATATGTTCAATGGTGTCTTCGGGGGTGTGATAGAAGGTTGTTAAGTTATATTCCAAGAAATAACTAGCATCGTAATTATATTTCACAAATGATTCATGATCACTGAAGGTGACATGAGGGAGACCGATCACCTCAAGCCCAATCTCTTCATGATACTGTGATGCGATGGTTTTACTGATGTCGACCATCCAGGCAGACTGGTTGTTGGCATGGTGTTTTATTTTGCTACCGTCATCTGATGTCACCGCGGTGCCGACGCCATCAAGATTGAGGTCACCAAGTATACGTTCATCTTTTCGATATGCGTTTTGAACATATTCATGGCTCCCTAATAACCCTTGTTCTTCCCCCGAAAAAAGCACAAAACGTACGGTGCTATTAAAAGTGTAATGACTCATGATGTCTGCAACTGCGAGAACGACAGCCACACCGGACCCATCATCATCTGCACCGGGTGAGACCGAAAAGCTATCATAGTGAGCACTAACAACAACGATATTATCGCTTTCTTTTCCTTGTAATGATGCGACGATATTTTTTCCAGATCGGAGTTTATAGTGCCATGAGTCATATTGAACCGATACCTGAAAAGAGCTTAGCGTATCGTATAAATATTCCCCAAGGGCTTCGCATGCATCTGATCCAGTGGGATGAGGACCAAAATCCTGGATTTTTTGAACATATGCTCTTAATATCGATGCATTGACTTGCTGGATCATCTGAAGGATATCAGATGATTGGCCAATACATGATGAATTGTTAATTCCTTCATGTGGAGATGATTGTTCAGGAAAAAATGGTTGTTTCATGGTTGAAGCAGCAACAGTGGTATTTATCATGCCACTCAACAAACATATGATGATGAAATAAGAAACAGTTTTCATATTTGATTTTATATGTTTCATTCTATCACTTTCTACTGTTATTAATAATATGTTTTTATATAAATATGTAGCTATCTGCTTTCCGATAAGATCTATTGATAACTTTTCGAATTAGGTACATCGTTTTTAACTCATGTTATTGTTTAAAACAAATGACAATTTTACAAAAAAAGTGCAGGGGAAGGGATTTGAACCCTCGGACTCCTGCGAGACAGGATGTCTCATCACACGAACCTTTCTTGTGTTTTGATCTTAAGTCCTGCGCCGTTGGCCAAGCTTGGCTACCCCTGCAGACCATTAATGAAATAAAGAAGTGCGGACGCCGGGATTCGAACCCGGGCAAGAGGCTTGGAGGGCCTCAATCATAACCACTAGATCACATCCGCATTCTACGACCTGATATCTTCCATTGTGCGTCTGATGTGAGGTAGACATAAACTCACTATTCATAATCTTTTTTATCAAACATCCCTCTGTTGAGATGCCAGGAAAAAAAGAAAAAAACAAAGGAGAACACAGGAGAAGATTTAAATCAGAAAAAAAGATATCAGATGCAATAGGAGGTGCAGTATGGTATACAACTACGAAGGATGGACGTTATACACACGCAGCGTGAACCTGAAAGGTGGACGGAAACAAACAATCTATTTCTTCAGCAAAAGATCACCAAAAAGTGGAACCACCTGTGATTTACCAAACGGGTACGCCGTTGGTGTCAATAAAAGAACCAGTCTTCCTTACCTCAAAAAGAAGTAAAACCCTTTGGTTCCTTTTCTTCTTTTTTTTCATTGGAGAAAGCTTTATAAGTACGAACCATGTTCAATAACCTGTGAGAAGTATGGGCGATGAGAGTAACGACCCTGACGAAGTCAGTTGCATGAATCTGAAGGGGAAAAAAAGCATCAGTTCCAATGAAGAACTCATGTTATTCATGCATCGCTTTAATCTCGACTGGGACACGGTAGAAACAATGCCAGCGTTCGAGGAACACTGTAAAGAATTATTCCGCCGAGAAAAACAAGACAAATAATGCCGTCGTTATTGGTTTTTTTCTATTTCTATCTTTTGACGAAATACATATAAAACACAGGTCGATGTTGCTGCTGGGTGAGTTTCATGGTAAACTTTGACCAATTATACTCAGATAGAGCCGGAAAGATGCGGAAATCTGAAATCCGTGAATTACTCAAAGTTACACAAGACCCCGAGATCATCTCTTTTGCTGGCGGGTTACCAAATCCGCTCTCATTCCCGATTCAGGATTTAAAGATCATCGTTCAAAACGTCTTAAACAATCACGGGAAAGTCGCGCTTCAATACGGAGCAACACAAGGGATCAATGAACTTCGGGAAGCAATCGCTGGACGCTCCCATAAAGAAGGTATGACAAAGGGAACATCCGTAGAGAACATCATGATTACCAGCGGGTCCCAACAGGCTTTAGATGCGGTAGGAAAAATTTTTCTGAACCCTGGAGATATCGCGATGGTTGGCCTCCCGTCGTATCTTGGTGGCATTAATGCGTTTCGCAGTTACGAGGCAAACCTCGTCGGAGTCCCCTTGGATAAAGAGGGGATGCAGGTGGACCTCCTTGAAGAGAAAATAAAAGAGCTCATCAAACAGGACATGCCCGTGAAGTTCATCTACACTATCCCTACGTTTCAGAACCCCGCAGGCACGGTCATGCCAGAATCACGACGGAAAAAACTCATCGACATCGCCCATGAATATAATCTGGTCATCATCGAAGACGATCCGTATGGGAAACTGCGATATGATATCCCTGCGATAAAACCTATCAAAGCATTTGATGATGAAGGCCGAGTCATCTACATGTCAACGTTTTCAAAGATTCTCGCACCTGGCTTCAGACTCGCTTGGATTATTGCACCTGATGATGTTATGCGGAAACTCGCCTTATGCAAACAGGCACAGGATCTCTGCACCGCACCGTTTTCCCAATATATCGCCCATGAGTTCATAAAAAGCGGCTCACTGGATTTACATATCATGAAGATTTGCGAAATGTACAGGCCGAAAAGGGATATCATGATGGATTCCATGAAGAAATATTTCCCTGAAGGGTACATCTGCAACAAACCAAAAGGCGGGATGTTCGCCTGGGTCACCCTACCTGAGCAAGTCGACACCGAAGCAATGTTCCTTGACGCGTTCAAAGAAAAAGTCGCCTATGTCCATGGCAAAGCATTCTGTGTCGACGGAGGCGGGGGCAGCTCCATGCGACTGAACTTTTCTTACTCCACCAACGAACAACTTGATACGGGCATGAAACGGCTTGGGGCTGTCATTGAACGCAAAATGAAGGTGCTATGCCGGTAGGAAAAACACTCCTGATCACCATCGTACTTATCATGAGTATTTTTTCGGGATGCACGTTCCTTCACCAGACACACTTCTCGCTCCTTTCACTTGTGGTTGATGATGACCAGGGATTCCCACGGATGTATGTGACGTTCAACACCTCGGATACCGCTCTTCTGACACTCACCAGTCCGACTGAGTCGGTTCTCTTCTCAGAGACCTATTATGCTGGGATTCATAACGAAAGCATTTATTTTTCTGGATATCGCACGACGGTCCCCCCGGGCATCTACCGGCTACAAGCTGTAGATTCCTCAAAACAAACAATTTTTGAACACCAGGTATCGTTTAACGGTGATGCTCTCTCTCTCACTTCTCTTTCCGTCGACGGGTGGACTAAAAAAACAAGCGCTCCGATTGTCACGCTCCATCTCAGCCTTCAAAACTCTGGTGATCTCCCCGCATACCCACATCGATTAACTGTTATACAGGGAGCATCGACAGAAGATGTCCTTCTCCCCCCCATAGTGATTCTTCCATCCTCCACACAACACATTGCTTGTTTTGTTTCCCTTCCAGATCCACCTCCTGAGGAAAACCAACTAAGTATTTCTTTGTATGATAGTACTGGGACAGTCAGTTTCCAATCAAATCATACGGTAATGAAAAAAAATCAGTTAGATTCATGGGAATATACCTGGTATTACACTGGTACTCACACCTTGAAGATTCCACAGGTTGATTGGTTCTCTGACTATTACCAAAGTTTAGACCGATTTGATCTCATCGATTATGCAGCCTATGTGTTTGATCCCTATGATAATGGATATATCGAATTTCTGGTTGATGAAATCCTTCAACTAAAAGATGTAACAACCGATGTGGAGAAAATAAATTTTGTCGCCTCGTTTGTTCAAAGCATTGAATATAAAAACGATGATCCGGAGAATGAATCGTATGAATACCCACGGTACCCTTTAGAAACCTTACATGACAAACAGGGGGATTGTGAAGATAAAGCGATCCTTACCGCAGCTTTGCTCCAGAGCTTAGGCTATAATGTGTCACTCCTACGCCTCCCCAAGCATATGGCAGTAGGTGTTCATCTGAATGAAACCATACCGCTCTGCTCATATTATATCGATCAGTATTATTTCTTAGAAACCACCACCCTTCACATGGCTGTTGGAAAAATCCCTCTAGAATATGAAGGTCTGACTAACATAACTGTCTACCCTCTCACATCACGACCACTTCTTGCGCATCGCTGGAAAAACGCGACACGATTTACAGTAAGTACCGGGGAGGATTATGTAAAGGTGCAGATGATTCTCGAAAATCTCGGGATTGACAAAACCGCAAGCATCGAGGTCCGAGGAGCATTCTATGATAATATCAGCCGTATGTATAACCAACAGACAACGATGGTTTCCTCACTTGCTGCTGGTGAGAAGCGTCTGGTGGAACTCTCGATTGATGTGCCTCCGATCATCTCAACAGCACTAAAAACCCAGTTGTACATCAATGGCGTGATGGTCAATCAGCGTGAATCAACATCACGGTTCCCCTGAGAAATCTGTTTCTTGATCTTTACCAGCAAACAAATCTATAGTATATAGCAGTACCTCCGAATGCAAAAATATGAGAAAGAATCGTCTTTTTCTCGGAGGGACCTCTCTTTTTGAAACCCCTGTTTTTGAACACTTCACTCGACTGATTTTTGAGAAGGAGCACCTTTTTCTCATCGTTTTTCAATTCTACACCAAAACTCTTGGTCATTTGATTCAATTCTTTGTAGCTGATTATCTTCTTATTCAAATTTTCAAAAAATGCTTTTGTAGCAATTTTTGCTTTATCATCGAGATAAAATATAACTTTACCATATTGCTTGTTTCTGTAAATTGATGGAAATTCCTTTTTGAGGATTTGATATTCTTTAAATCCATATTCAGGAGAATTGAAGGCATACCCATCTTTCATCAGCTTTCCCAGTAAAATCAGCGCTCTTCCGTAGATTCTCGGAGTTACAAGAATCTTCCTTGGCAAATCCTCCGTGTATTTGTAGACAATGCTAAGGGAGACGCCCAGTTCTTTTGCAGTTTGATTTTTAGAATTTCCGTCTTTAATGTTTGTTCTAATTTCCTCTATTAATTCAGGGGATATCTTCCTTGTCACATATGGTCTTGATTGGATATCTTCTGTATATTTACGTACTGTCTTTAAAGAAACGTTCAACTCTTTTGCCACATGCATTTTTGGTTGACCATTTTTCACCTTATCCCGTATTTGCTGTATTATTCCTGGAGGAATCGGTTTTGTTTGATTGAATATTCCCCTTGTATATTTTATAATCAGGTGATAAGGCACTCCCATATCAATTGCAATCTGCGATTTCGGCGTTCCATTAGAAGCATCCATCCTTATTTTTTCCATTATTTTCTGATTTACTTCACTGTTCAAAGGAATGTCTCTTGTGTATCTCTCTACTGTCGCATAAGGAATACCCAGGTCTCTAGCGACTTGAAATCTTGGTTTTCCGCTTTTCACTTCTTCTCTTATTTTTTCTATACTTTCTGGTCCGAGATTTTTGTACAATTGATGTCTAGAGACGCCAAGGTCCTTGGTATATTTATTGACAGCATCACGAGAGATGTTCAATTCTTCTGCAACCTGTCTCTTTGATTTTCCATTCGCTACTTCTTGTCGTATTCTATGCTTAAGTTCAACTGGAATCCTTTTTGAAGTGACAAATCCCTTTCCGTATTTCTTAACGAGATAATAGGACAGGTTCATCTCATCAGCCACCTGTTGTTTTGTCTTTCCTTTTTGTAACTCAGTTTGTATTAATGATACGATATCCTGAGATGTTTTTTCTATCATAAAAAAATAATCTGAACTGATGATATAAAAAGATATCCTCAAGACCTTTTTTCATGATGTTTTTACGAAGGAAATTACCGAAAATATGAATGAAAACCTGTTTTCTCTGTAACAATATCAAAACGAGGATTCAAATAGATAAAAAGAATTTAATTTGCTTTAGGCAAATGTAAATCAGGGGAGTTTTGAGGCAATCAAATGAAGAAAAAAATCTCCATTACTCCCCTGAGTCATCAAATGATGACACTGAAATAAATAAGTGGATATTCTTACCTGGTGTATCGAAAACAAAAGTTTCCTTTGAGGATAAGGATACCCATAAGTATTTTAAATTCTGATTAGTTAACTTACATTGGTGTATCAAAAATGGTCGAAACTGAGAAACAATTAATTGTATATGTTTTTGAGATAATTGCATCGATTTTAATAGGAGTTCTAGTCGGAATGGCTCAGAATAGTTGGTATGGTGCTTTTGCTGGTGGGATAACATTATTTGTTTTGTTGGTTTGCAATTCGTTATTATTTCGTAAAAATTTATTAATTGAATCTGTTATATTCTTTGGATTTGTTTCGTTGATAGCAACAAGTCTTGGGGCATATTTTACCTTCGGAATTTATTATTCAATAGGTTCAATTATAATTATTCTTATTGCAATCTGTGCATTGATTTTTTATGCAAAAAATTATTTTCTTATAGAAAGCCAAAAATAATCCATATAACCCCAAACTATGAATATAATACCAACAGGTGGCTTTGCACTTAAATTAGGTGAAAACACCGATTAAAAGTGCAGAACACCGATTTTAAGTGCAGATAAGAAAGTTTTAAATAGAAAAAACAATGAGAATTTGAATCATAAAGTTAATTAAGTTGATAATTTTTATTAATTTATGGATGCTAAAGAACTAATCAAAAGATATAATGCTGGCGAACGTAATTTTGAAGGGATTAATCTTTTTGGTCCTGATTTTGAGAAAATAGATTTATGGTTTGCTTGTAGATATGATGATCCAGGTGAAGAATTACCAGATTATTGCGAATGCGATTCTTACGGACGTTTACTATTTAATGATCCAGATCATCCATTTGAGCAAGAAAATCCACTTCAATTTGATTTAAGCAATACTGATTTACAGGGAATTAATCTTAAAAATGCTTATTTGTATAAAGTAAATTTACACAATGCAAATCTATCTGGCGCATATTTGAGATATACAAAATTCATAGATGCTGATTTATCTAGAGCTACTCTAAGAAAAGCTGACATTAGAAAGGCTTATTTTGATTACGTAAATCTTTCATATGCTGATATGTATATGACATTTTGCGGTCGGACAAAATTCTATAGATGTGACTTTACAAAAACAAATTTAAAAAGAACAAGATTACAGAGAGCAAAAATTTGTGATTGCGACCTACGAAAAGCAATCATTAATAAAACATATTTTGATAATAATGATCTTTACCATTCTGATTTGCGAGGACTTAATTTAAAAGAAATAGAACTTAGAGGAACAACAGTTGAATACGTTAAAATTAAAAAATCACAAGAATCCGACCTTTTAACAGCTTTAAGAGTATCTCGAAATAAATAAAGTTTTGTAAAATCAGATTAATTTTAATCACTAACTATAGCTAAAGGGAGTTATTGTCTAGGAAACCGTAGACAAAGAAAAAATGATAGTATATCTAGGATTTGTGGAAAAATTTAGTTATAAGTCAAACTTATATCTTTAAATAGAATCCACTTAGTATTGGCATTTGAAATATTGGACTTATAGAAGGATGATTGAAATGGATCTTACATTGTTGGCTCTTTTAATAACATCTATTGCAACCGTAGTTTATGCGACATTAACCTATTTGCTCCTTGTAGAAACAAGACGAGAAAAAAAGAAACCAATAATTGAAGAGATTTTAGGTGTGATTTTATATCCTCTTCGTCAGTTATTATTTGATGAATCTTCTGATTTTAAAAAAGGAAATGCAAGATTATTATTTGTAAGAGGTAAATTCAGATGTGATTATAAAATAAATAGATTATATTCATGGGAACCCGATGCGTTGGTTTTTCAAGACTTTAGAAAAAACAATCTTGAAATTGCTGAGATGATAGATAAACATGATGCTTTAATCTCCGAGCTTGAAGAAGCAGCAAATTCAATTGCTGAGGTATTGAATACTCCTGATTTCAAAAAGAAATGTGATGAACTTGTAATTATATGGGAAGAACAAGGTCATCAAAAAATATCCAATGCGATTGGAGGAAATCAATTGTATGATGATATACTTACGTATCTCATTAATAACATTGAAAAATTAAATGAGAGACATCTTTTTTATGAATTTTGGGAAGTTAATCATGAAATATTCTTTATGGAAAAAGAACGGTTGACTAAAAAACAAAGTAAAAATTTAGAAAATGAGCTTAAAAAACTTGAAATTTTTACAAAAAATTTCTTAATGAAAATTGAGAAACTTATCGATAGTTATCAAAAGAAATATAATATCGCACCGAAATTTATTACTGAAAAATATGATATATATCAAAAAGGTTTCTTGTAGGATTAATTATTACGGGGAGTCTATGCCTGGGGGGAAAAGGTAGAAAAAAAGTAACATTATTTTTTAAATTAACATTTGCTTGTTGCCTTTTTCAAAACTTCAAGCCATCGAAAACCTTCAATCTTCGGCAATCCTGCAACCTCGCCAGGTGTAACGCCAAGAGTTTGATGGTCACGGATAAGGTTGTAATGCACACGGAAGCCCTCTGAAAGCGTAGCACAGCCGTTATCTTGGTCGAACCCACGCATTACTTTAAACCGTTCCTTTTCGCTCCCATGAAGCCGTTCTACGTGGTTATTGTTTGGGTGGTGTTGCAACCCTACATTCCAGAGATGTTCGGTTTCCTGGTGACTTGTTACGAACTCTTTGTTAATAGTACCCTTATAGGAATGTAAACCATCGGTAACAATGTATTTCGGTTTCCTTCCTCCACAGTTCTGTTTAGCCTTTTGGAATACCATACGAGCATCTCGTACCCTTCTCTCGGTTGATACTACACTTGCCAGCATTAATATGTTTACATGGAATGCCACGTAGTTCAAAATCTGGACAGGTACAAGACCAGTGGATATGAGGCACGTATGCATAATGAACGGTGTAAGTGCCGTTCCCTGCTTGAGATGGTACTATCCATGTCTCAGGGTTTATTTCCTTGGGTTCAAAACCAGATTCGAGGTATATCATTCCTCGTGCTTTTCTTGCGTTAATCATCTCTTTAATATCTATACTTTCTACCATTTCGTTGTTCACCAATATCTGATATATCTCATGGGGATATAAACATTGTGGTATCACATTTAAATAAGGGGTTTTCGTATTACCAATCTATGAAACTACAGAAAGTAAAAGCAAGAGAGTATAAGGGTAAAACAATATATAAATATATAATTGTGATACCACCAAAAGACATCGAACAGTCAGGGTGGAGAGAAGGAATAGAATTACAGGGAATAATAATAAAAGGTAAAGGATATTTTATTTCATCAAAAGATTAAAATAATTCATGTTTTACAGGAGAAAAATATTTATATAATGATGAATATATTTATTTCAGAGTTATTCATCCTCAAGCCATAGAATGTTTTATTGAAATATGAATGAAATTATAGAGTATAAATACCATAATATATACTTATCAGCGTTAGATGACTTGAAAGGGGCGATACATCATCAACTTGGCAAGGTTGATTTTTGCCCTTTTCAATAATCTTCTTCATATAAATAAAGGGTTCCGCCCGTGTATGGTCTCAAATTTGCAAGGGGAGTAAATACCGCCCATACACGAGCAGAGGGCATGAAGCAATTTGGATGCTCATAATCACCAAACTAGCAAGTTCGTGATACATGCCCATCATTTCTTAATGTAGCCTCCACCTCACCATATTACATATTAACTTATTAAGTTTATCAAAGTACATCATTCTATATCATCTACAAGTAATTGTACACAATTTTCAATATATTTTATACGTTTCAATTCATATCCTGCCTCGATGAAATGTCTCATATGAATTAATGTACGCACACTCTGACCTTTTGATTTGTAAATATCAATCAATAATCCAATATCGGAACTAATTTTTTCTTTTATTGCAATATTATTATACCATTCATTATCTTCGGAATGTAAAATACGGTTACAAAGACGATGAATCTCTCCTATGGTTTTTTCAACATCAACAACATTAATCTTAAACTCATAAGTGTCTGTTATAACTCTTTTTGATTCTTTATATTTATTTAAAAATGATGTTGATAAATAATATTTTCCGCTTTCTTCATCAGGTTCTAATATGTTTGCTTCTCTTAGCCAATTTAACAATATTATAGCATAACCTTTTTTCGTGTTTCCTTTCAATATAACTTTATTAAAATTTTGTAAGATATTTCCTATCTCTTTGTAACCAATGCTTTTATTATTATATTGAGTATTTATGATGGATATTACATTAAGAATGGAAGTATTTTTCAAAAGAATATTTTGAAATATAGTCTTTTTATTTTGTTCATCTTTCGTATTCTTTAATTCTATACCATCATTTGTTAATTTAATTGTAGGATTTTTATGATCTATATATTCCGCTATACCTAAATCAATTAAATTATTTGAGAATTGTATTATTCTTGAATTTTGAGAAGGCGTCAGATTTGAATTTTTAATAACTAAAATATTATTATCATCAGATTTTTCAATTAATTCAAAGATTCTTTCTGTTGTTGCGTACGGTACTATTTTGTCTTTAAGTTGCCCTCTGTGTTCTCGATATCTTCCACCTTGTTTTTTTTCCTTATATTCGATAAGTTGTAGCCCATCGAGTATAAGCCTGCATGTTCTACCAACCTGTTGATATGTCTTTTCATTTAACCATTTTGTAGCTTCGAGTTTTTTATTCAATGAAATTCCTAAATTATCCAAATTTGTATCTGGTTCAGAAATTAAAATGTTATATGCTTCTGTTAAAATTTTTGATTTTGGTAGCAATTTTTCTTTTGATAATTGTTTTATTTTTTCTTTATCGCCATTAAATATATCATTTGCTAATTGTTTTCCATCTGGTGTTAAATCAATTCCACTGCGTTTTTGCAGAATTAATCCCATATCATTCATTATCGGAGCTGCGTTATCTATTGTGGTTTTGCTTAGTTCTATAATCTCTGAAATTTTTTCTTTTTTTAATGGAGAATTGTTTCTGAGAGCAAGGAGTATTTTTGATATATTGTTAAAGTTAGTAATGGGACATTTTACCGTTCTTTTTCTCATTTTCATCTACCTGGCAAGGTATGAAAAAAAGAATGAATTATGAGTTTTTAAGGCTTTTGGTTAACAATATATCGGTCTCCCCTTTTTTGGTAGAAAACTTTGATCCTGTTCATAAGTCTCCTACGTAAACGTAGTTTGGTGAACAACGTAATAAGGGGAGACCAGTAATCATTATACAGTATCATTTTAAAACTATATGCCAACTCTGATTTCCCAACGAAGATTTTCCAACGCCATATTATACGGAACCCCTACTTTATGTATATAAATAAAAAATGCAAATTAATGTAATTTAAATAATATAAGAATCTAAATATGTCTTTGTTTTATTTTTTTCGTTCTAACAATTTTAATTTAGGTATCTTATCTAATTCAAGAATGAAAATTCCTTTTTTTATTTCTGTAAATTCTTCTCCATTGGTCATATATTATCCCATAGTATCTTTTATTATATCTGAATATGCATTTAAGACTATATATTTTTTTTGTTCACGAAATTCAGTTGAATTTAAAGGTAAATCACTATCAATATTAAGAACACCAATTGCTTTTGTTCCTTTTTTATTTAAAATAGGAACTGAAGCGACACTTTGCATGTTCTCCCAAATTTTTCCTCCTGCCACCAATTGAGTATGTTGATTGACTAAATTTGTATCTAAAACAGTAAATACCTTATTATTAAATGCTACTGATGCACAGAGATCATTATATTCTGTTAAGTTAATCGTGAATTTTCTATCTTTATGCCCCATCATATTGAAAGAATAATATATCTTTAAAGAATTTCCAATTTTACTATAAAACATAATATTTGCACGGTAATGACTGTAATTCATACCATACATTGCTTTTACCATTAGCTCTAAAATATCATCGAAATTAACTTTTAATGTATATCCAATTATATCAAAAAATCCTAATATAGTATTCAAAATAAAAAAGATGGCGATTATGATTATTTTTATATTCAATGTAATCTCTGTAAAAGTATCACAAATTAATGGAATGATTATGACTAAGGAGCTAATTATAGAATAAATGAATGGTCTTTTTAATAATCGAATCCAGTACAATTATTCTGATAATACAAGTATCAAATAAAAACTTTCTCTTATTTTTGAAATTTTATTCGATTATGTATAATATCCTTCATCAAGCAAATAGAAATGTTTTAAGAGGTATACAAATAGTATCATCTTCGCATTTTGTTTTTTCTTCTACATATTTTTACTAAAAGAAATTAAAAAAGTTCGCTTTAATCCTGACTTTCGCAGCTGATCGTTCT
>JAFNFT010000058.1:34523-39911 GCA_017885605.1 Methanobacteriota archaeon | reverse complement strand
GATAACATCGACCTTGTCGCTGCCTCGAAGAATAACATCAAGGTTGTGAACGCGCCGACCGGTACAACGGAAAGCGTCGCTGAGCTAGCCTTTGGTCTGATGCTTGCAACGTCTCGTTCCATACCGCAGGCGGATCATTCGATGAAACAGGGGTTATGGGAAAAGAAAGCGTTCAAGGGTGTTGAGCTGTGCGAAAAGACCCTGGGGATCATTGGAATTGGACGGATTGGGACAGAGCTTGGGAAGCGGGCCTTGGCGTTCAACATGAAAGTCCTTGCCTATGATAAGTACATCCAGAAAGCACCAGTTCCGAAGTTTACGATGGTATCATTGGACCAGTTACTCAAAGACTCAGATTATCTCTCGCTGCATATCCCGTTTGTGAAAACTGAAGGAGCGACGATTACGGAACCAGATTTTGAGAAGATGAAAAACGGTGTGATTCTGATCAACTGTGCCCGTGGCGGTGTTGTGGATGAACAAGCATTGTTGAAGCACTTGAATAGTGGCAAGGTACTGGCTGCCGGTCTTGATGTGTATGCGGCAGAGCCGCCGACCTTCAAAGAGCTGGTGAATCATCCGAAAGTTGTCTGTACGCCTCATATCGGTGCGTCGACTAAAGAAGGTCAGCTGCGCGCTGGGAAGATCTGCGCTGAGCAGATGATGCTTGTGTTATCTGGGAAAACCCCTGAGTTTTGGGTCAATAAAAAAATGATGGAAGTGAAATGAGTACGCAAAAACAACCGAACCCTGCCATGAAGAATCTCGATGGCATCATAGAGAAAATAGAGAACCATATCGGGGAGAAAGAAAAGGTCCGGGAGGACGCGCTCAAAGCCTCTCGGGATATTATTATCTGTTGTCGGAAAGGGATTCAGCAGCTGCATCGCAATCAGATGGAGGAGGCTGAGACGTATATGAAACAGGCCTCTGAAAAACTCATGCAGCTCTATGATATCACGAAGGGTCATGCTGATATTTTCCATACCGGGTTTGTGGAGAATGCATCTCAAGAGTTCGTGGAGATCCAATGTCTGTATAATATCATGAAGGGGATGGACCTCCCTGACCCTGATGCTCTTCAAACGACCTATAGTTCCTATCTGCTTGGTCTGTGTGATGTTGTTGGGGAGCTGCGTCGTGGGGCGTTGGATTTCATGCTTGAGGGAAACACCGCGAAGGCGAACGAGTACCTCGGGTATATGGATAGGATTTATGATGCAATCATGAGTTTTGATTATCCCTCTGCCTTGGTTCCTATTAAAAAGAGGCAGGACATGGTCCGTAGCCTCATTGAAAAAACCAGAGGCGAGCTTGTTGTTTCGAGCTGTGAGCAGCGTATCCATGATAAAGCCCATGAATTTCACGGGCTGCTTGATCAAGTCACTGAGGAGAGGACCAACAGGAAGAAAAAGACCGATGATGCTGAGGATGAGGATATCGATATCGACAAGGTCTGGTAGTGTTT
Source organism: Methanobacteriota archaeon (assembly GCA_017885605.1). Taxonomy (GTDB): domain Archaea; phylum Thermoplasmatota; class E2; order DHVEG-1; family DHVEG-1; genus SM1-50. The sequence continues at coordinate 38,443 of JAFNFT010000058.1, read as the reverse complement.
TATCTATATTTTCGTTTTTTACGAAATGTTTATAAAAAGCCTTTATATACTTCGAGGAGGGAAATTTTCTTATGACCGAGGTTCAGGTGGAAAACATAATCGTGTCTTTTTCAGTGTCATCCTCCCTGGATTTAGCCCAGCTTGCGGAGATTCTTCCTGACGCGCAGTATCATCCTGATGATACCCCTGCGATCATCCTGCAATTCTCTCATCCACATTCGATGGCGGCGCTCTCTTCGACGGGGGCTGTGGTGCTGACAGGACCAAAAAACATGGATGCGGTCCATGATGTTGTCAAGATGGTTCTGGATCGTCTCAATGTCGTCGGTGTAGACTGTGAAGAATCACCAGAGCTATCGGTGCAGAATGTGACCGTATCGACGGACCTTCATCAAGAAATAAAGTTGCGTAGCCTAGCGAAATTTCTGCAAATCCCTGCGTATTCCCCTCGGGTGTTCCCCGGGTTGGTCTATAGAGAGGAAGACCCAAACACAGTTATACTCTTGTTTGATTCGGGGAAGATGGTCTGCAACGGGAAAAGCGTTGAAGACGCGACCGTTGCTGTAGAGAAAATGGTAGAAAAATTAGTGTCATTTGGTATAAAAATGGAGGAAAATGTATGCCGGAAGTAATCGTAGAAAATATTGTTGCGTCAACGTCATTTTCCGATAAATTGGATCTGGACGTGATCGCGCAATCATTAGAGGAAGCAGAATATGAGCCTGAGCAGTTCCCTGGACTTGTGTATCGCTTAAGCAGTCCGAAGACTGCCACCCTGCTGTTTCGAAGTGGGAAGGCGAATTGTACTGGTGCGAAGAACATAGAGGATGTCAGAACCACGATTAATATCATCGCAGAGAAACTGAAGAAGCTTGGCGTCGAGGTCTACAAGGACCCTCAGATCGTCATTCAGAACATCGTCGCGATTTCGGATCTTGGTGGCGAGTTGAACCTCAACGAGGTTGCGATGGCACTTGGATTGGAAAACGTGGAGTATGAGCCAGAGCAGTTCCCTGGGCTTGTGTATCGGATTAAAGAACCACGGGTCGCGATGCTGTTGTTCGGCTCTGGGAAGATCGTGTGTACTGGGGCACGGAAAATCACGGATGTCTCCCTTGCTGTGGAGAAACTTTCTCAAGAGTTGACCTCTCTTGGTTTGATTCATCATTAATCGCATCAGACTTGACAGAAAAGGAGCTGATTTTTGTATTAGCGCTCCTCATCTTTTTTTTTTTATTTCATGAGATACCTTGGATGATTAGAAAAAAACGCTCCTGGTGTTTCACTCTGTTTGCTGTCGTCTATAGAGCTAGTATTGGAAGAAACGACTGATGAGCGGTTCATTCGTTGCTCTGTTTTTGAAAAAGAAATCAAGGAGTAAATTTTATGTACTGGTTCTTTATTCAGGGAATGGTGAGGGNNGTCTAAAGAATTGAATTGAAAAATCTTTTTTTTCATTCTTTTCCTCCCAGACTTTTTAGACCCCTTCTCTATATTTTCTTTTTCACTCAACCTTAAAAAAAAAATGATGGTCGTATTTCTATGAAACAAATTTTTTTTTAAAAAAAAGAAAGGGGGTGGGCATCGCCCCTTGTGGTATTATGGTAATTTGAAGAATTCTTTCAGATCATCGACTTTCGGGTTCATCATCCCGCTGATTCGTATAGAGAAGATATCTTCCAGCATCATCATGTCGCCAATATACGCAGCGTATTTCTTTTTGATAAACTCGGTGAATCGTTTTGCAACACTGATGTCTTTTGCGGTGAAACAGAGCATGATGTCGTATTCGCCTTGCAGGAGACAGGCGGTCTGAACGAAAACCCCGATGTTTTTTCCCGCGTATTTTTTGAATGAATCCAGGACGTTTTCTATGATATCACCTGCTGGTTGATTTGATTGTTTCATAAGCATGATGTAGTGACGGACGCCTTGTTTTTCTTTGTCAGGTATTGCAGTATAACCCCAAATCGTCTTGGTGTTCTCGAGACGTTTTATAATGCGCCATACTTTTTGTCTGGAGAAACCGCAGGTTTTCGCAATTTTATCGATACTTTCATTTGAATTTCGTTGCAATTGCTCGATAACTCGCTTCTCATCTTGGTCTATTTGTTTTTTGCTACTTTTGGCCATATTCATTTACCCCCATGATGTATTGATTTTATAAGAGCGGCTTTTTTAGCTCTTTTAATCCCTATCAATATCGAAGAGACTTAAAATTCACAATCTCATGTAGTGTTATAAATGTTTCGCATAACATCCCAAAATGCCAGGTATAAAGACCTTTTCAGAAACATTTATAAATTCGAACATGATTTAATATTGGGGGTTGCAGAGTTATAATATAAAATCTTTTTTTTCACTCTCCAACTTCCCCTTTCCTCCCTTTATAGAGTCAGGCTTCTTCTAATCGTGGTACATAGGAAACACGAGATGGTTTTTAAAACCATAGCGTATTAGCACTCAAACAATATGACCACCTGCTGTCTTGAAACAAAATGTACACTATGTTGCATCAAAACGAACATGGTACTTACAACGCATGACATACAAACCATAGAAAAATTAGGATATGAGCCACGATTTTTCGTTTCAGAACGAAACGAATGGGTACAACTGAAAAATAAAAACGGGCGATGCGTGTTTCATAATGGGACAGTATGTACCATCTATGACCACCGACCGGAAGGCTGCGTTCTGTATCCAATCGTCTACGATAAGGATCATCGCTGTGCGATCTTAGACAGCGACTGCCCACAGAAACACTGTTTTCCCCTCTCAGAAACAAAATCAGAGCAGCTGTACAGTCTCATCTCATCACTGGAAAAAGAACGAGCAGGACGAAAAAAAGAGAAGAAAATAAAATAAAAACCCCTACGCCGCTTGTAGTATTATAGCCGCCTTTACGGTACCCTTTTCTGAGAAAACCTTCTCAGTTCCTTTGTCTCTTCAGCTATTTCCTTGCCATAGCAAATTATTTAAATCACATAACAAATATTTTAACAATCCAGGAAAATTATGAGCCATCACCTAAAAAAGAAACCATTCATCGTCATTGCGATTCTTCTTTTGATCCTTCCGACATGGTCAACCGCTGTCGTAAGCACGATGCTTTTGGAAAACACTTCTCCCCAGCGAACCGGTCAAGCATCGAGTATCTATGACCTGCTCATCATCACACCAAAGATATTCCATTACGATCTTCTCCCCCTTGTTAACCATAAAAATAGGTTGGGTATCCGAACAGTCCTTGTTGACACGGACGAGGTGTACGATCAGATGTTCTGGCAGGGCAGAGACGACGCAGAGAAAGTCAAATACTTCATCAAAGCCGCGATCGAAAAATGGGGAATTCATTATGTGTTACTTGTCGGCGGACGCAGCAACCAAGGCTCTGACGAAAAATACTGGGTCCCGGTACGATACAGTTCTCTCAACCGACCCTATGAGACGTACCCTGAGACACATTTCCTTTCTGATTTGTATTTCGCGGACATCTATGATAAGAACGGCTCGTTCTCAAGCTGGGACGACAATGACAATGGCGTATTCGGAGAATGGTCGATTGGTGAAGCCGCGGTAGACCACCCAGATCTCATTCCTGACGTGAGCCTCGGAAGGCTTCCCTGCCTCAATGCTCATGAGTTGCGCATCGTCGTACGAAAAATCATCCTATACGAGACGTTCGGATGTGCTGACTCTTGGTTCAAAACCATGGTCGTCGTCGCAGGAGATACCTATCCAGGACGAACCCCATACTACGATGGAGAGGTCTATACCCAACAAGGTCTTGACCTGATGACCGATTTCCGCCCCGTGAAACTCTGGACGTCTGATGGGAGCCTGAAGAATTGGGTCGACGTCGTATCCGCTGTCAACAAAGGCTGTGGATTCCTCTGGATGTCGGGTCATGGCAACCC
>JAFNFT010000058.1:0-34507 GCA_017885605.1 Methanobacteriota archaeon | reverse complement strand
TGCCGTTTCTCCACAACCGTCAGAAACTACCGGTCTGCATCACAGGCAGCGGCTGTTTCAACAACATGTTCAATGTCAGTTTAGGAAATTCGTACTTTGTGTACGGGTTGCCCACACCGTACTGTATCGGCTGGGCTCTCATGATCCAACAAGACGGTGGCAGCATCGCCACGATTGGTGCGACAGCATTTAGCTATGAAACCCCAGATATCAACCTTGGCTATGGCGGTATCGAATGGCTGGACCGACAATTCTTCGCGGAGTACAGCCTCAATCATACCGACGTTCTCGGTGACACATGGAGTGGTTCTATCACCTCTGTTTTGAAGGCATGTCCCATCGATTGGTCTGATGGTTCGATAGACGGATCTGCGATCATCGTAAAGAATGTCGAACAATGGGAGCTCTTTGGTGATCCAAGCCTGAAAATCGGGGGATACCGATAAGATCCTCCTAATCCGACATAAGAATATGGATCGGATACAAGGTGTTTCCTTCAAAGCCCGCTCCTTATTTAATTTTAATTGAATCGAGATAAAAAGTTCATTATCGATGTCGGAAGCATATGCGGAATCGGTCAAATAAAAAAATACTATCCGTATCTTTCATACTCCTACTACTGTTTTGCTCAGGCTGTATTAACATATCAAACGATGATAATGACAAGTCAAAAAAGGATACGCTTATTTGGGGAGTTCTGTCCAAAGAATGTATTTATCCACGGGGTGTCACCAATGATAATTACTGGACGCTTATCCCTAATATTTACAATGGACTTGTTGAATTTGATGAAGATTTCCGCATCGTTCCTGCTCTAGTGGTCTCATGGAATAATCCGAATAATCTCACTTGGCGGTTTTATCTTCGTCAGGCAGTAAAATTCCATAATGGGGACGATTTCACCGCAGAGGATGTTCGATTCTCCTTTGAAACAGTCCATAGTCGTTTTGATTCGATTATTAAAGATATCGTTGTCCTGGATAATTATACGATTGAATTCACCACGTTTAAACCAAATCCTGGTTTTCTTCTTTCACAATTAGCGAACGCTGGTATCATCTATTGCAGAAATGGTACCGAACAACAGGATGAACAAAGACTCATAGGGACAGGACCCTATCGATTGGCAGACTATGAACTTGATAATTATACAACACTAGAGCGGTTTGATGAATACTGGAGAGAAAAGTCTGACGTTAAAACCGTCGTGTTTAAGGCAATCGAAGATGATGAAGAACGGTTGAATGCGCTTCTCTCTGGAACCATTGATATCGCAGAATATAATATTGATGACAAGAGTGATCAAATCACACAAGAGGAAAACATAACCGTCGTAACGTTCCCGCCATTATCCACCTATATCATCGGATTTGATATGCGGGAAAATGGAAGTTATGGGTTTCCAAATGGTATGAATCCTACCGCAGATGTTCGTGTCCGAAAAGCAATCTATCAAGCAATCAATATTACTCCTTTGATTAATGGTCCGTTTAAAGGTTTTGCACAGCCTGAATCCCAGTTTATTACTCCCTATATCTTCGGGTATAATCCAGAGATAGAACGATTACCGTATAATGTAACATCTTCCAAGCAACTCTTAGCAGAAGCAGGGTATGAACAGGGGTTCGATATCACCATGGATTGTATTACCGAAGGATATGAGTATAATGCAGAAAATTGTTACCTTATCACCCAGCAGCTATCCAAGGTCGGAATTCATGTCACGATGAATAATCTCTCAATCGATGAGTATAATACAAAGGTTGTTTCGGAGAGGAATACATCGATGTATTTGGTTGGATGGGGGACGATCTCAGAGGATGGAGGTTACATGTATGATCTTTTTATTCGGTCAATCGGGGAGCATCTTGGTTCGTTAAATAGCGGACATTATTCGAACGCAGAGGTAGATCGGTTGGGCATCGCTGCTTCTCAGGAGATGAATTCTGAAGAACGATTACGGCTGTTACAGGGAGGATTCAGGATTGCATTGGTTGATGATATCATGGTCGTTCCATTGTTCTCCCAAGACTTGTTTGTCTTAACCGCGAAAAATATTGAGTTAACACCACGAGCGGATCTCAGGAGCGTCGTAAAAGACATCAGGTTTACCTAAGGAATTGGAACCAAGATTGCTGTTTTTAGTACAAAAAAGGTCCGAAGATCTGGAAAGACATTACCAAAAAAATACAAATCCCACTGAAAAAAACAGCTGAAATTAAACAGATGCCCTGTCATCAAAGTGCTTCAGTCAACAAGAGATATTGTTAGACGATTTTTGTCCAGACGTCAATAAATCCACTCACCGTTTCATCAACAATTCCTGATTGGTAGGTGATTAACACCTGACTAATAGCGTTTTCATCTTTGATTCGATAAATCGTTTCTTTCTCTCGTTTCGTCTTCGTTATGATATTTGCGTGCAACAATTTTTTCAAATGAAAGGAAAGCGCTCCTTTTGTGAAATGGAACTGGCCAAGGATTTCTTTGAAACTTGAATCAGGATGCAGCAGAAGAAAAATGATAATATTTCGTGACGTTCTTATTTTGACAAATGATAAAACTTCTCTGTCAAAATAATTCACCTCAGCTTTTACAAAATATCTTTTTCTGCGTCCATCGTCATGTGATGAAATGAGATTTGCTTTTTCGAGTTGTTGAAGATGATATTGAAGATCTCCAAGAGACAGTGAGAGTGCTTTTTCCATTTCCCTAAGGTAGGTTCCAGGGTATTTAGAGATTTGTTGAAAAATCATTTTTCTTCGGGATAAGGTCAGCAGTTCATGGTCCATTGCTGGCACCTAGCGTTTCAGGATGGACAGATAAAAGAAAATCAAGGCGATAAAACTTGTACCTATTAATGTCAACGGGGTTACCATGGTTTCGACAGCAGAGGAAAAAATTCCAATGGTCACAAGGATGCCTTCGATAGTAAAGAGAAGAAAACCTACGGATGCAAACGCTAATTTCATTTCTTTTATTTTTATAAGCGACAGTAACGAAATGATACTGATAAGTGCTGATAAACCAAGAAATGAGAATCGGAGGAATATTTCTAGTTCATTCATGTGCTGACCTTCGTTTGTGCTGCATGTCTTTCGTTGTATATGTTTATTTTGGAATGGCGTTAAAGAAAGGGGGGAGGCGAGGGGATGATTTAGAAATCATCCCGATGTTTTCTCTTCTGTAGTACCATCGCTCCGATAGAGAGACAAATGAATAATGCAGAGAGGAGTATCGGCAGAATAATATTCGAAATCGCTGCGACTCCTGACGTAAGGCTCTTGATGGAGATCGTATGAGTGGAGAAATGAGGAACATAGACGAAGAGTGTGGTAAGTTGTTCTCCAGAGAGGACATAATAAGTGGGGCTGCTCTCCTTGTTCTGTACTTTTTCCATGAGCGTTTGAAGACTGTCCGTTGGGGTCATCGTTGTGTTATCGAAGCTGACGAGGAGTTTTTCAACGGATGTGGTTTGTAGTACTTCTTTATCGACGTTAATGATGACGATTCTCCCGGTCGATATTTCTGAGTTGACAATGACATCGACACCGGTGTTATCGATTTTGTTGAATGTCATCTCAAAGGTCGGGTCCTCGTAGGTGTAATAGTTATTTGAAGCGGAGTTCGCCATCTTTACTTGGTCCCAGTCTGTTGGTGATACCTCCACAGACGGTGGGAGTATCGTGTCATCGGTGACCCATCCTTCTGCAGAAATTATTCCATTTCGTTTTGCTTCTTCGATGGTGGTTTGTTCTTGTGTGATGTTCAGATCGTTGTACCAGAAATCATTTACCATAGGTGGCGCTGGGTATTCGACGTAGGTGTAGATATCAAGGTATCCGTAGGGACTTACCTCAAGTTCTATCGTCTGTCCGTTTACGGTGACTGTTGCATTATAGGAGTTTATTGAGGTTGTTGTATTGTCGGATTTTATCCATATGGTCTGCCATGGAGATGGCACGCTTTCAGAGGGTATTGGTTGTCCTGGTGTATCCACTGTACCGTTTTCCCCTCCTTTTTCATCTATAAGAGGTGGTGGAATGCTGTAGATGTCGTTTGCTAATTGGGTGATTTCAAATCCATCCGGTACTTCAAAGATTATCATTGTAGGATGATCACTGGAGGCAATATGCATACTTCCGCCTTCTTGGTCAACACATTTCATGAGTGTGTTTTTTCCTTGGAAAATAAGGTAATCCGCATATGCATTCGGGGTTGCTGTTGGTTCAAAACCATTTATTTGTATTGAGTTGAATATTGTTTTGTTTTCGTATGTGATATTACCGGAATTGATCCCTTTTTCAGGAGTAGGATATATGCTACTCATTGGACTGTACCAGACCATAGGATAGAACGTTAGTTTTACGGTATACTCTGTTATGCTTCCTGTGTTTTCATCGATTGTGAAATGCACATAGGTGCCTGTAGCGTCTCCATTGGTATAGGAAAATCGGCCTGTAGTGGGATACCAGATACCTGCACTGGAAGATGCGACGCCTGCATCTGATGTTCCTTGTGTTTCTTCTGCGTTTCCTGTTATCGCACTGAGGGAGGCGGTAATCATGAAAAGGCAGAGTCCTATGATTGCGATTTTTTTCCCATTCATTTGTGTTCACCTAAGACCGTTTACGCTTTTTGTTTACATATACTTTCTGATACATTCATTAAACATGTTAGTACATTCATTAAACAGAACGGAAAAAAGGTGGATCTATGCCAAATAGTAACTTTATGCTCCCCTCAGGAAGGGAACAAGAATTTACTGGTAAATTAGTTACAATTGATAGTGCCAAGGAAAGTATTTGAACCCTAGATTACTGGAATATCAATATTTAACCCGTTGTGATACTCTTTTTTAGCTAACTGTGTAAAACGATAGGAAGGAATGATTAGATTCGCCAGTCTTCTTGTAATCTAGATGGAGACGCGCAGAAAATGGAAAATTGTTAAATAGCCTTTGCAGGTTGACTTGCTTGTTTTTATGAAGGCAATCAACGTACAAAATCTTTCCAAAATATATAAAGGAAATATTAAAGCAGTCGATAATTTATCCTTTGAAGTTACTGAGGGGAGCATCTTTGGTTTTCTTGGTCCAAATGGCGCAGGGAAATCAACAACTATTAAGATTTTGATAACCCTCGCCAGACCAACGCAAGGGACTGCATATATTTTTGATTTAGATGTCATCAAAGAGCCTAGTAAAGTTCGAGGAATGATTGGGTATGTTCCTCAGGAGCTTTCTGCTGATGGTGCTCTCACAGGATATGAAAACCTCCTGCTTTCAGCCAAACTCTATGAGATTCCTCCTCAAGAAAGGCGAACACGAATTGATGCGATACTCACTCTGTTAGATCTCATCCCACGAGCACATAGTCTCGTCGACACTTACTCTGGTGGCATGATACGACGTTTAGAAATTGGACAAGCGATGCTGCATAAGCCAAAGGTGCTTTTTTTAGACGAGCCAACTATTGGATTAGATCCTGCAGGACGAAAATTAGTCTGGGAACATATACGAAAACTCAATCAAGAAGAACACATGACGATATTTCTCACCACTCATTATATGGAGGAAGCAGAGGCTCTTTGTGATCAGATCGGGATTATTGATCACGGTAGGTTATCTGTTGTTGGTTCTCCCCAACAGTTGAAAGAGAAAGTTGGTGTAGGTACGGTAACGTTCGTTCTTGATTCGAAAAATAATGATGCATCCGCGAATCCTACTGCTGTGTTCAGCGGTATTGAAGGCGTCGACATTTCTCAGCTTGCTTCGAATACCTGGCAGTTAAGGATTTCTCATCCTGATGAACAGATGCTGGAGATTCTCCGCAAACTCATACAACATCATCTTCTGGTAAGCGATCTTGAAATACGAGGACCAAGCCTTGAAGATGTGTTTCTCAAGTTCACTGGTTCGAGGTTTGATGAGGAGAGTGCACATAACGATTGGAAAGCGATTAAAGGACGACGTAGAACTGTTCGGAGAGTGAAATAATGTTCAGCCCCTGGCAGTTGATTAAAAAGACGTTGGTGATATTTGAGTTTGAAGTGCGGAAGCTCCGTCATGATCCTTTTGAGGTGTTTGTACGGCTGATTCAACCGATTCTCTGGTTAGTTATTTTTGGTTCTGTCTTTAATAGGTATCGGGTCATTGATACCGGGAATATGTCGTATATGTCGTATCTTACTCCGGGAGTTATGGCGCAGTCGTTGTTGTTCACCGCGATTTTCTATGGTATCGCGATTACATGGGATAAAGATTCAGGGATTCTTGCAAAACTCATGGTAACGCCGACTTCTCGAGGATCAATCATCATTGGCAAAGCATTATCTGCTGGTGTTCGTGGTTTATTGCAATCGGTGGTGATTGTTCTCATCGCGTCCCTTCTGGGGGTGACATTTGTTATTGGGGTTGTAAATGTTATTGGTATCATCATCATCATTGTGCTTGCGTCTACTTGTTTTGCGTCTCTTTCCATTGTCTTTGCATCGTTTCTTCGGAAAAGAGAACGATTTATGGGAGTCATTCAGTTAATTACCATGCCGCTGTTTTTTGCAAGCAACGCGCTGTACCCTATTGAACTGATGCCCAAGCCTCTTCAATATGTCACGTGGTTTAACCCTCTCTATTATGTGGTTGATTCCTTGCGAGCCCTTTTAATCACCAACGATCTTGGTAGCGTACCATTCCATATCGGGGTTCTTCTGTTGATCACCGTACTCTTTGTTTTCGCGGGTATCTGGGGTTTAAAGCGACTCATGGATTGATGCTGTACTTGTCGATTTGTTTTTGATGGTGAAGGACAGTTGAAATCTTCATTACAGAGAAGTTGAAAGTTACCTTGATAAAAAATACGAAAAAAATGCAGGGGAAGCGATACCAATCTCAAGAGCGAATCTGATAGTTACAAAAGAATTTGTTTCATAATATTTAATTATCCAACAGGAGAAAAAAGTTGGTCAAGCCGCCGAAGGGACTACGGTGTATAGGTTAAAAGCCGTAAGGAAAAAAACAACCAAAATCGTATCTAAAACATGATAATAGTAAACTTTATATAAACGTAGCGGAGAAGCATTAGCGCGGTTTAAAGATTATTTTTTTGTGCGAAATCAAAATGATTAATAAAAAGAGAAAAAAGGGGGGGATTCTTAGTATCCCATGAGATGTCTGAGTATTGGGAACGCACTAGGGAATCGTTCAAAGAGTCTTTCCCAGAACGGCTCGAATGGGATATTGTATGAGGTTGGCATTGTCACTGAAAGTGTTCCCCAGTCGCTTTCGTTCCCATAAACGTCTTTTGCTTTGGCTTTGATCGTGTAGGTTCCCTCTTTGGACCATGTATGTGATTCGTTTATGAGATCTCCTGATGAATAGGGTCCAATCCAGCTGCTGTTCGTACCGTCACCCCAATCAACAAAGTAGTAGAAATCATCACCGTTAGGATCTGTTGTTGTGAAATTATATGCGGTTGCAACCTTTATTTTGGCTTTTATTGGACCTGTGATGGTGGGTGGATTCGGCGGTTGGTTTGAAGCTTGGAATAAGTATGCTGACCCAGATATGGGTGATCCAATAAGAGCCGTATGACCAGAAACAGAAACAGCATAACCAAACCATTCCCCTGCTAAACCATCTGATGCGAGGACCTTGGCTTGTTCTGTCCAAGTGGTACTGATACGTATAAATATGTAAGCAGAACCAGAATCTTGTCCGTTGTCATCTTCACCGTGTGCTCCAATTAATGCAGTATTTCCAGAGAGGGAAACTGAGATGCCGAAATTATCAGCATACTCCCCGTCTGATGCTATTAGTTTTTGGCTCTGTGTCCAGGTGGTTCCGGCGCGGGTGAACACATAAGTGGAACCAGTCATATTTCCATTGTTGTAATTATAGAATGCTCCAATTAAAGCGGTATTCCCATCGAGAGAAACAGAGAAACCAAATAGATCCCCTGCTGCACCATCAGTGGAGAAGAGCTTTTGCTTCTGTGTCCAGGTAGTACCAGTGCGAGTGAACACGTACACCGAACCAGAATTTTCTCCGTTGTCATCATCCGTAGGTGCTCCGATGAACGCGGTGTTACCATCAATGGAAACCCTGTTGCCAAACGTATCTCCTGCGGCACCGTCTGAGGCTAGAAGCTTAGCTTGTTGTGTCCAATTGGTGCCAGTCCGTGTGAAGACATATGCAGAACCAGAATCGATTCCATTGTCATCATCATTATATGCTCCAACAAGAGCAGTATCACCATTTAGACACACAGATTGGCCGAAATAATCCCCTCCTTCACCATCCGATGCGAGGAGGATGGCTTGCTGTGTCCATACGGTTCCATTGCGAGTGAAGACATACGCAGAGCCAGTCTGATCTCCAATGAGGGCAGTATCACCATCAATTGAAACAGCTACACCAAACCAGCCTCCTACGAGGAATTGTTGTTGCAGCGTCCAATTCGTGCCATTACGAGTAAACACGTATGCCGAACCATCATAAGGACTTCCAACAAGAGCGGTATCGCCTGAAAGTGAAACATCAAAACCAAACAAATAATATGCGCCATCTGGATGGAGTAACTTTTGTAATTGGGTCCAATTCTGTTGTGAAGATGATTGAATAATATTAGGTTCTAATTTAGGTAATGTATTATCATTTAGAGAACTAACTAAGGGAATAGTGATGGTTATGAACAGCATACATACAGATACACCGATTATTTTCTTTTTCATAATTTTATTCCTCCCCTGTTAATAACAGGTTGGTTTGTTATCCTTAGGATTCATTTAAATGTTTGGAAAANNCGGGTGAACACGTACGCAGAACCAGAAGTATCTCCGTTGTCATCATCACCATATGCTCCAATAAGAGCAGTGTCACCATCGAGAGAAACAGAAAAGCCAAAAAAATCATCTTCTTCGCCATCGGAGGCGAGAAGCTTTGCTTGCTGCGTCCAGTTGGTGCTGGACCGGGTGAACACATATGCATACCCATTACTAATATCACAATATGCTCCGATAATGGCAGTGTCGCCAGAAAGAGAAACATGCCAGCCAAACAGGTCTGCTGCGTTACCATCTGAGGCAATGATCTTTTGTATTTCAGTCCAGTTCACTGCCATACTTTTTTGTTGGGTATTTGTAACCGTTGAATTTAATACACTATTTTTTAAAGACGTGACTGCGGGCACCGCAGGAGCGATCAACAACATACAGACAAATACTCCAATCATTTTCGTTTTCATGAATTTATTCCTCCCCTGTCTCCAAACAGGTAGATTTGTTATCCTGTGGTTTCATTTAAATGTTTGGAAAAGATAAAAATAAAGATGAGGGGATTCTTAGTACCCCATGAGATGTCGCAATATCGGGAACGCAAGTGGGAATCGCTCGAATATTTTTTCCAAGAAGAAATAGATTTGATACTGAGCAGATTTTTGTTCTGTCGGTGTTGACAATGATACTGATATTATGCTATAATCACTATTATTATTAAGATTAATAATTTTAATATTATCAGAATATTCCTGAAAAGATTTATTCGGAACTACAACTTCTACCTGTACTCGTGTAGCACCGTTTTCGGGTGTAAGATCTTCACCTGAAGCTGGGGAAAACATCCAATTACCCCATCCAGGATATTCACTTATAGCCCAATCAAGGTAAGATTTAGGATCACCAATATTTTCAACAGTGAAATTACCATAAACTGTCGTACCAGGTGTTTTACGAACCCAGTTTATTTCTCCAACGCATTTTAAATCGGGTTCCACAGGTTTGATTGTTATGAGTATTAATGCGCTATCAGTTCCGTTTTTACCATCACCTATAAAATAAGTAAATGAGTCTGAATCCAAATAACCAGAATCTGGTGTATAATATACATAATCTGGAGTATATGATGCCATCCCATGTGATGGTAGCGTTATGTCGATTATTTGAATGTCATCTCCATCGATATCATAATCATTTAAAAGAACATCTATCTCATTATTCGATGTGTTTTCAGTGACTGTAGTCGCATCATCATTAGCGGTTGGATTGTCGTTTTGCGGTAACACCTGTATATCAACATATGCAGTGTCATTTCCCCCCAGCTCATCGCTAATATTATAATAGAAAGAATCAGGCCCATTATAGTTAGAATCCGGTGTATAGTATATATAAGCCGAATTAAAAACAATAGTACCATGCGAGGGAGTAGTAACTGAGGCAATGAAAATATTATCCGAATCTGGATCATAATCATTTGCAAGCACATCTATTCTGTTGTTTACTGAGTCTTCATCAACTGTCGAATTATCATCAGTTGCTATTGGTCGATGGTTACCACCAATAGGTTGAATATCTGCGCTTGTACTATCTAGTCCTATACCATCATAATTATCTGTCACTGAGAGTATTATAGTATAAAAATTTGCTGAACTATAGGTATGGATAGGATATTGCTCGTTACTTGAATTTCCATCTCCAAAATCCCAATTCCAATTATAAGGAGGTGTCCCACCAGATGCTGAACCAATGAACTGTATAGATGTATTTACAAATCCAAAATAAGGACCAGCCGCATCAGCAGTAATCGCTACTTTTGCCTTAACTGAATTTATAATTGTATCTGTTTGGCCATATATGTTTGTTATTTTCAATTTACAATCATGAGGATATGTATCAAAATAGTCATGATTACAGCAGGGATTATCGCTACTAAAATCATATGTTCCATCATTTGTCCAATCCCATTGATAACTAACAATGCTATTGTCTCCACAGGAATTCGATGCATTAAAATTAATATTTGTTCCTTGTCCATCTCCATCTGAATCTTCCCAAATAAAATACGCCCCCCATGTTAAGAAATTCTGTTCATCTCCAAACACAGAAGAAACATCATTTGAGGCACAAGCACGGTAATAATACTGAGTTCCTATAGATAATCCACTAACCGATTCATCATATACTCCATTTGAAGTTTTTATTTGATGTGAAGTAGAATAGGCATACTCGGATGGGTTACTATGTGATACAGTGTCATACACAAACCAAACATCACAGGTAGTTCCACAAAAACCCCCATTATTTAAGTTTCCATTTAAGCAAATACTTGTATAGTTATATTCAGAGGCAGAATTGGTTAGAACTGATGGATATCCCGGACAAAAACTTAATTCAAAAAACGATTGAGATGAAAGATCTAAATTATTAGTCGCAACCGCACGTGTATAATACCAAGTTCCTCTGTTAAAACCTGTATCCGAAATTGAAAAAGTATACGGGCAATTCCCATCATAATATTCTTGTGGAGTCTGATAGTCATAGAACTGCCATAGTAAATGTGAATCAACATCCCATACAAAAAACAATTCACATGAAGTAGCAGTTAATCCTTTTGCCCATAAAGTAGCACTAAAGGTTGTATCACCGCCACAAGGATTACTTGTAATACCTCCAGGTATCCAGTTTACAATAGGATCAAAAGGTCCAAGATTCATTATTGGATTTGAGTTAGGGATAATTGAATTAAATGATGGAACAATTTTTTGTTTATTCTCATTTACTGAATATGTTTTATAATTATTGATTTCTTTATTAATTTCATCCTGAAATTTTATTTGTGGGTTTACTTCATCTATAGCAATAAGACTACCAATAAACATATTAGAAATAAACAATATCCCAACAGATATACAAAATATTTTTTTTTTCATATTTTATTCCTCCTTAATTAATTTAACTTTTGTATTTGTATCATAAACATTGAATTTTGAAAGTGTATTTTTTTCATCATCAAAAGATTTATTATTTCTTGATTAGCTGGTGTTGAAAGCGATACATCAATAGTACAAAAATCAGATGAATTTTCGGTATTTATTATTTTAATATTTCCATTAAATTGTGTTTCTGGATTAGTCGGCGATTGAACTGTAACATGAACGATAACGAGAGGATCTTCAGATGAAAGGTTTACACCGTATTGAGGATCAAATGCCCAAGAGCCCCATGTTGGCCATTGAATAATCTCCCAATTTAATAACGTACTAGGTTTACCAATATTTTCAACAGTGAAAATGCCGGTAACCGTTGAACCAGGAGTCACATCAATCCAAGATAGATCGCCTTCACAGGATAAATCAGCTTTTGGTACAGATTCTGTAATAAAATTCCAAATTGGTCCCGCGGTCGTTGCACCAAGTTCATCTTTAGCGATTATTTGCCAATAATATTTTGTGTTATAGAATAGTTCAGGATTGTACATTGTTTCGATTTGATTTTCTGAAACTAAAACATCTGGCGTTGAATCATTTTCCTCCAAATATACATCATAGGTTAATGTGTTACCATCGGGATCGATACAGACCCAACTTAGGTTTATATTGACATCTACATCAATTGTATTGTTTGTTGGATTAGGATTACTAGGTTGATTTGGGGCGTTATTTTCTGCAGTGACGAAATGCCAGGCTCTCCCGGTGGTTGATGCATTATGATTATCCCATGAAACAATTTTCCAGTAATATGTTTGATTAAACATAAGTAATCCGGGGATATAGATTGTGTTGGATTGATTAGTACTAACTTTCGGTGGAGGATTAGTTGTTCCAAAATACACATCGTAGGTTACTGTATCATTTGAATTTGGATCGCCACCAAGCCAGAATAAACTAGTGTGAATATTAATATTAATAGAACCATTTTTTGGAATTGGTTCACTAGGTGGATATGGAGGTACTTGCATTTCCTGAATAATAAAACTATAGGTCACACTTTGAGAGCTCCAATCATTTAATATATCTTGAGTTTTTGAATACCAATGGTATGTTCCAGGGGAAAGATGTTGCCAGGTCACGGTACCGGAAGTATGATATGGTAACCAATCGGTAGTATGAATTATAGTTCCGGTATCTGCATCCCAAAATCTGTATCTAATATTATCGCCGTCCAAATCAAGTGATGATGCAGTTAAATCAACATTGATTTGACCAGGGAATATATTGAATACATGACCATTTGATGGAGGTCCTAAGGTTGGTGTTGAAGGTATTCTATTTATTATTGTAAGCGTTTTTATTTGAGACCAAGCACTATCGTAACCATATATATCCTGTGCTTTCACTTTTATCTGAAAAGACCCAAGATTTGTCCATTCGTGAGCCATTGAAACCGGTACATTTGAAGAAACAAAGTTAGTCCAATCTGTAGATCCATCACCCCAGTCAAACAAATATCTGATATTGTCTCCTTCAGGATCTGATGTTTGAGTTGAATATGTTAATGATTGATTTCTATATCCTGTAGAGGGACCTGATGGAGATGTTGGTTGATTTGGTGGATCATTCAATCCAATAACTCTAACATGATCATAACTAGGATCTTCGGTTGTATCAGGTATTAAAGAAAAAATTGTTAAATCAACATTTGGAG
The DNA here is from genome assembly GCA_017885605.1 of Methanobacteriota archaeon. Lineage (GTDB taxonomy): Archaea > Thermoplasmatota > E2 > DHVEG-1 > DHVEG-1 > SM1-50. Next base: position 21,091 of record JAFNFT010000058.1, on the reverse strand, counting down.
AACCAGGTTTATTAACTATAGCATTAAATCTCATTGTTTTTACGATTAGAAATCCCACATGTGGGAAACACCACAAGACTTCCGTGTCTGAAGCACCAAGGAGATAAGTGAGAGGCCACCATGCGCTTCCTTCTACATAGTCAAACATCGGTTCATTATTTATTAGAGGTAATTGTACAACAGAGAAAACAAAATCATGACCAAGAATTAATTCTGATTGAATTTGGATATCAAATTGCACTTCGGTTCCAATATCGACATATAGATCCCAAACAAAATCTCCATCAGGATATTCTCTTACATACATCTCTTCCCAAATATTATCGTCAAATTGATTTGCAATAATTTCTTTTGTATTGATATGAATTTTATTATTTGTTGGAAAATTATCATTATCCTCATTGGATGCTATACCACTTGACATCATCAAAATAATAAAAAATGTACTTAAAAATAAAAATATTACATATTTCTTATTCATATTCATACCTCACCGCATTAACCTGGTCCAAATGAAAATTTCCATACATTTTCTAAAGTTTTTGAAGTCATTCTTCCAATTGTATCATATGCATTCACAGTAAGAGTAAAGGATTCATAAGATAAAGATTCAGTCCAAATGAAAGAATACGGGTATGTGTAATCAGTCTCCCTTAGACCATTATTAACATAGAATTCGCACCTTTGGATGCCATAGTGGGATGAGGCATCAACCTCGATCTCAATGGGACCGATGATTATTTTTGAAAAAAATAAAGGAATAAAGAGAGAACCGAGGACATATATTCCATTTTTTGGTTGTATAATACTAACTTGAACAGGTTCCTCAATTATATTTACCTGTAATGGCTCTGACCAATCACTTGTCGCTCCATAAATATCTTTCGCTTTTACTTTCACATTAAAATTTCCGGGTGAATCCCATGTATGTGTTATTGAAATTTCCTGTCCCGAAGTATAAGGACCAATCCAGCTAGTGTTGGAACCGTCACCCCAGTCAAACCAATAATAAACATCATGCTCATCTGGATCATTAACAGAGGTGGTGTAACTATATGATTTCCAAGTTTCACCCTCTGTGGTACCTGATGGTATTAATGGAGGTCCAATTTGAGAGTTCACAAAAACTTCAATAAGGCCATTTATCGACCCCATATCCGAATCAATTTCAATATGACCAGAATGGTATCCTGGATTCAATCCAGTAGTATTAATTATTACTTTGTGTTGTATAGTTTGACCGTTACTAAACCCAAAAGGAGGAATTACTATGAACCAATTACTATCTTTGTGAATCGTCCAATGTAAAGTACCAATTCCCCCGTTCCAGACATTAAATGACCAATTACGACGTTCTCCTTCTGTTACAACGCCGAAATTGTGATTTGGGGGATTAGGGTCAATATGTAATAAAGGTGTTGTTGGAGGTTCATTAGTAATATAGATATAATTCTCTTGACCATGAAGTTCACCTTCAACACTTGAAAATCCTAAAATAGCAAGACAAAAAGATTCAACTGAAATACCGGACATTATAGTGTATGTCTTTCCGGCTTCAGCATAAATTGTTGGTGATTGAGCATATGAGTGTTCATTGTAACCAAACCATGTCGGTTCAAATGGAGGCCATCCAGACTGTGTAAATATGACTCTAGTATAGTTAAATGGATAAGGGCCATCGGGTCCATAATCGGGGTCAATAATAATATAAAACACAGTCACATCTATAACGGCTGCGTCACCCCAATAAGATCCTCCAGTAAGAACCCCCCAACCATGACTATCATAATCGAATGCAAACCTATAATAATCATTTTGTGGACAAGTCCATGTAACGTTATTCCAACAATTTTGTATTGCATATGAAGCTCCTAAAATACCTGCACCAATATTGGTAATTACACTTACATTCTCATTATTACCGTATTCATACCCGGACTCCCAACCACCAAGTCCCAAGGTAATGTCACGCATATTATCCCATAATTCCCAGGGTGGATATAGTGTCTGATCGATAATACCTTTATCATTATGTACTGTATTTTCAACATCGATTCCAGATATACTTGGTATTATACTTGTAAAAAATAATAACAATAATATTTCCAAAACTAATCCTTTCCTCCACTTTCTGTTTCGCATACTCCTTTCAGCTCCCCTAAAGATTTCTTGAGATTTGTTAACCTATGGATTCATTTAAATGTTTGGGAAAGATAAAAATCTCAGAAAGTGAATCAATCAAGCATTAACACGGTTTTTAGTCTATTTATTTTTCTTCTTTAACCTTTTTCGTTCCAGTCCACTACCTAATTCATAAGACAGTTCGGTAAATTCAAGCATTTCCCCTCGTTCTTTTTCAGAATAACCTGGTCCTTTCTGTTTTTTCTTCATTATTTCACCTGATAATTAAAACGGTTTCCTTCTTTAAAAACATATCTTGGAAGACAATACGGTGTATAGGTTAAAAGCCGACCCCATTAATTATTGTGAAAAATGAAATTCTTACATCTTCAGTTTTTGTATTTAAAATTAACGTTAGTTTTTGCCTCTTCTGGCAGATAAGCGTTCATAAAAAGTATCTTTATTTTTATAACAATCCGGACAGAGTTCAAACCCAAAAATATGTTTAATCTCATCATCATGAATTTCCTTGTGGCAATCAGCACACCATGTTTTTCTCGAAAGAATAGTTCCACATATATCACAAATTCTTATGTAGTACTCTATCCATTCACCTGTTGCTGCACATCTCTCGTTTTTTTCTGTAACCTTTTGATGTTTACATGTTTCTTTTAGTTTCTTTAGTTTTATATCATATTCTTTATCTAGCTCTTCCTTGATTGTCATTTTTTTCTCCCTAATTCTTGTTTAGTAGCAATTTCTTCTAAACACCTTGATAATAAAAAATTTTCAACGTATCTCTGGAAAGTGATTAATTATAGATCGAAGATTTTGATGATACATTGCAAATTCAGCAATAGGGAAAGCAGTATATCTTAATATTTTAAATAGATAAAGCATAAGAGTCACGAGCGCGTTTTGATTGGTGAACTTGTCGCCATGGACTTGTTTGAATATCTCAAAACCATCACCATAATTACCCTTGGGATCTTTTTTAAAGTAGTATGAATATTCTTTATTCAGATTATATGCATTAATGGCCCAAGAATAAATTAAATCCCTACTTGCACCAAATATACCAAATGGGATTGTGCTTTTTCTTTGAATCGCTTCAACAATACCAGCGGAGTCAAAAGGAATTAAGGTTCCTGCAAGTCCCAGTGTCTCGTAAGAATGCGCATCGCATTCTCCAATTTTTGCCATATTTGTTAATCCCTGAGTTGCATATATTGTGGCAATATTCAATTGTTCAAAAGATAATCCATTTATTACTGAAACAGCATCAAAATATTTTATATTTTTGTAATAAATTTTTTTTGGTTTATCTTCATCATATAATAAAGTTTTTTTACAAATTTTCATTGATTCATCTACTAGAGGATGAGGTGCAATCATTTTTATATTATTATCATAACAGAAATCAGCAAGATCTTCGATAGTTCTAGTTTTGTATTTAATGTCTATTTCCTTTGTTAATGGAAAAAGCAAGATATGTACTGATATCTTTTGATTATTTGGAGTAAATAAAATTTCTTGTCCTTTTATTACTTTGACGTTATGTTTATTTTCTTTTGCTCTTTTTTCTGCTTTTATTGCTCCTCTAAAAGGTGAATAATTTGTTTTATATGGTTTTTTTCTTGGCGCATCATGATCAGTAATTACTATTTGACTTATATTATGTTTATCAGCTATTTTCAGAAGTTGGGGTATCTCAATTGTGCACTCATTGAAACGACCAATAAAAGAATTTAGATGCCAAGTACTTAAAGAATAAGCAGTATGAACATGTGGCCAAACAACCTTATAATCTTTAATAATTCCTTTGGAACAAAGATCCTCTAAAGTACAGCCAAAATACGGCATCATTTTTTTTATATTCATATTTTGCATATTTTTTACCTCATTGGTTAAATTTTTATTTAGTAAAAGATTAATAAAATTTTAAGCACGTCCTATAACTTAAGGTACCGGTAAAAGTTTATTTTTTCTATCTTAATGGCTTGCTTTACCAAGTGATTAAAACTGTTTCCTCTGGAACTACGAAAGCCGAAATATATCTTTTGTAATTTATTCTTATATATCTTTAATCTATTATAACTTATATTTGTTTCCCTATCTGATAGACCAATGCCAATATTTCGCATTTTCGTCATTAATTTTTCATATTCGTCTTTAAGATACCTTATATGCAATGGTATTTTTTCTTTATATCTTTGCCATCCGAATGTAGTATATTTTAAAATTGTGTCCTCATATATATATTCAATAACTTTATCAGCACCTTGATTCCAGTATTTTTTATATTGTATTAACTTATTTATTATGGCACGTTTGCGTAGTTCTTTTATATATTTTGAATTCTTTAAAGGGTATATAGGGGCACAGAAAAATTGATTGATAAAATCGTTGCTTAAATTGAATATCCCTTGTTCAGCAAATTCTTTATTAATTTCGTAAATTGAAACATCTTTAGTATCTATTCTATAAATTTTTTTCGTTGGTTCAAATTCAAAACGATTTGATATTAACATTATGTCTATGTCACTATGTGGTTTCTGGCTGTTAGTTACATATGACCCATATAGAAAGGCTGCGAAAATATCGTTATCATATTTTTCAGTAATTATTTTCTTGATTTTTTCTATCATATCATTTAATGCTTCATTGGATATATTTTCTTGAGTATAATATTTAGCTCCCTCTGCGTCTGCCTCCCAGTGATTGTTATTAACTTCAGACTCCAACTGGGATGGGGTCTTAAGTTCTTTTATGTATTTTTGATACATTTTATATACCTCTTTTCGTTACTTATTAATTACCTCCCCAACAGAGACTGAGCCCCGCCTGCCTCTCATGTTCGTCAAGAACATGATGTTGGGTCACAATAACATAAAAGACGCTCATTTTATTAAAAATAAAGTTTAAGGGGATTGGCTGGTTACCAAAAATTAGAATATTTATACTCGTATGTTGATGCTACTTCTTGTTTATTAAAAAATATGGAGTCGTGTAACTAATGGAAATAGAAAAAGAATTAATGGATTTTGGTGAATTCCTAAATTTGTCAGAACGAGAAATTCGAGTTTTTAAAATGTTTTTAGATTTTGGAAAACCACTGTATAAGGCAAGAGCTGAAAGAGAATATAATTTACTAGTCTCAAAAGAGAAACCAGATTTAAAGTATAAAGAGAGAGGAGTAACAAAAACAATTGATAAATTAACGAAATGTTTTCAACTTCTTAAACAAAAAGATACACCAAAAGATAAGAAATCAAAAGATAAAAAATCGGTAGGCGCTGATAAAGAAGATAAACAACGACCACGGTCAAAGAAAATAGAATATGAGGTAAACCAACAAAGACTTGAATGGATTCGTAAACTCACGGATTTTATTGAAATGTATCATCTTGAAAAAATTATTAACAAAATCCCTTCAGATTTAAGAGATGATCAAAAGGTTGAAGATGCTCGAAGGTATTTTCAAAAGGAAAAAATATTATATGATATGGAGGATGAGACCGGACTACATTATTGGGAGGCTAGAAAGAATCTACGTAAACACTACGATACAAAAAAGTTTACAGAATTGCAGGATTCATATAGGCGAAAACTTCTCGCTTGGACTGAATACTATCTTGGTTTAAAAAAAATTCCTTCAATGGATAAACACCCTCTATTAGATTCAAAAGCAAGAGCTAATGCAGCCACGGAAGAGTTCATCGAAGTCCTACAAATCGCAAAATCGCAGGATGATATTGATTCCGCCTTTGCAGGATTACCTCTAGTTTATGAACTCATACTTGGAGAACATGAAAAGGCAATAAAGATCATTGAACTTGCTGAAAAAAAATGTAAGAATAAAGCAGCTCTCTATAATACAAAAGGTATCGTTGAAAGACATGCGAACAAGCCTATTGAAGCACTACGTGCTTTTACAAAAGCATACGAAGAAGGGAAAAAAGAAAAAGATTTACGAACTTGTGGGAATGCATTAAACAATCAGGCAAAAATCATGATGTATAATATATTTCTTCAATTCAAAGAATTACATATGGATAAAGATTTTTTAATACAATTTAAGAGACAAATTTTATCTACATTTAAAAATGCTGAAGAAAGCTACAAAGAGTATGAAAGAACTCATACGTGGGAAAAAGCAGGATTTCATTTGAGTGGTATCGAAAAGGAAAAGGGAAAATTAGAAAATGATATCAAATTTAAGATAATCTAAATAAAAATTATCATTTATTATAAACAAATTTTTCCTCCACGATACTCGCAAACGAAGTTCTTTACTTTGATAATGTTTAAAAAAAGATTAAAAACAATTTATACGATGTTCCGATACATTCTATTCGCCTGGTCATGTTCTTGTTTCTCCGTTTTTCTTTTAATTTTTTAAGGCATTGTAGAAAGAAGTTCAGGCACTAATTAAGAGAGGTTAAAAAAAGTTGAGAGTATACCATTTATTTATTCTTTTTTAATTTGTTATGTTTTTCAATCTCTGGATAAAGGTTATCCTCATAGATTTCACAATATTTTTTAAAATCGGGTTTTTTACCCCATAGTTCATTGCCAATATCATTCGCTAGTGTTTTGTTAATATGAAATATGTAGCTTAGGTCATCAATTAATTCTTTTTTCGTATATAAATGTGGAAGTTTCATTTTTTCAAGTCTTCCTTCAGTTGAAAAATGCGATAATGCGGTCAACCATGGATATTTAAATTTCAGTGTAACCATATCTAAGGAGGGTATGGAGCGTTCATTAAATTCCTTCAGGTGCATAATCTCATGATATAATATTTTCTCATCGAGGAAGGTTTTACCTTTATAATTTTCATTTAGTAAGTATAAGATCCCTTTCTTTGAATTTCCGATGGAAAAATTCTGGTTACGACCGCCTATATCAGATATCTCCGCTAAAGAAATGAGTATCTCATACGATGATGAAATCTTTAATTCCTTAGAAATTCTTTTCATCATGGCAACTAAAGTTCGTACATTTTTTTTTGGAAATATTCTTCTTAAATCTTTAAGAATATACTGGTCTTCTTCGAGTAGATATTCGATATACATCCCATCGATTTTTTCATGTGCTTCAAAAATGGTTGTAAGTTGTTTTTTCAGATCTTTTTTCCGAATGCCTTCTGATATTGATTCATGTTCTATGACGAACGATTTTATTTCTTTACACACCGAAGTTGGTCCACCAACACCTTCGAGCATTTCTATCTGAACGCTTATATCTTTTTTAGAAATAGTGTCACCTTAATTTTTTAAAAATATTATCCTCTTTAAAAACATATCCTTAATTATGGAAACTAGGTCGTTTTAGGAGAAATGAAGGTAAAATGTTATTCTTAAATCTGAAATTATTACTTATATTCTTATACGAAATACTTATTTCATTCAATAGGCTATGATAGTTGAAAAAGAAAAAATCGCGACAGCAGCAATAATACAGCATAAAAACAAGGTATTAATTGCTCAAAGGAAAAAGGATAGTTGGTTAGAGCCAAATAAATGGGAGTTCCCTGGGGGAAAGGTAGAAAGTAATGAGACATATGAGGAATGTTTAATTCGAGAGATAAAAGAAGAGCTCGGGATTACAATATCGATTAATAGGTTTCTAACGAAAACAACTCATAATTATGAAAAAGATCGTGAGATATTTCCAATTACACTCATGGCTTATATTGTAGATTGGATGGGCGATGAAGTGAAAAATATTGATTGTCAAGATTTTCGATGGGTTGATATCAAGGATCTAAGTAAATATAATTTTGCTGATGCTGACATTCCCATTCTAAACGGATTCTTATCTTCATTAAAAGAATCTGTAAAATGAGGTGAAAACAATATGTTTAATCCTAATCTAAAACCTGGTGAAATCGTTAATAATGAAGATATCTGTAGAATTTTTCAATGCAGTCCACAGGGAGGTATGCGACGGAGTAAACGAACAAATAGTCTTGTTATTGTATCTGATCATACAAAAGCAATATACGAGGACCGCTGGGTAAACAATATTCTCCATTATACCGGGATGGGCCTTACAGGGAATCAAAGTTTATCCCATGCTCAAAATAGAACAGTAAAAGAATCAACAGAAAATGGTGTTGAGATATTTTTATTTGAGGTTTTTGAACCAAGAAAATACATCTTCCAGGGGCAAGTTATTCTCGCTGGTCAACCCTATAAAGAAACTCAACCTGATATTAAAGGAAATAATCGAGATGTCTGGGTGTTTCCATTGAAATTGAAGGAAGAGGAAACACCAGGACCAATACCCGAAGAAGTGTTTCAAAAAAAGGTTCGGTTGAGGGAGAAACAGGTAAAAACGTTATCAGATGATGAATTATACAATAAGATTCTCTCTGTTCCTCGAAAAAGTGGGGTGAGAAAAACTATTACAACACAATATGAGCGGAGTCAATATATTGTTGAGTATGTGAAACGACGAGCAAAAGGAAAATGCCAACTGTGTGGGAATCCTGCACCGTTTTTTTATAAAGATGGTGAACCTTTTTTAGAAATCCATCATATTGAATGGTTTTCTAAGGATGGAGAAGATACTTTGGAGAACACTGTTGCTTTGTGTCCGAATTGCCATAGAAAAATGCATATTTTAGATTTAGAGCCAGATAAAAAATTATTAAAAGAAAAGGTAAAAAATTAACTTCTTCCTTGAAAAACATATTCATGTTGCCGAAGGGATTACGGTGTATAAGTAAAAAGCCCGCACCATAAAAACAAGTGAAAGATGGTATTTTTAGCACACATTTCTTAGTATTTAAACTTAACTCTTATCGGTAGTGTGTAGCAAAATCGAATTTGGTATTTTGCAGTCTATAGATAATTACTATAGATTTAAGGATCTAAAGCCCAAAGTGCCCAACCTATTTGACTATATTGTGTTGCACTTATCAAACCACCTAAAACCCATCGTACACCTCTAGTAGGTTTGATATAAGGAATATATTTTTCAAAAAAATCAACCTTTTTTTTATGGAAATGTTCAGCAGTATACAGAATAGGAATAAACCATTGAACTTTTGACAAGAGAGATTCATTCATCATCAATACTGACAATTTGAGCTTTTTTGCTGCTCCTAATGTCTTTCCAATGTAATCACCCAATATGTTGAATTTTGGTGAAAATTCAGCAATCAATTCGTTCGATGAAAAATGTTGTATACAATAGTCATAAATATCTTTATCAATCATTTCCTCTGTAATAAATTTAAATTTACCTTTATCATGGCGAACTCCATTTATAATATCTGTAAGTAATTTTAAATCAACTGCTTTTTGGGAAAAAGCATTAAACAATTTATAGAGATAAAAGTAATAATTCTTGTTACTTTCAGTTTTTAAAATGAGTTTTTCTATCGTATCTGGGATAAAATAAGTGATTTCTTCATTGTTATCGTTTGAAACAATCTTGTCTAAGAAAGAAAATGTAGATATGTCTAAAATTATTTTATTTTTTTTAATTTGAATGTCCAATTCATTATCTATTATTCTACAAATTTTATCAAAAGGCACAATATTTTCATTATCTTCGTCCATACAATTAAAATCGATTTGCTTTTTATAACATTATCGTATGTTCGTAATCGGATAAAAATATCTTTATTCAACATTTGATATTAGAATGAAAACAAATAATGCATATATTTAAAAGATGAAACTAAATTCAATAATTTGATAGCCAAAAAATATATTGAATATTTAATACAAGGTACTTTTAACCAAAAGTGAAAATATGAATGAAAAAAACAATTCACTTCTAACTCATTATGATACGGTTGCAAATGCCTTCAAAGTAATTGATATTTCGAATCCAATTTATATGATTGCTTCGCCAAATGATAAATCAATCGACGTATTTGAAAAACTGGCTGATCCCTCCGAAGCACTATTAAATTTATTTGAAACTGATGCCAATCAAGAGGAAATATTCAATGAAATGGACAAAAATCAAGACCGTTGCTGTTTAGTTAAAGATAAAGATAAAACCTATGGTTATATCGAAATGTCAACCGGGTGTGATATCGATAAATCCGCTCTGGATGCTGCTGAAACAATTTATCCAGAATCGATAATATCAGCAAAAATGTCAATTTTAGATTTGATACCGTTATTCCAAAATAAATACTTTTTTTTTGTTTTAGTTGGTAACGAAATCGAATATTATGTATCTTTTTTAGATATGGATAAAATTCCTGTAAAATTAAGTTTATTTTGCCTATTGATGCAACTCGAATCTGAATTATTAAAATTGCTATCAGACGATACAACAAAACTTAAAAAAAGAATGCAACGTTTTAAGAAAGAAAAACAAAAACGATATGATAAAGCAGTAGAACTTTGTACTAAGAAATATGGTCCAAAGTTTACTACAAAAAACATTCTTTATTGTACAACATTTGTTGATAAAAAAATGATTCTCTTCCAAAATTCACAATTAGTTAAAAAATTTTTTAAGGATATTGATGACGCAGATCATTTTTTTAACATTTCAGAAAAAGTAAGAAATCAGATTGCTCACAGTGAATCCATATTGACAGTTTTTAAAAACCCAAAGGAATTTATTGACTTTATAAAAATCTTAAGAAATGTAATTATTAAACTTGATTCGTCTACAAAATAATAATATATCATTGTGGTTCCACGAATACTTGAGGGCCACACGAAAGCCTCATTTGCTATTTTCAGGATAATTTTTGAGTAACTCTACATATTTTACAAGGAATGTTGCAAGATCATAGGTCGGTCCTATTTTGTCTAAAATTAATTCAAAACCACCAGCAGCATAACGACTAAATTCATAATAACCTCTTTCACTTAGTTTTCCATCACTCGTTTCGTCAAAAAATCTTCTCATCGCTTTTAAAATTTCTCTATCTCCGATTACATAGCCATTTTCTTTTGCATAACGATAAAATACAAAACCTCTCAATAAATTCTCGTTCGTACGCGTACGACCTGGAAAATAATCAACCATCTGTGGTCCTTCTCCAGGATCTGCTTGTCTATTATGTGCCAGACCAATATATGTACATAACCAAAATTGTTCCATAAAATTATCCATCTTCCCTGTAGATGATTTTTTATTTAAATTATCAAAATAAAGTTTTTCCCTTTTTCCAAATAAAAATTCTTTAGGGGTTTTCAATTCTTTTTTTTGAGATGTTGTTTTTTTTATTCCTCTCTTTGACATTACTAACTCCCCCTTCGGGATAGATTTTCCTTAACTTTTTCCATCTCATAATTTATGAAGAATTTTTCATTATCATCGCAAATCATCTTACCCACTTGTGGTTTTCCATTTAATTTCTCATCTTTCCTTCGAATCGTAGATAAGTAAATGTTCTTTTTTTTATCATTAATCATTTCTAAAAGTCCAGCTTTTTCTAATGATGTAATAAGAGCAATGACTTGAGGGAACTTTTCAGGTATCTCTCTGGCCCAATCTTCTGCTACTCCAGCACCAAATCCTGTAACGGGACTATCAATAATTAATGGGACTTCAATTTCACCAAATTCATACATTGCCGTTACATAACTGTAAGCACCAGCGAGTTGAGCAGCCATGTTTACATCATCTTGTATTTCTCCAAAGCTATTAGTAAATTGGAGACCTTTGTTAAAACTTTTAAGTTGAAGGCCGCCGCCTGTAGCGCGAATCGTTTGTAAAATCCTATCTGCTTTTATAATAACAGATTGTCTGAGTTTTCCCATTAATCTATTTAAAGATAATTGAAGAACCTCGGTTACTACTTCAGCTCCACGATTCAATGATCTCACATCGGCGATTTTACTTAGTTGTCTAACAAGATTAGCTTCAACCTTCGAAAGCGAATATATATTTTTGCATTCCTTGAATTTTCCTGGGTGCATTACTGTTGAACCATCGGTTTTTTGAATACCTTTATCAAAATCGTTTTGTTTAATTAATAATAAATCTGTTTCCATTATCTCTTGAAGCATAAATTCTAAGTCTTCGATATCTAAGTTGACTTTATTCCGTTGATCCTGTAATTCATTAAGTTTTTTTGAAGCTTCTGCATCAAACTGATTTCTTAAATCTTGTATTTCTGTTTCAGCCTTATTTACGCTAGATTCAGATGCAACAATATGTTCTGCAAGTATATCCAAATCCTTATCTCCATCAATCTGTCGGATGGCACCTTGCATTGATTTTATTGTAAATAATAGATCTTCTCCAAAATATTTTTCCTTGTTTTCTTCTACATATCTTCGCATTTCTTTTGTCCATGGAGTTCCGCAAAGACATTTTATATCGTCTAATAATTCTGTAATAAATTGTTTTCCGATAGACGCGGGTATTTTCTTTTTTTCAAAAGAAGTATGGTATTCTTTTACTTGGTTCCATAGGTCCCCTGGGAGATTACTAGGATTAAAAAGTGCATCGAGAAGTTCAACTGTAGATTGATTTAAATTTTGCTTTGCTAGATCCCGTTGCTCGCTGATCTTCTGTATCTCAGGCCATATCTCCTTATTTTTTTTATCAATCTCTTCTTGTGCATTAATTATTTTATCAAGTATAGCCTTTTTTATATCGATTTCCTGTTTGATTTGATCTGCGTCATGTCTACATTCTTGTATATGGTCCCTACATGTTTGAAGATATGTAAGATATTTTTGATAGGTTGAATCAACTGTTTTTACTTCTTTTTCTTTAAGAACATTGTCAATTATAGATTGAAGTTGCCCTTTATCATTTTCAGTCGCACCTTGTTTTATATAATCAAATAATATATGTAAATTTGTTATTTGTCGTATTGATTCTTCGATTATTCCTGCTCCTTGCGTCTTGTTAAGGTCTTTTGCCATTTCTCCATCAAAAATAAATAGTTTTACTAAGCTATTTTTATTAAAAAATTTTGTTTTAAAAATTTGTGGTGGTCGCCATTCATATTCCTTTCCACCGTGTTCGGGGCTAATTGTTATAAATTGAGCTGAATTTTCTTCATGATCAAATACTATCCCTATTCGGTACTCTTTATTGTTTATTTCTAAATCTACCCAAAATTCTGATTTATCTCTTTGCCCTCCAAAACTTCTTTTATAACGAAAACTTTTTAATTGATCATCCGGTGGTAAATTTCCAGTAAAAATATGACGTAATAATTGATGAATAGTTGTTTTACCATAGCCATTTTGTATTTGCATTAAATTAATTCCATTTAATTTTTTAAAATCAATTGTTAAATCTTCGAATTCTCTCAAAGATTTCATATGAATCTTTTTCAAACGTACAATCAGTGTTGGCATATCAATCTTCTCCGACTAATTTTCCAATTCTTTCAAGAAGATCTTTTAAATCCCCCTCGTGAATTTGTCCTTTATTTCTTAACTGTGACACAATACTCAATATATACACATTCACTTGCTCTGGATAGTTCCGTTCACTAACAACTTTTTTTATTGCTTTTTCTAATTCACTATCGATATCAATTGACAAGTTTTTACCTCCCCTCTGGTCTAATTTTTGCTAAATAGCTAAGCCATTCCATCCTTATTTTATCTGCAGAATCCGATTTGTCTTCCTCTAAATATACAAAATCAATCACTTTTGATATTTTCGATGGATTGGATGGATCCGTTCTTAATGCTCGGCCAATCCTCTGAATTGTTTCTAATTGTTGTCTATCAGATGAAAATAATACAATATTTGAAACGGATTTTATGTCTACACCTTCAGAGATCATATGACAAGTAATTAACACTTCGAGATTTCCAATTCCAAATTCAACTAAATTTTCTTTTTCGTCATCCGAAAAAAATTCATGATAATCTTTTGTGTACCCATTAATTAGATTGCAAATATCTTTACCATAATCGGTCGTTTGTACAAAGATGATACAGCGCTTGAGAATTTTTTTACTACATTTATTTAAATATTTTTTAAACACAGGTATCTTGTTTCGCGATGCCTTAAGAACATTAGCAGCCATTATATAAGGTGCTTCCGGCGAAGCTTCTCCATTTTTTACTTTTAAGGACCAAACCTTTAAAACTCGTTTTCTTTCTTCCAAATCTTGAACAGATGGTTTATATTTTAATGGAATATATTCAAAAGGGCAAAGTATTCCTTTTTTTATTGCATCTTCAAGACCAAAATAAAATATTTTTTTTTCTTTTATTATTTTTATTTTCCAATCTGGTGTTTTATTGATTATTACAGGGTGCTGCATGAAACTATTAATAATAAACTGGTTTCGCTCATCATCAAAATCACTAAATGGAGTGGCACTCAAACCTAATCTATAATAAAATTTTTTATATTGATTCATTATCCCAGCGAATTCAGGTTTTGTCAAAGGAACATCCGTTGCATCTGAAGTCAAATATTTCTTATCATTTTCACTAATATTCATTTTTATAACATTTTGCTCAGATCCAATATTATGTATTTCATCAACAATAAGTAATATTCGTTCTAATCTTGAAGGCGGTATTCTATCAATGACGTCTGGTAAAAAATAATAAGTTATCATTAAACAACGTCCTCTATTTTTATTTAGAAAAAACATTTCTGATTGTTTTTTTTCTGAATTGTGCCAATAGGAATAGCGTCTCCATTTTGCGAGTCCTTTGGACATTTCTTTATCCCATTGCTCAAGAAGACGCTCCCGTGTATTAATTACAACCGCATCGATCAGATTTTTATCAAACATCTCTTGGACTATCTTTAAAGCTGTTCTAGTTTTTCCTGTCCCCGTTGCCATCATTAATAGACCGACACCGTTCGCTTTATTAGGAGTTAAAAACCATTTAACTGCATCGTCTTGATGAATCCATTTTGAATTATTTTTCTTTTCGAGAACAAAATCTTGTTGTACATTATTTATTTTTGAAGTGTGTAACTCATTGACAGTGGAAGGATGAATTGGTGAAAAATATTTAATCCAATTATTTTTGATCGCATAAGGAAGAGGTACAATTGCCACTTTTAAATTAAGATTTTTTCCATTCGTATACCATAATTTATCAAATTCATCAATTGCTGCATGAATAAATTCCTTTTGTCCTGGAATCCAAGACCTATGGACATTAATAGAATCTCCATTTTCTAACCAGGATCTTCTGCTTTCATTTAGCGAGCCCATAAAGTGAATGATATTTGCTGTCTTAGCATAAGAATCGCGAACAATACCATATTTATGATGAAATTCTGCTTCGTCATGACTGAAAATTCGCCCATTTGAATCAAGCATAATACCTATCTTTATTTCAAGAACTCCATTTTTTATCATCCATGCTAATCCTTTTAATCGATCTTGTTCAAAATCAGGTGATTCACGAGATTGCTCAAGTTCTTCTGATATTTTTTGTGTTATCACATTATTGAGAGTATTTTGATTTTGTAAAATTGTTTGTACATCAGATGGAAAAAGTTTAGCACCAGCAATAAGACGCATTTTTGCTCTTGGATTTTCACAAAATTTTGAAAATCCACGACTTGCGAGACTTAATGAAGTTGAACTAAAATAACCACAAACTCGATCATATTCAATCGCGTTTGATAAAACAGGTATATAAAAATCTTCAACCATATTTTTAGAATTATGCTGACTATAAAGAGGTTTATACTTAATCGCTGTTTGAAGGTTAAAAGTCATTCAAGTCCTTCCGACATCTGTTCTTTTTGCCATCTTTAACATCAAATAGTAACACCTAATTATTTATAAACATGTATTGTAACAAACGAATCTTTTCTCAGAAACAAGTGTATTCAAATTTATTAATTCTATGTAGGACAATAATAAATTTATAAATACTTATACTACTATATCCTTAGGAGCAGTGTTTGGGGAATGGCTGATAAGGACTTCGGTGGTAATATTATCCAAAAAATAATGCAAGAAATGAAGAATCTATATTTACATGATTCTCGTCCTTGGATAGTTGGTCTTAGCGGAGGAAAAGATTCGACTTGTGTTACACAAATGGTCTATTATATGCTTCTTTCTCTTCCCCCTGAACAAAGGAAAAAAGAAATACACATAATTTCGGCAGACACGCTTGTTGAATCACCATTAATAGCAAGAAGAATCACATCACTTTTATCGGATATTGACCGAGCTACTAAAAAAGATCACTTGCCAATAAAAGTAAAATTACTCAAACCAAAATTAAACGATACCTTCTGGGTGAATCTCATTGGTCGAGGATATCCTTCACCCAATAGATGGTTTCGATGGTGCACAGATCGATTAAAAATTCAACCTGCCACCGATTATATTCTTGAACAAGTAAAACATAATGGAGAAGTCATTATCCTATTAGGAGCTAGAAAATCAGAAAGTGCCTCCAGATCTCAAACGATGGGAAAATACGAAATAAAAAATTTTAATCTCAGAAAACATTCTGAAATTAGAGGTGCATTCGTTTATACTCCGATAGAAGATTTAACTCATAATAATCTTTGGGCATATTTACTTCAAGTAGCACCACCGTGGGGCGGAAGTAATCAAGAATTACGGACATTCTATAGAAAAATTGATGGAGAATGTCCACTTATTATTGATAAAAAATCACCGTCTTGCGGAGGCAGTCGTTTTGGATGTTGGACTTGTACTGTAGTGGAACATGATAGAGCATTAGAAGGTTTAATCGAGGACGGTGATATCTGGCTCGAACCTCTCTTAATATTTCGAAATTGGCTCAAAGAGATTAGAGATGATCCTTCAAAAAGAAATACGATTAGAAAGAATGAGAGAAAGAAAAAAATTTTAGCAGATAAAACTGGGAAAAATTTTATTCAAGCAGCTCATCGCGGACATAATATTCTTGGACCCTTTACCTTTGAAACAAGACATAAGATTTTAAAAAAATTAATCAATCTTCAACGACAAATTCGGCAAGTGCAAAATATCGAATTAATTACTCCTGAAGAACTGCAAGCTATTGAAACAATTTGGATATATGAAGGTGATTCTATCTCTTCATTATCAGATATCATAGATACTTCAAAAGATTTTGTTAACTCTGTTAAAAAATCTCCTCTTGAAAAAAATCACATAAATGGAACAATATTTGAAAGAATCATACAAAAATATGATCTTCCATTATCACTTGTAGAAAAACTATTGGTTGCAGAAAAAGATCTATCCTCCTTTTCAGGGAGAACTGGCGTCTATAACCGATTAGAAAATGTCATCGAAGAACATATGATCAATACCTATCTGGAGAAAAAGAAATGAGATTTGAATCGGTAACATTGTATAATTTTAAAAATTACAAAGGAAAAAATACGATAGAATTCACAACCGACAATACTAAAGAGAAGAACATCACATTAATTGGTGGATTGAATGGCGCAGGTAAAACGACACTTCTTGAAGCAATAAAATTATGTTTATATGGGAAGAATTTCAACGGATACATTATCTCAAAAAGTGAATACAATAAATTCATAAATTCAATTTTTAACAGAAAGGCTACAAAAGAACATAACAAAAGATGTTCTATTGAAGTAAAAATCTTGTTTGACGATTCTTATCCTCCATACTCATTAGAAATTCGGAGAAGCTGGGGCCTATTTGATTATGAAAGTATCAAAGAAGATTTCGAAATATATCGAGACAATAATCCTCTAGAATTTATACCAAAAGAGTATTGGCAAGAATATATCAATTATATAATTCCTCCATATGTTTCAGAATTTTTCTTTTTCAACGGTGAAAAAGTAAAAGAATTAGCCATTGGAACAAATGCAGATGAAATTTTAAAATCATCAATAAAGGATATGATCGGACTTAATCTGTATGAACATTTAATAAGTGATCTATCGGGATTAAAAAGTAAAATACGACGACGAAACGAACAGAAGGGAGACATCAGTCAAAAACTCAATGAGCAAGAATCACAAAAAAAACAAATATTAAAAGAAATAAAAAAATTCAGAGATGATATCAATTCATACTCTATAAAAATTCAAGAAAATGAAAAAGAAATAAGTGACTTGGATCAAGAATTAAAAAGAAAAGCTGGTGTTTTTGCTCAACAAAAGGAGGAGGCTGAATCTAAAATTCTTCTATTGCAAGAAAAAAATGCTTCTTTATATGAACAAATTGCGACTATCACTAAGGATTATCTTCCTTTTGTTATACCAAAAAAACTTTGTTCCGACTTATTAAAACAATTAACAAATGAACAAACCCATAAAAACACAAAATTCTTAGAAGAAATATGGAAAGAACGAACAAATGAATTTTCAACAAAATTTAAGGAAAAATCAACCGTCCTAAAAAAATTATCAAAAAAAGATAAAAAGAAAATACATGAAGAAATTAAATCTATTCTAAGTGAAATTTCTGATATTGATAAACCTATGAAAAATGTTTTCCTCCATGATCTTACTATCTCTGAATTTGAAAATATAAAAAATTTTTTAAAACAATCTTCACAAAAAGTAACTAACGATCTGGAAGAATTACTACACGAACGGCAGAAAAACTCCTTAAAAATTGATAGAATCAAAAAAGAAATCCGACATATCCCCAATGACAATTTTATACTTTTAAATCTGGAAAAAATAAGTAAATTAAAAAGTGAAAACGAATCACTCAACAAGACATTATTTGATATTGAAGAAAAAATCTCATCTTTAACTCCTGAGATTCAATCGATACAAAAATCCATTGAAGAATTCGAAGAAAATATTGTTTGTATCGATGAAGATGGTCAGAAAATAGACTTAATTAATAGGGTCGATGCCGCAGTTAATGAATATATCAAGGAAATGGTAACATTAAATATAAAAAACCTCGAATCTACAATTTCGACTATGTATCGTGATTTAGCAAATAAAGAAGATATGATCAAAGAAATCAAAGTTGACCCCTACACTTTCACCACAGAATTATTTGATTATGATGGAAATCAAATTAAAAAAGAAGGGATTTCTGAAGGAGAAAAAGAAATTTACGCGATATCTGTATTATGGGGGCTCTCAAGACTATCCCCTCATAAATTACCCATGATTATTGATACTCCTCTCGCAAAATTGGATACAAAACATGTTGCAAATATCACGTCAAAATTTTTTCCAAATGCAAGTGAACAAGTAATTCTACTTTCACAAGATAGAGAAATAGATCAAAATATTTATTCCCTAATCAAACCACACCTCAATCAGTCCTATACTTTAATGCAGACTGAAGAAAATAAAATTAAATCTGGATATTTCTTTAAATAGTGATTCACAATGAAAAATAAATTACGGATATCGGAAGAAACCTCTAAACAATTGACCTTCTTATCAAATAGATTAGATTTAAAACGCAACATTATCTGTAGATTAGCTGTTGCAGAATCACTCACGATAGATGAGTTGGTTGAAAATTTTACCCCATCTGATAGTAAAGGATTAGAGTTTAACAGAGCAACACTTACTGGAGATCAAGATCTTATTTTTAAATCGCTCATCATTCACCACGAAAAAAAGCCAATTGATGAGGAAACTTTTTTTTCAAAATATTTTAGAAATCATGTTGAACGTGGAATTAATATATTATATAATGACTATCAGAAGGTAAACTCACCTATTGATTTTTTAATGAAGCTAGCGGATTTAAAAAAGTAAATTACTTTAAAACAAAATAAATAATCGCTATCCATAAACATAGAAATGTTATGGGAAGCACTAAACCTAATAAACGTATTTCACGACCTCCAATTTTATCCTTGGGGTAAATGTTTGGTAATTGATTGGAAGAGCTTAATATTTCAGTTTGATTTTTCCAATATTTTATATATTCACTACTTCTTTGATGCATTAATACCCACACTATACTTAATGTGATACCTACGATGCATATAACAATTTTCAACTCCTTAATACTAAATTGACTAAGAACCAATAACAGGATGCTTGTTACAACTAAAAAATAATTATTACGACTACATGAAAGATTGCCCTCAGATTGTATATTGTCATTGAAGATCTTCAATTGTTCAATACTATCAGTTATTTTACTCATTTTTATCAAATAGTTATCATTTTATTATTTAAAAATGAATTGGTAGATGAAATGATCGTGTTTAAATTTTTCATCGAAGTAATTAAAAGAAATTGATACATATTATTTTTCATGACAATTTATTCTCACAATAGATTGAGTTGTTTTGAACAATGTCCTTTGAAATATAAATTATCTTATATTGATGAACTCGAAGCAAAAAAAGAAGAAAACATTGAAGCTTATCTTGGAAAAAGAGTTCATGAAGTTCTAGAAAAATTATATCGTGATATGCAAAATAAAAAGGAAAACACAATTGATGATTTGCTCCAATATCTTCATGATGAATGGGAAAAATTATGGGATGATTCTATCATTATTATCAATAAAAAATACAAACCCGAGAATTATGAAAAAAAAGCAATGGAATGTATTAAAAATTATTATAACAGCTATAAACCTTTTAATCAAGATCGTACTATTGGTATAGAACAACACATTCTGATTTCACTTGATGACACTGGAAAGTATACGATCCAAGGATACATTGATCGATTAGCAGAGACTCAAGATGGATATTACGAGATCCATGATTATAAAACAACATCCAGACGCATACCACAAAAAGACCTTAACAATGACAGACAAATGGCATTATACGCGATTGGGGTGAAAGAAAACTTTCCTGAAGTGAAAGATATCGAATTAGTATGGCATTTCCTTACATTTGATAAAGAAATGCGATCAAAGAGAGAGGCTAAGAAACTCGATCAACTAAAAAATGATATAATAAAATTGATTGATCTTATCGAAGAAATCGAAGACTTTCCAACTTTTCCATCTTTTTTATGTAATTGGTGTGATTACAAACAAATATGTAGGGAGTGACCTGTTAATCTAACTCATTATAAATATAAAAGATTATCCCACTCGAATCAAGGAAAAGGGGATTAAAGATTTGATGTTTTG
>JAFNFT010000057.1 GCA_017885605.1 Methanobacteriota archaeon | reverse complement strand
ATGGTACGATGATAAGAGACATCAAGCGAGAACAAAAAAAAACGTTAGAAGAAAGATTTCTACAGATATCATAAAAAAAATCGAGAGGCAAGGTTTTTGTTCCATCATTATGTAGCTCGTATACACATAGAACAGAGATAATTCAGATAGTACTTGCTTTAACATATCAAATTTTTTTTTGATCACCGTATCTTCTCTGCGAAGGTTTTATAAAACGACGACAATATCCTGACCGACATCATGCCAGATAAGTGGAACAATTTTGACCAAATTCCGGTTGAACCACCATTCGATCTTGAATTATTACAGCGTGAGGTCGGTCAGCGCTTTCCCTTCTATGATATGAAATCAAACATCAATACGGTCGCATTTTTCTGTCGTATCGATGAAGAAACCCTTGAAGAAAAATTCGAATCTCTTCGTCTAACGTTATTAGAAAAACAGTATATTCCCATGGTAAAGTACGAACATGGAGAATATATAATCTATGTCGTAAAAAAACCTGAAAGTAAGAAACGTAAGTCTGTATGGGTGAATATTATCCTTTTAGTAGCAACGATATTTACCACCACCCTAGCAGGTGCCCTTCAATGGGTTGACATCAATCAGGTCGATTGGATCAATATGATTTCATTACCATATCTCTGGCAGGGGTTCATCTTCTTTTCTGTTCCTTTACTCTTAATTCTCGGTGTCCATGAAATGGGACATTACTACGCGTCAAAAAAACATCATGTCGATGCATCGTTACCCTACTTCATTCCCCTTCCACCACCGTTTCTCCTAGGAACTTTTGGTGCGTTGATTTCAACAAGAGAGCCTATCCCAAACAGAAAGGCGTTACTCGATATCGGAATCGCAGGACCGCTGTGTGGATTTCTTGTCGCCATCCCTATTTCTCTGATAGGATTCTACTTAATGCAGCAACAACCACTTCCCATCTCATTGAACGGAGATAATATCACTCTCGTCCCACCATTGCTGCTTCAATGGATGCAAAACCTTTTTTCCATATCTGGTAACTATGTTATTCATCCAACCCTGTTCGCAGGATGGGTTGGTATCTTCCTTACTGCGGTGAACCTGTTACCTGCAGGTCAGCTTGATGGCGGGCATATTGCTCGAGCGATATTAAAGGAGAAACATAAATACATCAGCTGGGTGGTTATTTTTGTCCTAGCGGGGTTGAGTTTTTTTTACACGGGATGGCTGATGTTTGCGATAATTATCTTACTTTTCATAGGTACTCAGCATCAACCGCCTCTCAATGAGATTACACCATTAGATACGAGAAGGAAACTTCTTGGGCTGGCAATTCTCATAATTTTTATTCTCTCTTTCGCACCTATCCCGTTCGCAGCAGGGTAAAGTGTCTGTTTTTCTCCTTATCTTTACCAATCACTATATCGTAATGATTTAATACCTCATAATGAATCCTTATCTTGACGTGAACAGCATGAAAACATACATACAAGTTATGTTCAACAGCGAAGGAGTTGCCCCATCAGAAATAAAAAACCAGTTACTGAACATGGGGTTTAAGGCAACAAAGGGGAATTATGATTTTGTGTTTGACTGGGGAAAAGAAAAAGCAGACATCAATGAACTCATCTTTTTCGCCGATAAAGTCCATGCTGCATTGAAGAATAGTAAGGTACTCTTTAATATTGAAACCATCTAAGAATCTTATTTTCTTTCCTTTTGTTTGATTTTTCCAAGGGTTTTGCTTAAGACGCCCATGAGTGTATGGTATTCCCATTTAGAAGGCATCGCTCGTCCCATGATGCGTTTGACCATTATCTTCGTATGTTGTTTTTTATGTGGTTGGTACTCAATATCATCGAGTAGTTGGGCAAAGAATTCAAATAATTTTTGTTTTTCAAGTGATCCGATGACTCTGCGACGTTGAGGGACAGACGCTTTCTTAAGATATATCGAGTAAAGGACGATCGTCACTGCATGCGAAAGGTTAAGGGACAGGTAGGATTCACTTGTTGGGATCCTCAACATAATATCACAGGCAGCGATTTCCTCATTAAACAATCCGTAATCCTCCCTTCCAAACACGAGCCCAACCTTTCCTTTCACATCGAAGACCGTTTCTGAAAAATCCTCAAGAAGCACAGGATTCCTGAGATGTCGTTTATCTGTCTTTGATTCAATAGATGAGGTTGCGGCAAGGAAATCAAGGTTCTTTATCGCATCTTCAAAGCAGGAAAACGTTTTTGCGCTGTCAAGGATTTTTGTTGCATGCATCGCACGAGCATAACAGACGTTGTCCAGCTCACAGGGGTTGACGAGGTAGAGATGTTGAATATCAAAATTCATCATCGCTCGAGCAACAGCACCAACATTACCGCTATTCTTTGGCTCTACAAGAACAACATAAAAATAAGAGAGTGGGTTCTTTTTGGCCATGACTGTAGTATTAGCGGATATTGAATTCTTCTTCTTTCTCAGTCAGCATCTTCTGATATTTCGAAGGAAGCTTTTTTACCGTGCTTTCAAGTTTGCTTCGTTTTTTAAGGATCTCTGAACGCTTATCGGTTTTTAACTCGTCTAAGACGTATTTCCGTTTTGTAATGTAGCTATAAAGGTAGTACACTCCGACTCCAAGGATAATCAACCCTGCGATAAGGATATAATCATTCCAGATCCCAATGGGGTCTTTGATGAAATGTAACGGTGAGTTTACTGGTTCCGCGAAATTGATAAAAAAGAGATACACGACGCCCATGAAACAGAATATTGCTCCTAAGATTATCGTTAGAATGCTTAACCCAAGGACATATTCGCGTAAAAACCCTATGATTCTTCCACTCATTTTTTGTTCACCTCAATATGATTTAGCATATCTCATCCATGTGTTCGCAGGTGAGCCGCACACAGGACAGTGTTCTGAACAACCTGCGTTTTCAATGGGCTCCCCTAATGTGTTCCCCTCTAAAACATTTTCTATTTCTAACGCACAGTCTTTATTGCCGCACCAGGGGAGGGCAACAATACCTGTTTTCTGTTTTGCCTCCTCGATTGTTAATGCACAATGCATATTGTCTTTGAGAAGCTTCTCTGCGTTCGTGTAGAGCGATTGTCCAAGTTCTTGGAGCTCTGTTTTGATTGTTTTTTCTGCATCTATGATCTGGATTGATTTCTTTTTACTGGTGTCCCTTCGTACGAGAGTAAGTTCGTTTTTTTCCACGTCTTTTGGTCCAATTTCTATTCTCAGTGGTACTCCTTTTAATTCCCAGTCGTAGTATTTATTCCCTGGTGTTATTTCCCGATCGTCGATAGTGGATCGAATGTTTTCCTGGAGTAATTTCTTGTATAACATAGTACTTGTTTCGAGAACAGCTTGTTCTTTTCCTTTGAATATAATAGGGATAATCACGACTTGAAGTGGTGCGACTTCAGGGGGTAAGATGAGTCCTTTATTGTCCCCATGAACACCGATGAGTGCTCCGAGTAATCGCTCGCTCATCCCATAGGTGGTTTGATGGCAGAACGCGTGAGTTCCTTTCTCGGTTTCATAGGAGATTTCGTAGGGTTTTGCAAAATTATCGCGGTATTGATGAATGGATCCTATCTGCAGGGTTCTTCCGGATGGCATCAGCACGTCAATGCTGATGGTATAATAGGCTCCGGCGAATTTATCCCACTCTGGTCGTTTGCTAAAAACATAGGGGAGGCAGAGTTTGTTTAAGAGACGGTGTGCGATTTCCTTGTCTTCTTTTATCTGTCGTTCTGCATCTTCAAAATCAACATGGCAGGTATGTGCCTCGAAGAAATGGATTTCTCGGACACGGATAAACGCTCGTGTTTGTTTCGTCTCGTACCTGAAGGTATTAACG
This sequence comes from Methanobacteriota archaeon, assembly GCA_017885605.1. GTDB lineage: Archaea > Thermoplasmatota > E2 > DHVEG-1 > DHVEG-1 > SM1-50. The sequence goes on along the minus strand of JAFNFT010000057.1, from coordinate 12,271 downwards.
ATTTGGAAGGTTTTTAATGGTAAGTCGGTATGAGAACGGATCCACAGTGAGAAGATCGGGTACATGGCGGTTTCTGATGTTGGTCGAAGGAGCCATCGTTCTTCAAGTTCATTGAGACCTGCATGGGTGACCCAGAAGACCTCTTTTCCGAATCCTTCAATATGTTCTTCTTCTTTTTTGAAGAACGATTCAGGAATCAACAGAGGGAAACATACTTCTTGATGGTTGGTTTGTATCATCTCATCTCTGATGAGTCGGTCAACATGGTTCATCAGTTTCCACCCATAGGGCTTCCAGATGTTCATACCTTTAATCGGATATCGTTTATCACATAAGTCGGCAAGTTCAACGATTTCGTTGTACCATTCGTTGAAATCCTCGCTTTTTTTTACCTTTGTCTCGGGCATAACCTTTCCACTGTGTCAACATAAAAGAGGTATCTTATTTTTAAAGATACTGGTTTAATTCTATTGTCCTCTGCCTTCTTTTGCTTTTGCACGTAGTTCGGTTGACCTGCATCGTCGGCATCGCTCTGCTTTTACTGCATTGGATGCACCACATTTCATGCAGATTTTCTTGTTTAATAATCGGTTTTCAGCTTCAGGGAATCGAGTCATCAGTTATCGCCTAGGTGTATCGAGAATAAACATATCATATTTAAATATGATGCCCTGCTCTCGTTCTTATGAATAACACAAGCCATATCGTATGGTTGGATTGAGCAATGAAACGTCGAATACACCCATTTCAAAGTCTTTTTTTTGTTTTTTTTATCTTCTATATGATCTGGGTTTTTCTTCTGTTTCTCGCGCCACTTGTTTTGCCCTCTGGGAGTGTCTCGGATCTCTCTGGTGTGGTGGGAGTTTCAGATAATGACGCCGTCATCAGAAATATGTCGTTTCCCTGGAATGCTGTTTATTCAGTCGGTGATCGAATCTGTCATCAGAAATCAGAACGGTCATTGTACTTAAATGGCAATGAGATGCCATTTTGTACTCGATGTACCGCCATTTGGCTTGGGCTGGCTCTTGGTCTTGGTTTTATGGTTCTCTATGCAATAGAGTTAAATGAGAAATTTTTTATTGCGATTATTTTTTCACTTCTCCCATTGGGTATTGATGGGATAGGGCAGCTTTTAGGTTTCTGGGAAAGTACAAATGTTGTTCGGATTCTTACGGGTCTTCCTGCGGGGATGCTTTGCGGTGTTGCTCTTGGGATAATCTTTGATGAGCTTCGTTCTATGCATTTTTTTAACAAAAATAAAACATTATGACCGTTAACCGTAATTAAGTTTGAACACTTATAATTTCTTTTCTTCTTTGTTGAAAATACGTACTCTTCCTGGTACGGTTTACAGAAGCTTTATTGGAAATCCTTTCTTGAGATTGCTACAAGGATAAGACCAATGAGCGAGAGGACGCTGCCGAGTAGCATCGGGCCGATCGTGAAAAGTCCAAGGATCCCCCCGATGATGGCGAGTCCCCATGCTTTTCGTTTTATGGCGACGATACCACCCGCGAGAGTAAAGATTGAAAGAACCGCTCCGATGATACCACAGGTTGTCAGAAACGATTGCAGTTGTTCAACTGATATCGGTGAATCTGCTGGAAGCACGTTCTGAATTATCGATGAATCGATTGCTAATGCTGAGGACCATGTGAACAANNTTGTTCTGGGTTATAATCATTTATGGAAGTTTCATTTGGGGTTGATGTCTCCATCTTTTTCACCTCTTACTTATGTGGTAATGGTTATTTGCTTTTTATGCCTATTTCTTTTTGTGTCCGTTTTCGTCGTTGACTTTCGGAAAGAATCCGTGGCATGATTCTTTTTGTTGCGTACCAGTATATGATTATACCATAGATGACAAGGATTATTTGTAGATACGAAACTTGGAATAAGTTCGTCACGCCTATGACAGTGGTAATGACAAAATGGAGGAGGATCGCTATTGTAAGATACGTGGATAATTTATGCACGTATACGCCATATCCAATAAGTACTCCTGTACCGGCATGGAAGAGGATGATTCCGAAGGATCCGATGATTGCTGCGATAAAACTAAGGTTTACCTCTTGGAAGTTTCCCAGGATGATGGCTGCTGGGGTGAACACCGATCCAAACCCAAGTCCAAGGCATAGACCATAGATGGTTGTCTCTTGTTTTTCTTGGAATCGTCCGATGTTTAGTACAATGGTCTTAAAAAGCTGTTCTAGGATGGGAAACAGCATAATGTAGAACAGAAGGCCAATGTTTTGTGTCAATAGTTCGATGACCGCTGAGATGAATCCAATGATGATTCCAACGATGAACGTTAGGAAGATAAGTTTGTCTTTGAAATGTCCTTCGTAGCCTTTTAATCCTATGTATAGTACTATTAATGCGGGTACAATGCCGATGAAAAGGCTTGTTTGCGGGATGAAACTGCTCATGGTCTTCTGCGGGTTTATAACGATGTCATATATTAATCATTGCCATCGTCAATAAAATTAAATATATAATAAGAATTGCAAATATGTATATTTAAAGATATACTTTTAAATATCTTAATTATGTTGAAAAAGTTTAAGGCGCTCATTGGTTAACGTGATACCGTCTTAGATCCTTATTTATAATACAGCTGCTTTTTCCTTAGGTTTCTTGTTTTACAACCAAACATATTGGGTGATGTCCATCATTCCTTGTCAAACGGACAAATAGATGTTGGCTCTCGAAAGAGTTCTACCATACTCGGGGACATAAGCATTAATAACATCCTTTATGTTTTCCTCGGTGACATGGTTCAGAGACGCTATGATTTTGATATGCTCAGAGTGTTTTGTACAGGGTCGATTTTCTTATTCCACTGTTTCTGTATTTTTGCAGCCTCAGATTTCTTTATAGCAAATCCTCAGCAGAGTATAGTATTGTATGTCCTCGTTTACCTGATGCTGGTATGGATGCTGCCGGTGTTCTTCATTATCTCTGGGAGGGTTACGTACTATTCGCTTGGCAGTGACAATATCACCGGGTTGTTAAAATCTCGTTTTCTGAGATACATGGTCCCATTTATATTTGGTGTTCTTTTCCTCTCACCGATTATCATATATCTTTCTCGTGTTTTTCATCATGAGTATAATGGAAGTCTGCTATCGTTTTATATCAATAGTTATTTCCATGGATTATATGGGTTCGGTGGCAATTTTTCGTTTCTAGGAAACCATCTCTTCTACCTCTTATACCTCTTCTTTTTTACCGCGTTTTTCCTGCTCGTGATTCGTCTCAATCCCTGGAAAGGAGGCCAATTAAGAATACACGATTGGTTAACGTTGTTTCAAAAACCCGGGGCGATTTTCTTATTAAGCATCCCGATTATTTTAACAACAGAGCTGAATTTCATTGATCCAACGGTCTTCGGTCGGGCTGGTACAGGCGGTTGGAACATCTTTTCACATTTCCTATTTTTCGCCTATGGTCTTCTCTTCTCCTTTGACCACCGGTTTGATAACATTATCGATCGTCACTGGAAGATCTCCGCGATCATCGCCGTCCCGCTCCTCGCTATGTACGCTTGGCTCCTCACAGATATCCCCTACTATGATGCTGTAGCGTCTTGGTTAAAAGCCATCCTTCTTGGGCTAGCTGGGTTTACGACAGTGCTGGCTATCTTCGGATTCGCCCATCAAAAAATAAGCAAACCGGTGAAAAACATAACGACGTTTAATAAAGGGGTCATGCCGTTTTACATTATTCATTTCCCGATTGTCATTATCTTCGGTTTTTTTGTTACGCAGCTCAATCTCGGACTGATACCAAAACTCGCGATGGTTATCGGATTATCTTTCGTGTCGACGCTTACGTTGTATCTTATAATAAAGCGTTTCAGGGTCTTGCGGTTCCTCTTTGGTATGAAGGTGACGTGGAAAAGGAACGCCGAGGGGGAGATTTAGACGCCAATTTACCGGTAAAAAATAAAGGTTCTCTGTTGTAGTAAGGGTTAAAGTGAGGTGGATGAGATATCAATTCGAAGTTCAAATCTCATTTTCACTATAGAATTAGATTCGGGTATTTATTATGTATTTCTCGGGTAGAAAACTTGAATTTAATGGTAAATTAATACTCCTGTCCGGGAGGTGTTTGTTTTTTGCATAATCGACTACTAATATCTTCCAAAATCTACTAAATTGGTGGAAAGGGGAAAACCTCATCTATTTTGAAGTGAATTCTACAATATACTGGTAAAAAGCATGTATATTGTTGAAAATACGTAAAAATATATTTTGAAGTAAATTCTACACAGTAATGGTTAAATACCAGTATAACGTTGAATATACTTCAATATGACAAAATTAGAATTACTCTATCAAGAACTTTCAAAGCGGGAAGTTGTAAGATATAAAGAAATTGAAGAAATTGCATCAGAAATTGTAGAAAAACAACCAGTATCTTTTAGATATCTATACAACGAATACATTAATAAACTACGAAGATCAGGGAAATTACTGCACCCACAACGTGGAATCTATGTAGTAGTCCCACCGACAAAGATTAACGAAAAAAGTTTCCAACCTGATACATATCTGATTGCTTCTAAAATACAAAAACCCTACTATTTAGGTTATCATACCGCTCTTGAAATCCATGGATGTGCTTATTCAAATTATAATGAAGCATATATTGTTGTTCCACCAAATAAAAAATTTAGAGGATTCGAATTTAAAAATATTAGATACAGACCAATTTTCAACTCCCAAGGTCAAATTGGTTTAAAACAAATTAATCATAAAAATCATAAGATTGTTGTATCTTCTGCAAGTAGAACGTTTCTAGACTGTATTGAACGTCCAGAATATTCGGGTGATTGGGAAGAATGTTTGAAAAGTCTCGAATCGTTAGCAGGTGTAAAAGCAAACGAATTAAAACAACTCTTAGATAAAATCGGAAAAGACATGTTATTTCGAAAAACTGGTTTCATCCTTGATCTTTTTAATGAAAACCCGTACTATGAAGGAATCTTATCAAGTTTAAAACCATATCTAACCGAAATGATGGGAAAATCTCCAATGTATCTTAAAAAAGGAACAAAAAGTGAGTTGGATAAGAATTGGAGATTATATGTTCCTACTGGATTTAAGGATCTCATTAGAGGGGTCTAATAGTGTTTGATACAAAGGGATTTGATGAGAAAACAATTGAAAAAATATACAGAATTTGTGACATTTTACAAAGGATTTCATTAGTTGAATATACACAAGAAAGACTTTCTCTTTATGGTGGAACTAGTCTTAACTTTTTACATTTTAAGGATATACCAAGGCTTAGTGTAGATATTGATTTCAACTTTAGAGATCTAAAAACCGGTGACTGGGAAAAAGAACGAGATAGAATTGATAGTATTCTGAAAAAGATACTGTCCGATTTAAAATATTCAGATAGCGGCATCAAAATACAGGTAAGATATCCAATTACCAGATTTGATGTACACTATACGACAAAGAATGCTCAGAAAGATTCAATTAAAATAGAAATTGGATATATGCGCAGAATACCGTTATTTAAAAATGATATAAAATCACAGTTTAATCATTTTGGAACTGATGAACAAATAGAGTTGAAAACACCAACATCTGAAGAATTATTTGGTAATAAATTCTGTACACTACTTTATAGACATAAAGATGAAACCGCTATAAGTTCAAGAGATCTCTATGATGTATATATAATTTCTAAAAACACTTTTGATAAGGAGCTGTTCGAAACAGCGGTCATACTAGATAGTCTCATGCGCCCTGAACCAAGAATATACAAAAAAGATCCTAACAAAATAATAAATAATGTTTCAATAGATAACCAACTTTTAAATCTGATACGAAATAGGGAAATTCCAAAAGATCTAAAACCAAAATCTCAAGATTTTATTCGTAAATATATTTCTATTTCAAAAGAAAAATATCAAGACATAATTGACACCTTTTTTGATAAACATGAGTTTAATCCAAAATCGTTAAAGACCTATGAGCGTCTCAATCCAGATATTAGTTCACATCCAAGTATTTTATGGAATCTAAAGCAGTTAGAAAAATAAAAGATGAGGTTGACAATATTTCCTAGATTTCTAATTTTGGAAGTATAGATAAGTTTAACTAATTTTATAACACTAATCATATAAAATTACGCCGAGGAGGAGATTTGAACTCCTGCGGAGCCGAAGCCCCACGAGCTTTCCAGGCTCGCGCCGTACCGGTCTGAGCCACCTCGGCAAAAACAACGACCGCAATACCATTCATGTTTATGTTTTTTTCCAGATAGACGGATACGTCCCTTTATTCATCAGCACACGCTCAAGTGACGCACAGATACCTGTATCCTTTTCAATAACTTGTACTGAGGGTACCTTCATCTTTACTAAGGCCACGCCTTCACCTTTTAAGGATAACACCGCTGCTATCTCACCGGCCTTCATATCATCAATTTCAACGACTCCCGGGATCGCAAGATTCGCACCATGGCACAACGCGTCAATCGCTGAATCACGCACGATAATTTTCGGTACAACCTCTAATAACCGTTCCGTTGAGAGAATGGTTTTTCGTAATTCAACATCATCACCATCTTCCTTCCAGAACACATACGCATCCTTCAAATCCTGCAAGCTGACCGCTGAATCCTCAGTAATGTTTCCCACACGCGTCCGCCTCAGTTCAACAAGTTGTGCGCCGCAGCCTAACTTCTTACCGATATCAACACACAAGGTCCGGATATAGGTTCCTGCTTGACACCCGACACGGAACAACACCTCCCTCCCATGTATTTCGAGAATCTCAAGATAGTACACCTCTCGTGTTCGCCGCATCCGTTTCACCGCGGAACGCAGAGGTGGCATCTGAGAAATCTCACCGACAAAACTGTTGCAGACCTCCCTGATCTTCTTTTCTTCGGCCTCCTTATGAAGTTTCATCAGAGCAACATATTCTTTTCCTGCCACAAGAAGGACCTGTAAAGCACGGGCACCATCACCGAGCGCTACTGGAAGCACACCGGTGACCGCAGGGTCAAGAGTCCCGCCATGCCCTGCTTTATCAATTTCTAATATTTCTTTCACCCAAGCGACAACCTGATGCGAGGTTGGACCAGCAGGTTTATCGAGATTAATAAAACCATTATTAAGGAGTTCTCGAACCGTTCGCTGCGCAGGGGTTTTTCCATAGTGTACATTAGTCGTCGTAGAGGTTTTAATCAATCGTTTCCTTGGTTTTAACGATGGTAACGTAGTATTTTTCTCAGACATTTTAACTCACAGAATAACAGAAGGATATAAAAACTCGTTTATTTTCCAAGATGACTTACGATAATCTCCATGATCTGTTCAGGGGTTTTATCACCTGTATCGATAATGACGTCATAAATCGAGGTGTCTTTTATATCAATATTATAATATTTTTTATATCTTTTAGCTTCGCTTTTCTCCCGTTTCAATATCTCTTTTTTCCTTTTCTCAATATCACCTTGTTCTCGTTTCACGATACGACTTATGCGGATTTGTATATCAGCCTGTAATAGGACCTTTACAGCACGGATATGGTTCTGATACGCAAGCCATCCAGAGAGTCGTCCCTCAACAATGACATCACCCTGACGCAAAATACCAAGTTGATATCGGTCGAGCTCCTCGTCAATCTCCCGATGAGACTCACAATACGTCCCAAATTCCTCAAGAGACATGTTATGTTTCTGTGCGAGCTGTCGAAAGATCTCACCTGAATAGAAGTATCGTAACCCGAGGCGCTGTTCTAAAAGTTTCGCGACAGTTGTTTTCCCGGTTCCTGGAAGACCACTGATCGTGATCGTCATCATAGTTTCCCTATTTCGCAGACGGTCGAATGTTTTTCCGCATATCCTGCCACCAGTTCGACCAACTAATCCATTTTAAGCCCTGTCGTATGAGCGAACCCGCTAAAAAAGAGAAGATCATGTACAGGAAAAACCAGTTTGACATGATAAAACCATCCCGTCCAAATAAAGACACGCCACTACCCCAGGGGACCGTGAAGTAAGAATAGTATACATTGTTGCCTAAAAAATACGTAAGCCAGATGAAAATCGGGGCTATGAAGATAAATAAAAAGAACATCGATTTCATCATTCCCCCCGATGATTGTGTTGTCATTTGCATGATTTGTGGTTGCATCTTCATAAGCTTCTGCAAGCGGTTGGAGTTGCCTTCCTTCCGTGCTTTGGTGATCTCTTTGTTAAACGCCTTGCTTGCCTCTTGTGCCTGACCCATCGCTTTCCAATTTGTAAACAAATGTGTAAAGAACGATGAAAGAAACACGACAATGATTCCAGCAAGCACGATGGTGAGCAACGGGTTTGCTCCACCGAAGCCTATCAGGGGAGCGAACACGGAGTTAAGAGAGAGTGCAACGATATTTCTAATGTTTGCATCACCAAAGATTAAAATCATGACAAAGAGGAGAACCATAAGAAGCAGCATTTGCCCTGCTTGAGCGAAATCATCAAGTTTTCTCATCGTATCACAGGCTCAGCTTCTTTGACGGCCGCGTCAAGTAGGTTATCATGGTTAAACACGATTTTTACGGTCGCACCAGTCAATGTTGCATAGGACATGGCTGCTGCTCGGTTTATCATCTGATGCTCCGCGATTTTTTCAACAGAATCAGGGTCTCGGTTCCGTGTCGTATCCTTTGCCCGTCGATTGTAGATTTCCTGTGGATCTGCTTCGACAATGACGATAGCGGTCGGGTTTAATTTTCGTAGCACCCACTCGGGGAGCCCAGGCATGTATCCTTTCGGCGTCTTGACGGTACAATGGGTGTCGACGATGACGTTTTTCATTTTACCGATTTTCTCAGCGGTTTTTATCTGAAGCTGTTTCTGCTGATCCAGGCTGAGTTTTCTCATCTCGTCGCGATCTTTTACCAATTTAAGGTCTTTGGCGATATCACTCATAACAGACCCAAAGGTAACAAAGGTGATATCTAATCCTTCTGCTGCTTTTTGCATCACTGTGGTTTTCCCCACCCCGGGTATCCCGGTCACGACAATTACTCCCATTGTCTCCCTCACTATTCTGCTCCGAAGAATCCTCTTAGAATCGGATGCATCTCCATCGCTTGCTCTTTCGCGATCTGCTCATACAATTGAATCATGATACCAACCGTCAGAAGAACTCCTGTTCCACTCGCGTTCCCGAGAGTACCAATGGCATCTGCACCTGCGGCAAGGGCACCGACTGCGGCACCACCAATCACGGTCACCACTGGGATGTATCGTTCGAGTACTCTTCCTAACACACGGGGATCTCGTCTAAACCCAGGCATTACCATTCCTGATTGTTGGATTTGTTTTGCCACATCCGTGGGTCCCATATTGGTTGTCTCTATCCAGAATTTCGCGAATAACACTGACCCAAAGATCATAAGCATGAAATAAATAAGTGTCTTAGCTGCGAATTGCCATGGCGCATGACCACCATACCCACCGCTAAGAATTGGAATCAACCAGCTGTTCACACCATTGAGGTTTGAGAGATACCACGCTCCTCCCGCAATCGGCGCGGTGGAACCACCAGCAGTATTGTATTGTCCTATCCACCATTGACCTCCGATTCCAGGCAGATGTTTCAATCCAGGATGTGTATAAAACAATAACGCGAACATATTGATATTTGCTAACAAGGCAGACATCAGAATAACGGGGATGTTCGAAGCGTAGATTAATCGAATCGGATACCGTCCTCGAGCACCACGCACCTTCGCATGAGCAAGAGGTAATTCAATCCTTGACGATTCTGTAAACACTACAATGAGGAAAATCGCAATTGTTCCAATTAAAGGAACAATGGCATTCTGAAACCCACCATGACCGATAAACAGTATTTGGAACCCGCCATCGACCATCTCACCAAGGTTCATATGTGATGCGAGATAGTACGTCCCAGGGATACAACCAGCAGGTGGATTTGAGATGCTGATCGGTTGAGATGCCGAAGTGGGCAACCAGTTGAACAATCCCGTGAAAATGGATTGTGAGACACCGGCAGCAATGAACAAGGAGATACCAGAACCGATACCCCATTTGGAGATCAGCTCATCCATGAGGAACACAAGGTACGCTCCTATGAATAACTGCAATATGATAATCAGGTCAGCCGTTAGCCTACTACCGACCAATCCGACCAAGCCATCACTTGGACTCAGATATCCATAGACCTGCGGAATGGCTTCAATGAAAATCATGGCGATGACGAGGACTTTCTGGCTTCCTTGATAAATCGCTTTGTCCTCTTTTTTTGTTAAATCGAGTTTAATGATTTTTGCACCAACGAAGAGTTGAAGAATAATCGATGCGGTGACGATAGGTCCGATACCAAGGTGCATGATGGACCCTGATGCCCCAGCCATAATAGCACGATAACTAGAGAACATGTCCAGGACAGTTCCGCTGACACCATAGATCATAATATTGGTAAGAACGAAATAGAGAATCAAACAAAGAACGGTCCAGAACATCTTTGATCGAAAATTCACATGGACCTCTGGTTTCTGCACTGCTGGCCAGCGTTCAATAATGGGTTGTAAGATATATAACCGGCTCTTCTTCTCTTCTGCCATAGTAAAAACCTTTATTCTTCTATTTTTACTTCTCCGCCATGTTCTGCAATTTTTTCGATTGCTTTCTGAGAAGCGGATTTCACTTTAATTTTATACCCGTGTTCAACGATTCCTCCGCCTAATAGTTTGTCAAAACCTTCTTTGGAGAGGTCGATTTCCTTCTTGCCATGATACTTTTCATCTAATTGACCGACATTGATGATCCGGTCGTCCTTGACAAGACTGGGGTCTCGTTTAAATCCATGAACACCGAAATGATCAGGCATGTATTTCAACATATACATAAACTTGTGTTTATGAAGACCAGCGTTTCCTCTACCACCTCGTAATCCTGAGCCACGGCCACCTTTTTTTCCTTTCCCATGTGTCATGGATCCCCTGAATTTCTTTGTCTTTGTTCGTGCCATATCAATCACGTTCTATTTTCTTCTTTGAACTTTTTTAAGTCGAAAGCACATAAAGTACTGTATTATTATCTTTTCGGATGCGTTGTATAAGAGAAACACGACTGGTGAATTACCTTTTTTCCTGCTTCCTTTATTGTCGTTTGTCTCCCTTTCATTCTATGGAATCTTACTTCGTTTGCTGTAATAGTTTTGTGAGGGGGCAATCGTTGAAGAGTTTTTAAAATGTTCTAGTTTTTGTGTTTCTGTGGAAGCAAGTATTTGTTATTTTTATCAAGGTCAATGAACAGGTTTGCGACTTCAATAAGTTTGTGCGAAGTGGTTCTTCCAAACGCCATGACCTCGGTTCTACATCCAAGGCTTTTTGCATGGTCGAGGAGGTCGGAGAAGTCACCATCGCCACTGATGAGTACGACTGTATCAAGCTTTGGCGCAAGACGCATGACGTCCATGGCGATCCCGACATCCCAGTCTCCTTTCTTTGCGCCTCCATAGAATACTTGAAGGTCCTTCGATTGTACTTCAAATCCGATTTCCTCAAGTACGCTATAAAATGTTTGTTCATCTTTCACATCTGCTTTGATCACATAGGCAATGGCTCGTACCAGTTGGCGTTCTGCGATCGCTTCCTTTAGTAATGTCTTAAAGTTCACTTTTTTGTTATACAGGTTTTTTGCTGAGTAATACATGTTCTGGACATCGACGAATACACCAATTCTTTGATCCTTATTTCTTCCTTGTGACATACGCATTCACACTATTTTTTTCTAGGATGGGAACTCGCTCTTCTTTTATTATAATTTTGGTCTTTGAAAGGATGATACTACAGTATCATTGGTGAGTGGTGATTCTTAGCAGGGTGACCTTGTAAGATACGACTTGTTTGTAATGAAAATCAAAGATCCATTTTATTGGGAATTCATAGTCTTTTTGAAAGGTGATTTCTCCCTTTAATGCGGTGATCATTTTTTCCATAAAGGGGATGGTCTTTTTCAGATGAAATGAATAGAGTACAGAAGCGATTTCAAATCCTTTTTCGATGAATTTTCTGTCTGCCTTTAGATTCGCTTTTTGCGCTCCGAATGGTGGGTTCATCAGGACGGTGTCGCAGGATGTCTGTATTGAGGTGATATCTTGGGTATGGAACTCAATCGGGTAATTGTTTTTTGTTGTGTACTCTTTTGCGATGGAGATGATGTTCGGGTCGATGTCATATCCTATCACTTGTTGTGCCCCCATAAGATATGCTCCTAT
>JAFNFT010000056.1 GCA_017885605.1 Methanobacteriota archaeon | reverse complement strand
TTCATGTTTTTATTTTCCTCCGTCTCGTATATTTACTCCTGATTGTCTTGAGGATGGGAATGGCAGAATTTTGGAGATATACTAAAGAGATAATGTGAATAAATCCTGCCAGCTTCCCTTCCTTTTCAGATTTTATTCCTCCTCTGATTATGTGTTTTGAATGACGGTATATATGAACAATTGTTTGCCCTGCTGATATTCTATAATTCCATCTCCAACGACAAAGATCGTGATTTTTCCCAGAGCAAAAAACATTCCTGTCTCTAATGGTGCTGTATCGCCAGGGGCAAGACCTGAGATGGTTTCTCCAGCATTCATCTTTATTTTCTTGAGTATGCCACCTTTTACGATGAAGTTAACAGGGAAATTATCCACTGTCTGATCTCCATTGTTCTTGATTCCCAGAGTGACGCCAATTCCACCTTTCATATTCACGATTTCAAGAGATGTTTTCGCACCATCTGTTAAAACAAGTGAGAAACCATATCGTGGTGAATCCCAATGTTCCTCACCCATTGTTTCGAAAGCATGTTGATTACCCGTAGAAGATTCCATCCAAAAGAAAGAACAATTGTTGTCACTTCCTGTACTAAAAATTGAAACCCAACCATCCGAGAGGTTGCAGCTTGGGGTTAGATCGCATTCGAAGAAGTACAATTCATTAGGCGGTGCTTCTGGATAGAAAATCCCGGTCGCAGTGATAGAGGGTTTGACATTACTGTAGGAAAGAACTACATCTCCAGGCGTAGTATTATTATCCTCGTAGAATGTGATATTAAAGGTCATCCCGATAGGATCACCAGGTAGATATGTAGGATCATCATTTTTGCAGCTCATACCCCACCAGTGAATACCCTGAATCGGACTTGCGACATCTGTAAACATCTCATAATCTTGATAACTTGTATTCATAAAAATGGCACTCACATAAGCATACCAGTCAGCTGCGTTGAACCCTGGGTCATAGGGTAATTGTGTAAACAATCCGCCACGATGACCACTGCTCTGATTAAGAGAAGCTTGTTCTTGTTTACTTGTTGTCGCCACTGCAGAGAACGCAGTGAACATCATCAGTATACAAACAAAAATTCCAATAATTTTCTTTTTCATTTTTTTCCTTCTCCATTTATCATTTGATTTCTTTACCTCTGATTGTCTTGAGAGTGGGGAGTGGCAGAATTGCGGAAGTATATTAAGGGGTAAATATGAAGTAAAAGATATTCTGCCAACCTCCGCTTCCTTCCCAAAATTTTATTCCTCCCTCTCAAAAACCTATTGTTTTAGACATAGATATAAAAATTTGTTCGACTTTTCTTTTTTTTTTGCCTCCCTAAAATAATAACGTATGTAACATATAGAATAATTTAGTATATAAAATCATTACATAATAAATATTCGCAACAATAGTAACAAAATACAACCGTAACATCGATGATAATCAATGATCATACGTTAATGAAAATCATATAACATAACAAATTACCAAGTTTTTCTTATATCAACATCATCCCAACAGTACTATAATCTTGTGATTATTTCCTTAAAAACATATCCTTAGAAGACCTTGTTTTGTATTGACGCTAATGTCGAAAAAATTAGTTTACACCTTATATCTTTTCTAAATTATTTGACGGTACATAGAATAATGTTTCTCTGCAGTCTTGACAAAGGATCGTAACACCATCGCTAATAGTATCCCCTTTGAAGAACTCCTCAATCATGCTTGTTTTCCCGCATCGAGGGCAGGTCTTTGTCTGTGGCTGTAGCAAACGTCCTTCTAATTGCTGCAACTCCTTTTGATGCTCTACCAGGATGGACATTATAACCGATTCGAACATATCAGGGCTTTTAACCTTAACTATTAGGGCCCGAACCGGGATTTGAACCCGGCACAGAGGATCCACAGTCCCATATGTTACCAGGCTACACTATTCGGGCCATCTGATCTCAAGAGATATATTCTCTGAGATATTCAATATTTTTGTCTTTTCAGCCCCAAAACCTGAAATCTTTATATAATAGTATCGGAGAATTGATAGTCAGAAGCAACATCTCACTTTTTTAAGGAGTAAATTAAATCTATTGAAAATCTTTTAATACTGTAGCGAGTTTTTCGAGTGCTTTTCCCCGATGAGAAAATTGATTTTTTTCTTCAACCGACATATCCCCAAAAGTTTTTTTTGCACCATCAGGAATAAATATCGGATCGTAACCAAAACCATGGGTCCCTTGTTTTCTCATCGAAATGATTCCTTTACATTCACCAATAATGAGTAAAGGTTTTTTTCCTGGCTCGCTATAGGCATACACCGAACGGAACACTGCCCCTCTCTTTTCTACCCCCTCAAGTAATTGAAGGATCCCCCCTAATCCAATAGTGAAGAAAACATATTTTGAATATACTCCAGGAAACCCCTGAAGATCATCAATAAATAACCCTGCATCCTCAAGGATGAACGCGCGGCGAAATCTCTCTTGAACATGGGATACACCCCAGATGGCGACTTCCTCAAGAGAATCCGCTTGAACCTCAGGGTACCCAAGATTCTTTTGGACCACGGAAAAACCAAGTGGCCGGAGTTTTTCTGTCGCCTCCTGAACTTTTCCTGTATTACTTGTGATAAAAAATAATTCTTTCATCGATATCTGCCTCGTCGTACGATCTCCTCAATTTTTTTCACCACAGCCGATGAATCTCCCTGGAATTTTTTTGAATATCCTTCGATGACGTAATCAAAACAATGAGCATATTTCGAATGAGTGGACTCGAACGCCTCCATAAGGACGTGTAAATCAACTCCTTTCGCCTCCAATTCACTGTTTTTACACCCTAACCCGAAATCAATCAAATGAATCCGATCATGAAGAAAAATCATATTCGACGTGGTGATATCCCCATGGATGATGTCATGATTATGCAGTCGCGCGATGCTTTCCCCTATTTTGAAACAGATCCGCTTGCGTTCTGACTCTTCCAGCCCATTCAAAATATCTTTGACGCGGCTGCCAGCAAGGTATTCCATCGTTATTGCTCCTTTCGTTAGATCGACGTCATACAACAGGGGAACCGATACGCCATAGCTTCGTGCTTCAGCGATTAATTTTGCTTCTTCTTTTGTCCTGTACGCAATAAGGTGACGATCGATTTCCTTGATTCGATACGCTTTCTTCACACGCTGCTTCAGAACAACTGTTTTCCCCATGTATTCTGATAAACGGATTTCTGCTTCAGCCCCCCGGTACAGGATTTTTTTAGTCACGCCACGTGACCTCCACCATATCGGTCCGGAACCGTTGGTTAATGAGGCTCTCATCAAGACTCATCCGAAGACCACTCTCATACATGAGGAACCCAAGCCACGCGATCATCGCACCATTATCGACACAGACATCTTTTGATGGGACAAAAAAGTGGGCACCACGATCTCTTGCCATGGTCTGCACCATATCACGAAGTCGTGTATTCGATGCGACTCCACCCCCAAGCAGAACCTCCTGTTTCTCGGTATGTGCCATCGCCCGCTCAGTCACCTCTGTCAGCATCGCAAAGGTCGTCTCCTGCAGAGAATAACAAACATCCTCAATTCGTTTTCCGTGCCGTACATAGTTTTCCGCAGCGGTGAGAAGACCAGAAAACGCCAGATCCATTCCTTTGATAGAGTATGGAAGTCCTAGATACTGTGTCCCTTTTTTTGCCAGATCCTCAATCTTTGGTCCACAAGGGAACCCAAGATCTATCTCCCTGCCGAATTTATCAAGACAATTCCCGATACCAACATCAAGCGTCTCCCCAAACACACGGTATTTCCCTTCTGCAAACGCAATCACCTGCGTGTTCGCCCCAGACACNNCCCATCAGTGGTTTCTCAAGGGTCAGTGACAACGCGCGGGCTGCGGTGGCCGCAGTACGAAGACATGGCCCAAGACCAGGACCCTGAGAAAACGAAACAAGATCAATATCAGAAAAATCAACCCCTGCAGAATGAACAGAATCAGAAATGAGACCGGCGATATACGCAGCATGATGGTTCGCTGCTTCCCGGGGATGAATCCCACCTTTCTCTGGTTGATAGGTTTTTATGAGATTGGAAAGAACCCGACATTTTCCTTTCACGTCTTTAATAACGCCAACACCGATGGAATGAGCAGTGCCTTCAATACCAAGACAAATCATCATCACTTGGTAATAACAGGACTATAAAATACATTTGGTCTACGTTAAAAAACCATCTATTTTTCCACTTCGACTTCTTCCTCATATAAATAGAGATAACCGGTTTTCAATAACACGAACACGACACCGATGATGCCAAAGATAATAATTAAAATAATAAAAATAATCAACCAGGGGATCTCAAAAAAGACGTTGCCTTGAGTCGGGATGGGCTCAACATACAGCTGGATCTGCCCTATGGACGGGATATAGAGATACTCCCATCGTCCGTCACTATCATCATCGATCAAGAACACGCCACCACCTTTCCATTTGATATCATTGGATGCTCCGTTTGCAGGATTATAGAAGGTTCCCTCATACTCTGATGTATAAATGATCTGATACGTGATATTGTCCAGAACAACAAGATCGATGGATGTCCCATTCACCGCTGATTTATCCGTGATCATCACCTGGACAGGCTCAGACCACGTTGATTCAAGGCCGTTTTGGTTTCGTGCTTGCGTCCGTAGCACATAGACGCCCGGTGTTTCCCATGCAAAAGAAAGATATGAGCTTGTACCCGAGGGAACATACGGTGTCCAATCTGAGACGGTACCATTCCCATAATCAAACCGATAACACACCTGATACTCATAGGGGTCGGTCGTCAACGCTGAGTATGTATACACCGTGCTGTTGAACCCTTGGATTTTCCCGGTGTACACAATAGGAGTATAGGGAAAATCATCATTCGAATATGTGGCAATCTCAACTATCATGGCATTAGACCAGATACCATACGGAGCGGTGTCGCTTTTATATTTCACATGCAATTGATAGGTGCCTATCGCATCCCAGTGGTGTGTCTCGGTGATACTGGTTTGATTTTGTTCAAGTTGAAGCCATGAACTATTCGTTCCATCTCCCCAATCAAACATCCAGAAAGAATCAGGATTCAATGTCACGATAGCGTACTCATAATCGATCCCGACATATCCAAATGATGTCCCTAAGGGTGTAGAGGGGATATACATCGGTGTCTTAGAAAAAACGATTGGCGAAGCAAAGAAAATAATACCACCCATCATTGAGAAAATACAAATAACAAAAAGCATTTTACAGATCGATCGAAAGGTTTTCTTTCTACCGCTAACGACATTCCATGGTGTTTTTTTCTGCATCCCGTAGTCATCTAAAAATCAAATTCGCTGTATATAAACTTTATTGGCATGTGCTTGTGCTCTACTTTATTTTCGTATGCCGATATCGACTGAGAGTTCATCAATCATCCATTTTTTTCGCAAGATCCCCGTGGGTGTATCCACGAACGACACTGTTCTCGATCGTGTTTCTTCTTTGATATGATCCTTCCAATCCTCTAGAGCCGCTTGTTTTGCTGCATCTAAACCGATTTCTGTGACGATCCGGTCCTCGACGGCAAGGTTGACTTCTTTGCGCATGGATTGGATGCGTCGGATCAGCTCTCGTGCTAAGCCTTCTGCCTCGAGGGCAGGAGTAATGGTTGTATCTAAAAACAAGGTAACATCTTGAATGGTTGCCTTCGCATACTGCTTTTTTTCATGCTCCACGGTCTCAAAATCATCTGATGTCAATCGAATCTTCTCCCCATCAACAACAAGGATGACTTCTTTTTTCTTCATGAGTTGTTCATAGAGAACATGCGTGTCCTGCGACTCAAGTGCCTGGGTGATATGTTTTGCTTTTTCTTTGTACTTGGGACCTAGATGAGAGTATTTTGGTTTAACGGTTTTTACGAGAAACGCAGTCGTATCCCGTGCGTACGTCACAGTTTTCACGTTAAGCTCTTCTTTTATCAGCTCGAGTAATGGTTTTGTTGATTTTTCAATTTTCTTAGAGCATACGATGTATGCGGCTGGTAACGGGTGTCTCCCCTTGATGTTGATTTTCGATCGAAGCGCCCGACCAGACTCAACCAACGCTCGAATCTGCTCCATCCCCGTCTCAAGGTCGTCATTTATTGCGCTTGTATCAACAGCAGGATACTCGCAGAGATGGACACTTTCAGGCATCTCAGCTGTTTTGAGATTCAGATAGACCTCCTCGGTGATAAACGGGATGAACGGAGCGAGCAGTTGAGATAACCCAATAAAGATTTCATACATGGTGTGATACCCAGAGAGTTTATCAGAAGTTTTTTCTTCGCTCCACAGTCTTTTTCGAGACCGCCGGAGGTACCAGTTGCTGAAATCATCAATCACAAAATCCTCAATCGCTCGAGCAGCCTTATGGCTCTCAAACTCTTTCATATAATTCTGGACGATCCTGGTGAGATTGTTGAAACGACTCACGATCCATTGATCGAGAAGCCCCCGTTTTGAGAGAGGGACACGACCGTTCATTGGATCGAATGTATCTAATATCGCGTAGGTGGCAAAGAAATTATAGGAGTTCCAAAACGTTAGCAAGAATTTCCCAAGCGTGTCTTTGACCGCCTCTTCGTAGAACCGGGTAGACATCCATGGTGCGTTCGCGGAGATGAGATACCATCGTAATGCATCTGCTCCTTCATGGTCAAGGATAATTGTCGGATCGACATAGTTCTTCTTGCTTTTACTCATTTTCTGATTGTCTTTATCAAGGACCAACCCGAGGGTAAGAACGGTCTTGTATGGGGTTTTGTCAAACAAAAACGTGGAGATGGCGAGTAAAGAATAGAACCATCCCCTCGTCTGGTCGAGGGCTTCGCTGATAAAATCAATTGGGAAATTTTCTTTGAAGAGTTCTTTGTTTTCAAACGGATAATGCCATTGAGCAAAAAATGCTGAACCAGAGTCATACCAGCAGTCAATGACTTCTTTTTCCCGTATCATCCTTCCATGGCATTTCGGGCATTTTACAACAAGATCATCGACAAATGGTTTATGCAGATCGTATTTCTCAGGGAAACTCTCACTGATATCTCGAAGCTCTTGGACACTTCCCACACAGATGATATGATGGCATTTCTTGTTCGTACAGGTCCAAATCGGTAGGGGAGTCCCCCAATATCGATCTCGTGAGAGCGCCCAGTCTTTGACGTCTCTGATGAAATCACCGAATCGTCCTTGCTGCAGATGTGGTGGATACCAGGCGATCTGATTGTTGTTTTTCACTAGGGACTCCTGGACTTTTGACATCGCGATGAACCAGGATTCCATCGCATAATATAACAAGGGAGAGTCGCATCGCCAGCAGAACGGATACTCATGGGAATGTTTCTTTGTACCCGCAAGCAGACCTCGTTCCTCAAGATATTGGATGATGTTTGGGTCAGCGTCTTTGACAAATTGACCACGCCAGAGTGTGACTTCATCAGGGAACGTCCCATCAAGCTTTACTAGCTGAACAACAGGGAGGTCGTAGGTGCGGCCGATATTATAATCATCTTCACCAAACGCAGGAGCGATATGGACAATGCCGGTGCCGTCTTCCATGGTGACGAAATCCGCTAGGACGACATACCATGCTTTCTTTTGAGGAGAACTATAGGTAAAAAGTGGTTCGTACTCTTTATGTTCTAGTTCTTTACCGGTGTAACGATCAAGTACTTCGTACTCCTGGCCTTTGAGCAGGGCTGCTACGCGTTGTTCAGCTAAAATAAGTATTTCACCCTTTGACCGTATCTTCAGATAATGCTCCTTAGGATGAACCGCGAGAGCGACATTGGAAATTAACGTCCAGGGTGTTGTGGTCCATGCAAGAAAATATCCTTCCTCGTTTTTTATTTTAAATTTCACAAAAATCGATGGATCCTCGACGACTTTGTAACCCTGAGATATCTCATGAGTGGAGAGTACGGTTCCACATCGAGGACAATAGGGAACTACCTTATGACCACGGTACAATAATTTCTTTTTCCAGGCCTGCTGCAGCGACCACCAGACTGATTCAATATATTCATTCTTCAACGTGATATAGGGGTCGTCCATGTCAAGCCAGAACGCTATTCGCTGGGTCATTTCCACCCATGCGTGTTCATAGCGGAAGACGCTTTTTTTGCATTCCTCGTTAAATTTTGCGACACCATAGGTCTCGATTGCTTGTTTATCCTCAAGACCAAGTTTTTTTTCAACCTCTATTTCAACAGGCAACCCATGGGTGTCCCATCCCGCTTTCCGCAGGATATAATGACCGTTCATCGTCTCATAACGCAGGATTAAATCTTTCATGACTCTTGTTAGGACATGACCAGGATGAGGAAGTCCATTAGCGGTCGGCGGCCCTTCTAAAAAGATGTAAGGGGGACATTCTTTTCGCTGTTCTATTGATTTTTTGAAAATGGTGCTGTCGTACCAGAATTTTTGAATACGTTCTTCTACTTCTTTGGGGTTGTATTTCTGTTGAGGAGATTCTATCATTGGTATACACCAAATAAGGCTCAGGAGAGATGAAAGTGTTCAGGTAATAACACAATGTCGTTAAAATCGTTTCCCTTCATAGATTCCCCTAATAATTCCTTGGGTCATTTGACTTCATTATCTCTCGTAGAAGGGAGGTTGCGTAACATCCTTTTTGTAGCTCAAAACGCATGGTAAGCGCCTGATGATCCTGAGCGTATTCATCAGTATGTAAGGTCCATTCAAGGCAGGGCAGTAACGCAAGCAACGGTCGTCTTGTGCCGGAGGAAGAAAGGAATGGGATCTCAGGGATGATAAAATCCCGTGGGTCGATCTTCTGCGAATCAATAATGGTATGTTCGATTTCCCCCATTTCACCAGTTGCGTACATCGTATCGTATCCGATAAGGATACCTGTGACAACCGCTTTTTTTTTGGAGATCTGTGCATTGACTTTATCGATGTTCGATTCGGTGACTGGGATGGTTTCATTCACGATAACATCCTTTCTCATTGGAGCTATGATATCTCCGATGATCGCCTGATGAATCGGGATGTTTCGTCGGATCCTTTCACTGAGTATCTTATTAAACAACACTGATTCATATGCATTCACAAACATCATCAAGAGATTCTTTGGCAGCTCTTTGAACGCACCGATGAAATCATGAGGGTCCTGGATGAGTTTATTCAACATAGCTTTTTCAAAATTCAACGCATCGGGGTATGAATGGAATGCTTTCTCATAATCTCGTGTTTTTTCAAGCTCCTCTCGTAACGCGTAGGTTGTTTCGTTTTCCCCTGGCAGAGGATTTCCAATATAGGTCATAACTGCTTTTTCGAAATCCCCTTCAATGATATATTTTCCTACAAGATGGGTGATTGGTCGTATGACCCCAAATCGCTGGATTCCATAAAAATTCGGAAAACCACCCCATTTTTTAAAAGGCGAAATCAGAGAAATGATCTGTTCTAGGACAACGTCGTCGGAGATATTCCGTATGGTTATTTCAAAGCGATTGCCTAAGAGCGCTCCAATTCGCACTGGAACATCTGATTGAAAAATATTCTCGAAAGTAACATCTTTGATGCTCAGTGTAGACATCTGCTCGGGAGAAACATGATCAAAAGACATCAGCTGGGTCGTCCAGGCTCGTTTATCTTTAGTGCCAGCAAAACTGATTCGTCTCTGGGAGAGATGCAATCGGTGTGCTATTTCTTGGACAAGGGTATGGTTCTCCCAATTTCGACTGCTGACCTCGGCGATAGTAAAATTTCCCTGGTCTTTCTTTGGTGGATACAAACAGAGTTCGGTTACTCGGAAATCATCGATACGGAAACGAAGTTTTCCAGTGACACCGGGGTAGTCTGTACAATAGATATCAATACCGATCTCGTGTTCAAAATCAGGGGTTTTCATCACTGCGCTGCTCTGTTATTTTTCAAAATTCTTCCCAAATAGCTTAATCTCATCCTCAAGGTATTTCACCGCTTTTTTTAACACATCTTCAGGTGATCCTTTTTTTACACGGATGAACAATCGTTTTTTCACAGCAAGAGGACTGTCCGCCATACACGCAGCGTACTCAACATCATCGTTTTGAAGTAAGATATGGGTGATCGGATGAAGAATGGTTTCATCTTCGCCAGTGATTTCCAATTCAAGTTCGGTTTTTGTTTTTCGGATGGTTTTTAAATCCATATTCTCACAGACCTTTTCTTTTATTTATAGGTGTTCTATATCGAGATTTCCATAGTCATCTGCGATGCGTCGATGTTCTTTGTTCCCGCAGTTTTCACATTCAAGCCCATTGCTTTTTTTGATGAGTGGATGCCGACATTTTGAACAGAGTGCTTTGATGGCTCCAAAATTTCTTTCTCTTGTTTCAAGTTGAACACTCGGTTTTACTTGAATGACTTTCGCCCGGATGTAATCCTCAGCTTTGTACTCTGTGGATGCGTCTTTGATGAATCCTTGGGCGATTTCCTTTACATGGATAGTGGCATCGGTATCCCCGGAGATAGACCTGTTTTTCCCAGTGACATGAACGACATCAACGATAATCATGGTTGGTTTTGCATTGGTCACCTTTGCAATAACGACATCATCTTTTTTCAGGAGCACAGGCGTACTCGATGCTGGTTTTACCTCTGCGGTACGATGTTTTTCATTGACCACATAGGTGCCTATTCGCGTTGCTCGGATGATTCCATTTTCTTCAAATGTCCCGTCTCCCGGTAACAATTCCTCAGAAGTGGAGAGTTGATCACCAGGCATGACTAGTTTATGTTTCATGTTTTCTCACAAATCCAAATAGGCAAGCTAATCTATGTTTTAAAGGTTATGGTTCGATTATTCTCCTAACGAAGTCTTGGTGATACTGGAGTAAAAAGTCTTATAAATGGCATGTTTATTTCGATGTTCCTAAGTATCTAGTTGAATGATAGGTGAAAAAGTATGTCACGGAAACCAGCGAGAATGATTCGTCCTGTAAGAGGTCAGGCAACGACAAGACGAGAGTACATAGGTGGGGTTCCCGCATCTCGTCTCACACAGTTTGTCATTGGGAATAAAACAGCGAAGTTTCCTATTCAAATGTCATTGGTTACCAAAGAGAAATGCCAGTTACGGCACAATTCATTGGAATCTGCACGTATCTCAGCGAACAAATCTCTTGAGAAAAATATAGGATCCGCTAATTATTGTTTACGTATCCGAGTCTATCCTCATATTGTAATCCGTGAAAATAAACAGGCAAGTGGAGCAGGAGCAGACCGTGTATCTATGGGTATGCGACGAGCATACGGAAAACCCGTGGGAACCGCTGCTCGTGTGCAAGTGGATCAAATTCTCATGACGCTTGATACGACGGAACAGTACGTAGTTCCCGCGCGAGAAGCGTTGCGGAAAGCAGGTATGAAGCTCTCAGCACCATGCGTTATTAATGTTGAAAAAGGCGCTGAGCTTCTCCATTAGAAACCCTTGTTAAACATATTTAATAAAAAAGGGGATTAGGATTAACGCTAGGATCAGAAGTGAGATTGCTAACGAAACGTTTTTGACGATTTTTTCTTTCGTTTCTTCCTTTATTCCTTTTTTAAACCGCATGATGATGGCACGGACACCATCGTTGAAGAGGAAGCCCCCATCAAGCGGGATCATTGGAAGCACATTAAAGAGGGAAACAGCAAGGTTCAGCCAGAAAATCCAATAGATCGCGTTAGTGATAATCCAAAACAGAGGTACGGGGAGAACTCCCATAGGACCGGTAATGCTATAGGAATCAGCAAACGGTGAAACGATAGGGTTGTATCCTGCAAAGTACCCGAGTAAGGGGAGGCTGTAGAACGTCAATAACCCTTGTGGAAAATGATAAAACGGGTTTTTCAAGATAGCAAGATACTCTTGGAAGACGGAGTCACGTAAGAGTGATTGTACTCCAAGGTATCCTTTTCCTTTGTAGGATTCATTATTTGTATAGATGGTTGGTCGTTTTGCGTACTCGATATATTTGTCGCCAAGAAGCGCCTCTGTTGTGTATTCTGCACCACTTTTCACATAGGTGATACTAATCGTTTGATTTGCTTTGGTATTGTTCCATTCAGTAAAATATTCTTCACCAGAATGTATCACCGTGTTGTTCAAACTGGTAACGATAACCCCTGTTTGCAGACCGATTTGCGATGCTGGTGAGTCTGTATCAACTGTGAAAATAATACCGCCTTCGTCCATGGGTTGCACTGCGGACATGCATACGCCTGAAAACAGTAAAATACAGATGAGTACGACAACGAAATTCGCTGCTGGGCCTGCCGCGTAAATCCTCAACCGTGAGAGAATACTTGCTTTTTTTACTTCCTCATCATCAGGCTCGCAGAACGCTCCGATTGGAACAATCAAGTACAGGATCCCGAGGGATTTTACTTTCAATTTATCAACTAACGTGAGAATCCCATGGGAGAATTCATGAACGATGATCGCGACAATAAGACCAAGAAGAACATACCCGAGGTATTCAAGAGGAAGGATAGGATTAATACCAGGGAGCACAAGAGCTACCTCGGGTCCCGGTAATGCATTCCGCTGTTCAGGGGTAAATCCGAACACTAACCAGGCAGTCATAATCATTAAAAGAGTCATCAACACCATGGTGATGAAACAAAAAATAATACTGATGTTCCCGTAAATCTTCCAGAATCGTTTCCGTTTCGCACGGTTTTTCAAAAACTGTACTCCCTTTTCGGTCCGCCACATCAGCGCAGGTCCATAAAAAGAAATATTGTGTTTTTTAAGGAAGCCTTTTTTATGAAGAAGAAAAACGACTCCTGTGTACACTAGGATGATGCTAACAAAAATCAAGATACTGTCAATAATCGTCATAATCCCTCGCGCTGAATACCTCAAGAGTTCTTAAAGCAATGGTACAAGGATTATTTCATTTGATGCTTTAACATTTTCTGTGTCTGTTCCTCGATATTGCGTTCGTAGGTCTCACCAATAAATTCCTCTTTGATATAATGATAGCTGACTGCTCCGATAAAAACAATGAGAATACCTGCGGCAATATACCCCCAAAACGTCAAGGTGTAAAAAGGATCAAGGATAAATCCTCGCTCATTACGGAACTCCCAGATGACCTGACCAAAGGTGTCAAACAACCTAGAACCAATAAAACCAAAGGCAAATAACGAGAACGGAACAGTCCAGTACGACCAGAGGATCTTTTTCTCTCGGATATACAAATCGGTGACTCGTCCAAACACGGCAAGCAAGCCTGCCGCAACAATCCCCCAGGTGATCGCTGCAAGAAACTTCAGGACCAGAACATCGAGGAAACGCTGGTACTGACTGAAAGTGTTGTTGTACGCATAAAACAGACTCACAGCGATAATCACTATGGAAAGAATGGTCGTATAAAATGATGGTCTGCCGGTGAGAAGCCCTTCTCTGAATTCATGCCAGATGACTGCTACTTTCTTCTCTGAGTTAAACGTTCGAATCAAAAGATAAATACCCAACGTAAATAAGATAGCGCCAAACCCACTGGCTGCCATCCCGAAGATAGCGAAAATAGCCCAGACAATCAAAATTAATGCGATGGGGAGGAAAAATTGTTTCTTTACTTTATCCTCGTCAAGGAGTTTAATGATCCGATAATAGGTATCCTCAAGTTGTTTGCTTTGTTTCACATTCACCCGTTGAATCGAATTAATCTTTAGCCTGGTTTGGATGATAGGCAGGATATATTCGTCTTCAGCACCATCACTAATCAAGATAGCATCCTCCGCGTTGGTTACTTTAATAACGAAATCAAGTTGTTCAGAGAGTTTCTGATCTGATTTCACACCAACGCTGATGTCTCCACATAAGGTCGCTATCTCGACGTCTTTTCCTTCTTTTTTTAATGATTCATAGATTGAAATTGCATAAAAAATAGCGTTTAGATCCGAGTCTTCCGCATCGATCCGACCTAATTTATTCGCAGCATCTATGTTATCTTGAAGACCAATAATCGGGCTTTTTACCTGAGCTTTTCTACCAAAATCATCGTCACGATCGATATTAAGCACCAGGGTCTTCGCCATTGTTTTCAAAAATAATAACAATCACTGTATTTAAAGTTTTATAACACATCCACTTTATTCCCTAACAACGGCAAAATCAAATATACCTCCATTCTATTCCCTTGTTTATATGCCGCTTGTGACCTTCGATTATCAAGATTTCATTCAGTTGCTTGGTCATACTATCCCCAAGGAAACACTCATCGAAAGACTTCCAATGATCGGCGGAGATTTCAGTCACATGAATGGTGATGAGATCAACATCGAGTTTTTTCCCAATCGACCTGATCTCACATCGGTAGAAGGCATCGCACGTGCATCACGAGCTTTTTTTGGGTTTCACACAGGGTTACAGACTTACGAGACTGCCATTTCAGATGTTACATTGACCGTCGATGCCTCCGTAAAAAAAATAAGACCATTTGTCACCACCGCGTTTGTGAAAAACGTAACAATGACCGATGAACTCATAACATCGCTGATGGGATTACAAGAAAAACTTCATGTCGGGTTGGGGAGAAATAGAAAGAAAGTCGCTATCGGTGTGCATAACGCAGAACCAGTAAAACCACCGTTCGTCTACAAAGCAGTAGATCCTGATTCTGTTTCCTTTGTACCATTAGCAAAAGATGAACCAATGACCCTGCGTGAGATCTTGAAAAAACATGAAAAAGGCGTTGATTACGCCCATCTCCTCGATAGTTTTGACAAATATCCTTTGATCGTCGATTCGAATAATAATGTGCTCTCGTTCCCCCCTATTATTAATGGGAGTTTAACAGAGGTAACCCCGTGCACAAAAGAGATATTCATTGATGTCACTGGCACCGACAGAAAAGCAATCAATTATGCGCTCAACATCGTCACATCCGCACTGGCAGAACGAGGCGGAACAATCTACCAAACAACAGTGTTAGATGAAGGAAAAAAAATAATATCCCCTGATTTTACCCCGATACACAAAAAATTATCCCTTGCTTCTGTGAATAGAATCCTTGGAACAATGTTCACAGAAAAAGACATCATCACCTATCTAGAAAAAATGGGACATAATGCCATCGATATAGGCGATGGAACACTTGTAGTCGATATCGCCGCATGGCGTTCTGATATCCTCCATGAGGTTGACCTTGTTGAGGACGTCGCAGTCGGATACGGATTCGATCAGTTTGAAACAGATTTACCTAAATCTCTGACCTTCGGGGGAAGGTTACCAGGTCAAATCTTCTTTGAAGGCTTACGTCTGCTCATGATAGGCCTTGGATTTAACGAGGTGACGACGTTTGTCATTTCCAACAAAGACGATGAGTTTCAACGCATGGGGCTGGAAAAAAGAGCGATGGTCGAGATTGAAAACCCTATTGGTGCGGAATATAGTGGATTACGGATGAGCCTATTGCCATCCCTGCTAAAACTCCTTCGAGAAAATCGACATCACCCGTTACCCCAGCAGATCTTTGAAGTCGGAATTGTTGTTGATGAGTCTGCGAAAAACCGATGTCATCTCGCAGGTCTTAAGATAGATGCGAAGGCAAACTTCACTGAATGTAAATCACTTGTGGAAACCGTGCTGCGAGAATGTGGAGATAAACCAGTGATAAAAGAGAAAACCCATGCAGCTTTCATTGAAGGACGATGCGCAACAGTCTTAAAAAAAGAAAAAGAGATTGGTGTGTTTGGGGAGTTGCATCCAAAGACGATTCAGGCGTTCCATCTTGAACACCCGGTGATCGCATTCGAACTTGTCGCAGATCATCTAAAATGACACAAATACTCTAAGGGAGAGCAATGCAGTCAGAGTATCGTTTATCCGCACAAAAAACCTGGGATGCCATAGCGGAAAGTTTTGATGCCACAAGACAAAAACCCTGGAGCTATTGTCTGGATTTTATCAACTCGCTTAGACAGAATGATATTGTTGCAGATCTTGGGTGTGGGAACGGGCGTCATCTTTTTTCCTGCGCTGAACGATGTTCCCATGTAATAGGAATAGATATTTCACAGAGATTCCTTCGTATCATTGAGAAGAAACTGCACCATACATCCTATCGGAACATCTCATTGATCCATGGTGATGTCGTACAACTCCCATTTGCGGATGGAACGCTTGACGCAGTTTTATTTATCGCCTCATTACATAACATTCAAGGACGAGAACATCGTCGCACTGCTCTAACAGAGATTACCCGCGTCCTTAAACCACAGGGAACCGCATTGATTAGCGTCTGGTCACGCTGGCAGGATAAATTCTACCGGCATTTCCTCAAGGAATTCATCATCCGGAGCCGTGATTTTGGTGATATCGACATCTACTGGAGGCAACATAACCTGAATATCCCCCGGTTCTATCATCTGTATAGCAGAGGTGAATTTCTCCAAGAATTGCAGAGTGTAGGGCTGCATATCCAGCATATCGAATCCGTACGAATTCATTCGAAGCGATTACCTGACAATTATTTCGCTGTGGTACAAAAAGGATAATTTATTAAAACGAATGATATTGATAACACAGACCGAAACAGGAATAGGTATGAGTATTATTGAAACAGATGATCTTACCAAAAAATTCGATGGATTTACTGCGGTTGATCACATACATTTTTCTGTTAATAAAGGGGAAATCTTCGGGTTTCTCGGCCCAAACGGCGCAGGCAAAACAACGACGATTAAAATGCTTACCACCTTGTTATACCCCAGTGAGGGTTCTGCCTCTATCGCAGGGTTTGATATCCTGAATCAACGGGCATGCGTACGAGAAAACATTGGGGTTGTCTTTCAAGAGCCAGCATTAGACACTGAACTGACGGGGAAAGAGAACCTTGATTTTCATGCACGGATGTACGGATTGACACAAGAAACCAGAAAAAAACGGATACTACAAGTCCTCACCCTTGTCGATTTAGTAGATAAGAAAGATGTCCTAGTGAAGCATTACTCGGGTGGCATGAAACGACGCTTGGAGATCGCTCGGGGTCTGATGCATTCCCCCACCGTGCTTTTTTTAGATGAACCAACATTGGGTCTTGATGCTCAGACAAGAAGAGCAATCTGGGAGTACATTAAGCAGTTAAATAAAGAAGAGGGCACGACGATTTTTTTGACGACCCATTACATGGATGAAGCTGATTTTTTATGTGATCGTATTGGGATTATTGATCATGGGAAAATACTGGTGATTGACACGGTTGTCACCTTGAAGAAATCAGTTGGCCATGATGTGATTACGTTATCGTGTTCCGATAGTCGACAATTACAGATGAGGTTAGAACAGGAATCCTGGGTGAGTAACATCACGCCTCATGCTTCTTTTTTGACACTGGGTGTTGAGCGAGGCGAAGAAAAAATACCGACAATCTTTGATATTGCACGGACAATAAACGTATCGATCTCTTCAGTTGATGTTCGGAAACCAACCCTTGATGATGTGTTTCTCTACTACACAGGACGAAGCATACGGGAGCAGAATCCTGAGACTCCTCGCAGTAGAACAACCAGACCAGCGGGATTTCACCTGAGGCGGCGGAAAGAATGAATCAGAAGGACCTCCAGGCAATCTATATGTTATGGCTTCGACAGATGAAACGATTTCTTCGTGCGAAAAGTAGGGTTGTTTCCACCATCGTGCAGCCGTTGTTCTTCCTCTTCATCCTTGGGTTTGGGTTCAACATCGCGGTGTTTCCAGGCATGCAAGGTTCCTACATCAATTTTCTCGCCCCAGGGATTATCGCGATGGCGATTTTGTTCTCCTCCATGTTTACCGGTGTTTCCGTCCTCTGGGATAAACAATCCGGCTTCTTACAAGAGGTGCTTGTAGCACCGGTGAGTTGGCTGTCGATTGTCATTGGTAGGACCCTCGGGGGTGCGACGATTGCGTTGTTTCAAGGCTTTATCATTATGATCATTGCCCTTGTCCTGGGCGTGCCTATTGTCGATTTTCAGGGGTTGCTACTGACAATCGTCATCATGGTGTTGCTGTCGTTTACCGCAGTCGGATTTGGTCTGATCATTGCTGCTAAGATGCGAGATTTCGAAGGGTTCCAGTCCATTATGAGTCTGATTCTGATGCCTTTGTTATTTTTGTCCTCAGCGTTTTACCCTGTAAATACTTCTCTGCCTGGATGGTTACAGATTCTTTCGTATTGCAATCCGCTGTTCTATATGATCGATGGGATGCGCGGGAGCCTGACAGGTGTCAACAACGTTCTGCACCCATTAGTTGATCTTGGCATCATCTCAGCGGTCTGTATCATCATCATGGGGTTAGGGACGTACTTTTTTAACAGGTCAGAGGCGTGATGCTTGTTTTGGTGAATGGTTTTACTGCGAATCTTTTTTTTTCCTAATGAACAAAATCTGTAACCATAATTTCATGACAAAAGTTAAAGAACGTGAATTCGTTTAATGATTGAAAGAGGTGATTGAACAAATGGAGGTCTATAAGATAATTAGTATCGTAGGAACATCCGAAAAAAGTTTTTCAGATGCCGCTAAAAATGCGATACTCGAAGCTGAAAAAACAGTACGAAAGATACGACGAGCAGAAGTAAGGAAATTCGATATTAAGGTTGAAAACGATAAAGTGAGTCTCTATAGAGCAGAGATGAAAATATCTTTTGAAATTGAACGATAATACTACAAATGTTCTGTTTTTATTTTCTGTAAAAACATATCGTTAGAACCCTAATTTGTTCACTAGGTTTCAATATTTTATTCCTTTTCAACGCAGTTTTTATAGGTTTTCGTCATGTTGGATAACGCGCATGCGATCGTTACAGGGCCGACACCACCAGGCACAGGTGTCAGCAATGCTGCCGTCTCTTGTACAGACTCAAAATCAACATCACCACGGATCCCATCTTTGGTTTCAATGATGCCGACATCCACAACAACTGCTTTGTTTTTGATATAATCCTTCGTAATGAGATTTAGCACTCCTGCACCGGTGATCAGAATATCTGCTTTCGATGTATACTGTTTCAGATTCTTTGTATACACATGGCAGATAGCAACGGTTGCGTTTCGATTGAGTAGAAGTGCAGCAAGTGGCTTTCCAACGATGTTGCTATGATTCACAATCACAACATCTTTTCCCTGGAACGGAATCTGCTCATGCTCTAGTATAGTCAGAACTGATAACGGCGTACAGGGGACTAGTGCCTCATCACCGATCAGTGTTCTTCCGAGATTTTCTGGGTTAAAACCCTCAACNNTGTTGAGGTCCTGTATGGTCTGAAGAATGGTTTCTTCTGAGACGTCTGCATCGAATCGCAGGAGTCTTGAGGTGATACCTACCTCGTTGCAGGCTGTGGTCCGTAATTTAAGATACAGATCAGAAGAGGGATTCTTACCAATGAGTATGGTCGTAATCAGAGGTTCTCGCTGATATTTCTTTTTTAATCGTTGAACGTCTGCAGCGATATTACTGCGGATTTCCTTTGCGATCTCTCTTCCATTTATTATCGTAGCAGTCATCTTTCTCACTAAAGAGATTTACGAAATGTTCTTAAGATTTCGGTTTTGTACCAATCGCATAGAACTGTGGGAAGAAGTTCAGTTGCACACCTTCGTCGAGTGATTTGAGAAACTCATATTCCCATTGATCGATTTCTTTTTCCGTTAGTCCCGCATCCATCAATATCTTGATATAGAAATCCCGGGAGTGAAGGTAGTATTGTTTATCTTCTTCGCAGGACCAGATTCTGTTATTACCAATACCGATGACTGTTTCGAGCCCTGCGGTGATAAAGAGTTTCCGTAGTTTTCGTCCGATATGCGGGTCACCACCTTTTTTTCTGATCGCTTCTCCTGCAAACAAGGGGTCTACTTTTTTGTTTTCTGGCCAGTGGATCTTCCCTCCGTAATCTGGTTCAAGGGAGGCAAGGATCTTCCCTTTTGGTTTGACGACTCGAGTCATCTCGTTGACAACCGTTTGTGGGTCGTCTGCCCACATTAACAGTAAATTACAGGTAACGAGATCAAATGTGTTGTCTGCAAAGCATAATTGCTGCGCATCGCCCCTGCAGAGGGTGATGTTGGTATACTCATTGAGAATTCGTTGTGCGACTGTAAGGAGGGAAACAGATCCGTCGACGGCGATGACTATCCCTTTTGTGAGTCGTGCGATATCTCTGGTGACAAACCCGGAACCGCAGCCGACATCAAGGATAAGACGGGCATCTTTCAAATCAACTTTGAGGTAGAGGGGGAGACGTTCTTCTGCCGTCTCTACCGCCTGCAATTCTAATTTCTTGATAAAATCAGTGAGTTCTTCATCTGTCCGTTTATGGAATCGCTTTTCAGGTTTTTTCATTGTTGGTTCCAGAAAGAGAATTTACTGTGATGGTATAAGATTTTCCTCCCTTTGTAAAAAAAATAGTTGGAGAAGGGAGGGCCTGGGACACAAGAAGAGGTGATGCTCGAAAAGAGAAGCAGACCCTCCTTCGCTGGGACTGCACTTAACTGTGAGGTTTTTTCTTTTTCTTGCCGTAAAGATCTTCGTATTTTCCGACAAAGACGTATCCATCATCGGTTTTGCGTAGTAATCCTTCATCTAGCATGAGATCAAAGACTTTATCAGAGACTTTGACGTTTTTCCCTTTGTCATTGGTTAGTTTTATTTTATAATCAGGGGTTTCTTCATTGAGGTAGTTTGGTTCTAATTCATATATCACATTTATTTTAGGCATGGTTTCTCTCCTTTCACTCCTTTTTGATACATATTAGCATGTTACATTTTCACAATATTTGTATTTAAAGATATGGCGGACAAATGACAGACTGGAAATTTATCAAAACTCTATAACATGGTTTTACTCCTTGAAACGAGGCGAACAATGAATAATATTTAAATATGCGTGTCAATTCTTGTCATTTGAAGGATAAGTACTACTGATAATGTCAATCAATCTAAGAGGGTTATTTCCCCACAATTCTTTCTTTTTGAACCACACGAATTCTTAAGATTTTCTTCCATGCCAATTCTTAAGGTTTTCCAACAAGGTATTAAAGTTATCGGGGATTCTTTGAAGTGAGGTTATAGAATGACTTTATTTAAGACAAAAAAACATGAATACAACGATGATGAAGTTAAAAGTGTGATCCAGAAAACCATACGAAGGGGAGATGAAGAAGGAGCTATGTTCTTTGCATTGGAACTTGCTCATGAGGGTAAACCTTCTTTTGGGTGGTTACGGAATCGTTTGAAGATAATCGCCTATGAAGATGTTGGCCTTGCTAACCCCGATGTTGTATTACGAGTTTCTAAGGCTATAGATGATATGGATTTCTTGTATGAAAGCAATAACGAAGAATGGGAAATGGCTCTTGCCTATATTGTTTTGTTACTTTGTCAAAGTCCAAAATCACGTATATCAGATCATTTCCAGGTGTATGTTAAGAGCTGTTGGGAAGATGATTCAGGTAAATTAAAGGTGGATATCCCAGATTATGCCCTTGATTATCACACCACTAAAGGAAACGAATTAGGACGGATAAAAAACAGTGAGAAAGGTGTGGATCATTTCATTAAAGTGGGAGAGAAATTGATTAACGAATCAATTGAGATAGAAGATATCTATAAGAAAAAAGCACATAAAGTGTGGAGAGAAAAATTACCCAGTGTGAAGGAGATTATAATTCCTTGACCCCGCACTGTAAAATCTGCGGATCAGAAATCGAACAGGATAACGACACCAATGTATGCTTTAGCTGTCAATCTATAATGGCAAATATGAATATGAGAAGTTAGGTTTTTAAGGAAGGAATTGTTACAAAACGCCTAGGCGGAGGCAGAGGTCATGGAAATTGAGGAAGAGAATAAACCTGAATTCCTAAAATCATTAGAAGAACAGAAAAAATTGGAAACCAAACCAATGCGTAAAGAAATTAAGCACGAGTATACTGCTTTTGGAATACTATTGCGTTTTTGTGGTACTATATCCGCAATNNTTTAGTATGAATTCTATACAATCAATAGCAGGTAATAGTGTTGCAGAAGCATTTTATAATGCCTTTGGTATTTTTGTCATAGGTTTAGCGTTTTTCATCGTACCTCTACTCTTTGGAATAGCCTATCTAATAGAAAAGAAATGAAATTGTAGAGCATCAGGTTGTCATTTGATTCGCACAAAAAACATTAGTTAAAGCCGTGTCAATGCTTGACCGATACAAGTATATAAAACTATCATTTTTA
The DNA here is from genome assembly GCA_017885605.1 of Methanobacteriota archaeon. Classification (GTDB taxonomy): domain Archaea; phylum Thermoplasmatota; class E2; order DHVEG-1; family DHVEG-1; genus SM1-50. Next base: position 4,653 of record JAFNFT010000056.1, on the reverse strand, counting down.
AGGTTTTGACTTACCCTCCTTTGTTTTAAACGTTTTGTTGGCGAAAACTTAAATAGAACCATACCGTTGCTAAGTCTAATAAAACTAGGAAGGTGGAAAATGGAATATACAATAAAGAAATTAGGCAGCTGGCTTTTCCTCATCGGGATCTGTGTCGCTGTTGTTGTCGGACTGATCTTTGGTGTAGGACAAGCGATGAACGCAAACCTAACAGACTTCGAAACACCGCTCGGAATCATTGTCGCGGTACTTGGATTTCTCGTCGGAATCCTCTCGTTCTTCGCCCTCGGAGCAGTCACCCAAGAAAAAATACCCACGTTCTTGATCGCATCCATCATTTTGATTGGTCTTGCGATAGCGGTCTCACAAGTGACCTGGATCTTCGGAAGCTTCCGTGAGCTTGCACCATTATTCATTAACATCACCCAGTATCTCGCTATCTTTATTGCACCCGCCGCCATTATCCTGGTGGTACGGTCTCTGTGGGATGCAGCAAAAACACAAGAACCAACGGAATAAGAACAATCTCCCTTCTTCCTTTTTTTTATCCAATGATCATAAAAAAGTACGTAATGGTATACATCTCTTAGAAAAATAAAAAAAAAAGGGGAATAAAGAGGAATCTTACTTTTCTTTTTCAGGGAGTTTTTTTGCAAGATTCCACAGGTTTTCGAATTTTCCATTCAGCAGCTCGATATCCTCAAGATTCACATACGCGGTTCCAACATAGCATGGCTCGGTGCCTTCCTCAGCAAGGATTTTTATCCCGTTCACCGCAAGTTCTTTCCCATAGACGTAATTCCGCATCGTACCGGAGGTGTTCTCCGAGAAGTACCGGATATCCAGGTTATCGCCATACGCGTTCTTCAGCTGTTTTGCGATATCGATGTTGGTTTCAGAATCGATCAGAAGCTCGACTTTGGTGTTGAGTGCTAAAAACTTCTTGAAATAGCGAACAAAGGGTTCCTCGAAGAACCGCTCCCCGCCGATTTGCATCCGCAGGTTATTCTTCTTCTCCAAACAGTTGTTCAGGATGTTGTACAGGATCCATTTCCCGCTATATCGAAGCGTGACGTTCCCATCGCGTTTGATTTTAATCCCATACGTTTGAAAATGCTCATTATAAGAAGTCGAATACTCTGTAAGCCTATTGTATATCGCGGTAAACGTATCTGGTGCTATCACGGTCTTCAGATCATCTTTGATATCCTCCCAGATCACTTTCGGGTGCACGGGAAGATAGCTTTCTCTTCCGAAATCCTCCTCTGAATGCGCTGAGAATAATACCTCAGCGATTAAACCGTTTTTCAACAAAGAATTTCTGCCAGTCTCCAGAGGCCGTCTCGTAATATTCGTGAGTTCCTCTGCTGTTTTCAGAAACTCAGAAAACTCTTTCGGACAATCTATGATAAGAATCGTATAATAGGTTGCTGCTTCTCTCGGACGATCGATCTTCATCCGTTCAAACATCATCTCAAAATCTTGAATATAGTCAAGTTTCACTTTAGTTTTGTATTCACCATATCCCATCCACGAACACCATCCAATTCTTTTAAGAAAACAGATACCTTGTGTTTTTTTATAGTTTATGGATGCATACGTACCTGCATTTCCAGTTCATACAAAAAAATAATTGTACGGTTTAGAAAAACTTCCACACTGTTATCTTAGACGAATAGTGATTCCCATCATCCTGACGAGCTACCGCGGTTATGACTTTTTTCCCAGAGCCTCGCTCGTTCCAACTCCACATATACGGTGGGGTTGTATCTGTTGCCTTGAAGACAGCATCGATATAAAAATCAACGCTAGTAATATTCTCATTTTCTGTAGTGACCTCGATGTCAAGAAATCCAATAACAACCGTATTAAAAACAGTGACAGCTATTTTTTTATTCGCGAGATACACACCTTTATCCGGTTGAATGATCTCAGTGGTATTCGTCACATCCCTATAGATTATTTCAACGTCATCATCATAGAGTATGTCATTGGGTGTGACCCAATAAGGATAGGTCCATCCATCTCGATCGATATCGATTCCTTGATTATAGTATGCAGCCCAGAGAAGTTCTGCGCAGTACAGTAGATTTGCTGTCGGAAATTTTCTATTTGTATCCGCTATTTTCAGACCAAACCAGGGAAAATCAAAAAAAACCTGATACGCTGTACCAATTTTGCTTTTTGCCCATTCCGCGGCTGCTAGTCTCTGTGACTCATTAGCGGTTTTCACTCGTAAAAACACAAAATTTCTGCACCAGTGACTAAACTGGGTAAAATTTCGATAGCGCACCACACCATTTGCTTCAATGAGCATATCATTTCCAACATAAATAGCACTGTGTTCATTAAATAATCCAGGTCGTTTCCACGGGTTCGCCTGGTCAAGTCGAATATCAACAAGAATAAGATCTCCTATTTCAACTCCCTCAGGCACAGACACCCTTTCTACGGCTCCGCTGTTGTCGGTAGTATTCATCAATGATTCAGAAGATGGTTCACCAGTTGTACAACAACCCGTTGGAAAAATTGTGGTACTCAGAAGGAAAAGTAAGACACCAACCGTGATTCCTTTCCCCGAGAAAAGAGTTTTTTTCATAATTTTCGCCTGTTTATGTTATATAATAATACCCATTCCCTTTTTAAATCTTATTCAATCAATAAATTAGACTAAGGGAAAAAAACTGGTTTAAATGAAGCCTTTTATTCCAACATAATCTTCTCCTTGAAAATAACAATAATCTACGATAGTAAGCTAAGGAAAATTTATTTGATTTTCCTTCTGTGAAAACGTTTAAATATCGTTAGGATGTTTATATTAAACGGAGGAATTAAAAAAATGAATGGAAAAATCTCTCGTATATTTGTTCTATTGTTATTAGGAAGTATGATTGCATCAGCTATAGGAACTCATGTTGCTATAGGAAAACAACCAACTTTTCAACCACCGATTGATTGGTCGAACACCTACGGAAGTCCCAAGATAGATTGGGGTAACTGCGTGCAGCAGACTTCTGAAGGGGGGTATATCATCACCGGGGCGTTTGATAGAAATGCTTTCATGCCATGGAGAGGTGATATTTACATACTGAAGCTCGACTGTGATGGGAACGAGCAATGGTTTCAAACCCATGGGATTGCGTACAATGAAAATGTCGGCAGGTCGATTCAACAGACCTCTGATGGTGGTTATATCATTGCAGGATACACAGGATATACGTATCACATCGATGGATATGTCATAAAAACAGATGGCGAAGGAAATATCTCTTGGACGTCTCTCTTTGGAAATTTCGATTATTATGATAACCTCCAAGGCGCTTCTCAGACCTCGGATGGTGGATATATAGCGGTCGGATGGACTAGCTCCTATGGCGCTGGCAGCGCTGATGTCTGGTTAATCAAAATGAACTCAGTAGGAGTCGAAGAATGGAATCATACATTTGGAAGCACCGGTCTTGATGGTGGGAATCATGTTCAACAAACAACCGATGGAGGGTTCATCATCACAGGTGTGATTGAATCTTCTGGAGGAAATAGCGATCTTTTATTACTCAAAACAGATATGAACGGGAACGAAGAATGGAATCATGTCATGGGCGGCTCAGAGTACGAGGAAGGTAGTTTTGTGCAACAAACCACAGATGGCGGGTACATCATAAGCGGAGTAACAGCATCCGAGGGAGCAGGTGAAGGTGATATCTGGTTGATTAAGACAGATGGAACCGGTAACATCGAGTGGGATTATACTTTCGGAGGGACTGCCAATGATCAGGCGCACAGCGTGCAACAAACCACTGATGGTGGATATTTCATCGCTGGAGAATACACCAATCCTGTGACACAAATCCCTGATATGTATCTTATCAAAACTGATGAAAATGGGATTGAGGAGTGGTCCGATATCATTGATAACGAGGGAAAAGAAGATGTAGCGAATTATGGGATACAGACGGCTGATTGCGGTTACGTTGTCGTAGGAAGCACAGGGGTCTATCAAGACGAACTCGTCGACGTGTGGGTATTGAAATATCAAGGCACTAACACCCCACCATCCGAGCCAACTAACCCATCACCGGCAGATAACTCAAGTAACGTTCCTATTGATAGTGATCTTATTTGGACGTGTAGTGATCCTGACAATGACTCGCTGACCTATGACCTTTATTTTGGGACAAGCCCCGCTCCACCGTTAATCGCAGAAGATCTCACAGCGACCACTTTTGACCCTGGGACGCTTTCCTTTATGACGACGTATTATTGGATGATTCGCGCAACTGACAGCTTCGGAGCATACACCGATGGGCCAGTCTGGGGCTTTACTACAGAGAAAAACCTCCCATCCCTAGAAATTGGAGATATTACTGGTTCGAAAGGAGTTTCCGCAGTGATACAAAACAACGGTAATACAGATGCAAGCAACGTCACCTGGGAAATTTATATCACGGGTGGTATTTTCAAACTCATTTACAAAAGCTATGGCGGTCTTCTCTCCAAAATTGGCGCTGGTGATGAGGCAACGATCACATCAAGACTATTTATCGGGTTAGGAAAAATCCAGATAACCATCTCCGCATCCTGTGACGAGGTACCCATACCAATTGAAAAAAAGGTCAGTGGGACTATCTTCCTCATCTGGATAAAAGTATAGAT
>JAFNFT010000055.1:23430-33398 GCA_017885605.1 Methanobacteriota archaeon | reverse complement strand
TAGTTATCTATTTCGGGATGAAGCCGTCATTAAGGATATGTTTTTAAGGAACGAAATGTTAGTATATTGATGGTAAAGGAGGAATACAGGTGGCAATAGGTTTTGTTCTTATGTGTGTTTCACCATCGCGTGAATCTGAAGTATTAAATAAACTCTCGAAAATCCCTGAGATTATTGAACTTCATTCATTATTCGGAAAATACGATTTTATCGCAAAAATTGAAGCAAAAGATTATGAACGCATCGGAGAAATCGTTATTCATAAGATTAGAACAATAAATGGCATATTATATACCTCGACATTAACAGGACTAAAAAATTGGTGACATCATCACGTTTATATGCCTGTTTTGTATATTGGTAACGTCCGATTTTTTTTGTTTTTTCTCCCTATAATATTTATGTTTAAACCAGATTAAAAATACATACAGATATTTTTAATAATGAGGTGAGATTACGGTGTTGTCCCTTCCAAAGCCAACAGCTGGATGTGTATAGACAATGGAACGAAAGGAAATCCTTGAAAAATTGAAATCAACAGAAGCAGAAATCAGGGGTAACATTGACACTGCACAGCATAAAAGAAACGAGATTCTCACTCAGGCTCAGAAGCAAGCACAAAAACTTGAGGATGACGGGGAGCGACGTATAAAGGTAGAACGAGACGCTGTATTTGCTGCTGCAAAAAAGGAGATAGGGGAGAAACGACAGCGTGTTGTAACGAAAGCAATGGTTGATGCTGAGGCTCTGAAAAAGAAAGCGCAGATAAAAAAGGCTAAGGAGTTTTTTGTCGAGGAATTTATGGAGTTTGTGCATGTTTAAGCCTCAGGAGATGCAGCGGACGTTAATCATTGGTGCAAAACAAGATTTAGAGAACACCATTGAGCTGCTGCACACCTTAGAGGTTGTCCATATTATTGATTTTAAACCCAGTGATGCTGAGGACCAGCTTCGTCTTGGTGTCCCAACTAAAAAAGCATCAGGGGTGAGTCAAAATCTTTTAAAGATACGTTCGAGTGCTCAGATGCTTGCCCTTGAACGAGAGAAACAGAAGATCCCTGAAAAACTCTCAGAAAAGCAGATACAACGAGATGTTGGCCTAAAAATACAGGATATGGAACTCAGTGTACTTTCATTAACCGAGACGAAAACACGGATCGAGGAGCATTTTCGGAAACTCGATGAGCGGATCCGTCAGTTACAGCCGTTCGCTGCGATGGACATCCCCTTGGAAGATTATCAGGGTTACGATCATGTGACGGTGTTTACCGGGTATGTCCGAGACCTGAAAAAATTAACAGAACAACTTCCAACAATCACCGATGATTATGAGCTGTTCACCTCTGATGCAGACGATCAGATGGTCGCATTATTCATCGCAAAACCACATGCAGAAGATGGCGGAAAGCTTCTCAACGACTGTGGTTTTACTGAGGTAAAACTCCCTGAAGGAACAGGTCTACCGAAACAATTCATTGAAAAATGGACTGAGCAAAAACAGGAGCTTTCCGATAAACTACTACAGACGACAAAAGACATCCTTGAATTCCGAAAACGATACGCGGAGTTCATCCTTGCCAGTGAAGAATATCTCACTATTGAGGTGCAGAAAGCAGAGGCACCGGTGCTGTTCGGAACCACGGAGCATTCTTTCCTTATTGACTGCTGGGTCCCAAAAAATCAGATAAAAAATGTCAAAGAAACTCTTGAAAAGGACATGCAAGGATCACTGTACATCCAAGAGATCGAATCGAAACATGATGACGAACCACCGACTTTGTTAAAGAACCCTTGGCCTGTTCGACGCTTTGAATATCTCCTAGAATTGTACTCTCTTCCCAATTATCGGGATATCGACCCCAGTTTCATTCTCTCGTTGATTTTTCCTTTGTTCTTTGGGCTGATGGTTGGGGATATCGGCTATGGGATTCTCCTGATCCTGTTTGGTGTCCTCTTCATGAAATACTTCAAGGATAGTGAAGGGTTTTCGAACATCGGATGGTACATCATCATCGCTGGCGTGTTTGCATCCATTTTTGGTTTATTCCTCTTCGGTGACATGTTTGGTCTGCCGTTCCTGCCTCCAGCTGCTGAGGCGGGAGAAGCAGCGTACAGCTGGTCAACATTGCTGGGATTTCACATCCCGATTCCCTCTGTGATTCATAAAATGGAATCCCTTGGGATGACCCAACTGCTGGTCATCTCGATCATCGCAGGATACCTGCACCTTGGACTAGGGCTTCTTATCGGATTTATCGTCGAGCGGAAACATGATCGGAAACATGCGGTCACCAAAATCGGTCTTCTTTGTGTACTCACCGCGTTAGCGCTCTTGATCTTCGTGATGGCGGATTGGACTATCGGACAATGGCTCAAACCCTTGAAAGGCTCGGTTGTAGCACCGTTCGTATGGAACATCTTCATCCCGCTAGTGAAATCAGGGTTTTCGTTCGGCGGGCTGCTTGTCCCGTATACTTCATTGGTATTAGGCATCCTTGGGGTCGTCATGATCATAATAGTGGCGGGTGGATTTGGCCTTGTCGAGGTCTTAGAAGTCACCAGTCATCTCATGTCCTATACGAGACTAGCAGCAATCTGCGTAGCAAAAGCAGCGATGGCGTTCGCCTTCAACATGATCGGTCTTGGGTTGATCCTGAGCGGAAACATCATCATCGGCATCCTGGGAGTCATTCTCCTTATCTTTATGCAGCTCATGGTCTTTGCCCTCGGAGCGCTCTCCTCAGGCATCCAAGCAGTCAGGCTTCATTATGTCGAGTTCTTCATGAAGTTTTACAAAGGAGAAGGAATTCGATTCAACCCATTTGGATATAAAAGAAAATATACGACAACAGAATAAGAAAAAAAAGGAGGTAGAAAACACATGGCAATAGAAGCAGGAATCATCGCAATAGGCGCTGGTGTCGCTATCGGTTCTGCAGCACTTGCGACTGCATGGGCACAAAAAACCATTGGTGNNGAGACCATTGTTCTCTTCGGGCTTGTCATCGCCTTTTTGCTCTGGACAAAAATGTAACCAACACACATGCATCCACAAACGAGATGATGCAGACATGCGAAAAAAAGGACTGTGGTGTCCATGGGATTAGATAAGGTAATCGAGAACATTCAGAAAGAAGGAAAAGAAAAAGTCACCCACATCCTCCAAGATGCGGAGAAGCAAGCAGTCTTGATGCTTGAAGCAAAACAAAAAATGATAGACGAAGCGTCAGTGAAGAAGAAACAAGAACTAGAAAAACAAATCGACGTGCTCAAAACACAGGAGACGAGTAGCGTCGAAATCGAAGTAAAGAAAATCAGACTCAACGCTGAAAAAGATATTCTATCCGAGACTTATCAAGAATGTCTCAAAACCTTATCGAGCCTTCCGCATGAGACGATCATTTCTTCTCTTTTGAAGAACGCGCACAAGGAACTTCCCGAAGCAGCCTACATCTATTCAAATACACGTGATGAACCGATCGTTCGATCTCTTACGAAGATACCCTATGGTGGTTCCATCGATACGCTCGGTGGAATCATCGTGGAAAATAAAGAAAAAACCCTGAAAATTGATTATCGGTATGAGACGATCGCTGAGCTTGTCTGGGAACGCTCCTTAAAGGGGATAGCTAAAAAATTGTTCACATGAGCGAGAACATGAAACAGATGAAAACCGAAAATTCAGTTTCTACACTCTTGACCAAAAAACGATGGTCGATGTTTTCCTCAGGGAATTACCCCTATGTATGCGCAAGGGTTCGTGCGAAACGAGCATTCCTGCTCCCCAGTGACGTCTACAGGAAATTATTACTCATGGACACGCATGAGATTACACGTTTTCTTGGTGAAAGCCAATATAAAAAAGAGATAACAGAACTCAGTGCAAAGGCCACAGGTTTTCAACTTATCGATCTCGCGTTGAACAAAAACATCGCGGAGGTCTATCAACAAATCCTCAGGTACACCGAGGGAGATTTAACGACGCTCCTGAGCGCATATCTTCAACGGGAAGATATCTGGAACATTAAAACCATCCTACGGGGGAAATCCTATAACGCAAAACCAGAGGAGATCATGAAAGCAATCCGATCCGCTGGCAAATACCCTGAGAGCTATTGGCAAAACATTGTTCAACAAAGTAAAACGGTGCAAGAAGCTATTGAGCTTCTCAAAGGAAACGAGTATTCTGAAATCATCAATGCCTTCAAAGAAGACTGGGAAATTCATCCAGACCTCTGTGAAAACAACCTTGAACAAGCGTATTATCATTTTCTTTTAAATTCTATTCACGCTCGATCAGAGCCGAATCGATTATTTTTAGATTTCATCCGTGAGGAAATCGACCTTGTGAACATAAAAACCCTCATGATGACGAAATATGAATCCGTTGAACCAACGACCATAACATCCATGATTCTCCCCGGTGGAACAATCCCTGAAAAAACCATACAACTCCTGATCAACGCATCAGATTTCCAACAATTCCTAGAAGCATTACAATCAGTCCCCGAATATCAGACCATCCGTGACTCCATCGGAACAATCGAGCAAACCAATTCACTCAGTCACATCATCCGCACATTAGAAAAAGACCATCTTATGAAAGCAACAAAAAAATCCTACCTTCACCCGCTTTCCATTTTACCAATACTTGATTATTTCATTCGAAAGAGAATTGAGGTGGAAAACCTCAGGATCCTTACCCGAGCAAAAGAAAAAGGACTCCCAGAGCAAACAATCAGGGATTTACTGGTGATCCAATGACAGGGATCACCGTACTAGGAAATCATGATTTCGTCCTTGGGTTCCAACTCGCAGGAATCCATAACACCTATGTCGAGGAGAATATCGAAACCCGTGTTTCCATGATTCTAGCAGAAAAAGAAACAGATATCCTTGTCCTGCATGATGAGGATTATAAAAAATTATCATCTCAGTGTAAAAAACGAGCCAATGAGAGCGTAAAACCTATTGTGATCGCCGTGGGAAGTCTTGAAGAAGACGATTTACGAACACGGATAAAAAAAGTCATTGGAGTTGATCTGTATAAAAAATAAAAATGGTGAAAAAACTATGACGACAAAAGGAGAGATTTATCGAATCGCTGGTCCTGTCGTGACGGTCACTGGTATTAAACCAAGGATGTACGACGTGGTTTTTATCGGAGATCTTAAACTCATGGGCGAGGTGATTCAGCTCACCGGTGAAAAAAGCATTGTGCAGGTCTATGAAGATACCTCTGGGATCAAACCAGGGGAACCTGTGATAGCCACCGGGGCTCCCTTAATGGTGGAGCTTGGCCCAGGTCTGCTGACGAGTATCTATGATGGGATTCAGCGACCGCTCCCTATTCTTCGGGAGAAGATGGGTGATTTTATCGCCCGGGGTGTCATGGAACCAGGGTTGGACCGTAAAAAGAAATGGAAATTTGTTCCCAGCGTAAAAAAAGGAACGACGGTTTCTGGTGGTAGTATCCTTGGTACGATCCAAGAAACCCCAGATATCATCCATCGTGTTCTCCTCCCACCCCGGCTCAATGGAACACTTCAGGGAATCGAGGAAGGGAATTTTACTGTTGAGGATGACATCGGACAAGTCAATGGAAAAAAGATTATGCTAATGCAACAATGGCCGGTGCGTCTCCCCAGACCTTTTAAACAGAAGCTAATGCCTGATATCCCCCTGCTGACTGGTCAGCGTATCTTTGATACCTTATTTCCGATAGCGAAAGGAGGCACCGCGTGCATTCCTGGTGGGTTCGGGACTGGAAAAACCGTGATGCAACATCAGCTCGCGAAATGGAGCGATTCTGATATTGTGGTGTATATCGGTTGTGGAGAACGAGGGAATGAAATGACCGAGGTGCTCACCGAGTTTCCTGCGTTGAAAAACCCAAGGACCGGTGCACCGCTCATGGAACGAACCGTCCTGATAGCAAATACGAGTAACATGCCGGTGGCTGCGCGAGAAGCAAGCGTGTACACTGGGATCACCATTGCAGAATATTATCGAGATATGGGCTATGGGATCTCTTTAATGGCGGATAGCACCAGTCGATGGGCTGAGGCTATGAGAGAAATCTCGAGCCGGCTTGAGGAGATGCCTGGTGAAGAAGGCTACCCAGCGTATCTTGCCACGAAACTCGCTGCTTTTTACGAACGATCCGGACGAGTGACCACCCTGAATGATCAAGAAGGCAGCATCACGGTCATCGGAGCAGTCAGCCCCCCTGGTGCTGATTTTTCAGAGCCGATCACGCAAAATACGCTGCGAATGGTCAAGGTATTCTGGGCGCTCGACACCAACCTTGCTCATCGTCGTCATTTTCCCGCGATCAATTGGCTTACCTCATATAGTTTCTATATGAATACGCTAGAGACCTGGTTCGAGGAGCATGTTTCCGCAGACTGGAAAGAGTTACGGGTCAAAGCAATGGAGATCCTTCAGAAGGAAGCAGAGCTTCAGGAGATCGTCCAGCTCATCGGGTCTGATGCGTTACCAGAAAAAGAACAGATCACCCTTGAATTCGCCCGTGCTCTCCGTGAGATTTTCCTTCAGCAACATGCTGGCCATGAGGTTGACTCCTATTGCTCTATTGACAAACAGTATACGCTATTGAAAACGATTATAGAATATGGAAACAGCGCTTACAAGGCACTTGATGCAGGAGTACAAGTCAGTACGATCCTGAAGATGAAATCACGTGATATGCTGGCTAACTCAAAATTTGAGAAAGATTTTGACAAATATCTGAAGAAAGCACAGACTGAGATGAAAAAAGAATTCCAGACAATGGGCGTGGAGGCTGTCTCATGGTAAAAGAATACCGTACAATCACCGACATCACCGGACCCCTGATTTTTGTTGAAAAAACCGATCCAGTCAGCTTCGGGGAACTGGTCAACATCAGTCTACCTGATGGAACCAAAAAACGAGGCCAAGTCCTTGATACAAGCAAGGATATCGTCGTCGTCCAGGTCTTCGAAGGAACCGTCGGAATTGATCGAGCCTCTGGTGTTACTTTCCTGGGGGAGACCATTAAACTGTCTGTCTCTCAAGATATGCTGGGACGAATCCTGAATGGCTCAGGCATGCCCATAGACAGTGGTCCGAAAATCATCCCTGACGAGAAAATGGAGATCATCGGCTCAGCCATCAACCCCTGGGCTCGGGACAGCCCTCGAGAGTTCATCCAAACAGGCATCTCAACGATCGACGGCCTACTGACCTTAGTACGGGGTCAGAAACTCCCCTTATTTTCCGGCGCTGGCTTACCCCATAATGAGATCGCGTTACAGATCACCCGACAAGCAAAGGTTATCGGCAAAAACGAAGACTTCGCAGTTGTGTTTGCAGCCATGGGCATCACCAACGAGGAAGCCCAGTACTTCATGAAGGATTTTGAGCGCACCGGTGCCTTGAAACGAGCAGTCGTTTTCATGAACCTTGCTGATGACCCAACGGTAGAACGACTCATCACCCCAAAACTCGCGCTGACCGCAGCGGAGTACCTTGCGTTTTCGCATGATATGCATGTGCTCGTTATATTAACCGATATGACCAATTACGCTGAGTCACTTCGTGAGATCGGTGCCGCGCGAAAAGAAGTCCCAGGTCGCAAAGGATACCCTGGGTACATGTACACCGACCTTGCCACGATTTATGAACGCGCTGGTCGGATAAAAAACAAGAAAGGTTCGATCACTCAGATCCCTATCTTGAGCATCCCTGAGGATGATTGGACGCATCCTGTGGCAGATCTCACCGGTTATATCACAGAAGGACAGCTCGCGGTGTCTCGTGAATTACATCGGAAGGGAATCTATCCGCCAATCAATCCGCTCCCATCATTGTCCCGGTTGATGCGTTTGGGGATCGGACCAGGGATGACACGTGAGGATCATCGATCGGTCGAACAAGGGTTGTATGCAGCCTATGCGAAAGGGAGAGACTTACGTGACCTTATTGCGATCGTCGGTAAAGAAGCACTCTCAGAGGATGATAGGAAATTTTTGGAATTTGCTGATACATTTGAAAATCGGTTTATCCGACAAGGACGAGATGAGGAACGATCCCTTGAACAAACCTTGGAACTCGGCTGGGAGCTCATCGCCATGGTCCCAGAAAGTGCCTTAACGATGATCGATCGAAAAACACTCGAGAAATATCATCCCAATTATCGAAAGAAATAAAGGATCAATACCCTATGGTACAACAAGAGATAAAGCCAACCCGAACGGAACTGATTGCGATCAAACGAAAAATCGCGTTATATGATCGTGGGTATAAACTTTTAAAGATGAAACGGGATGGCCTGGTTCTTGAATTTTTCAACATCCTTTCCAAAGCCAGGGATATCCGTTCGAAAATCATCGCTGATTACAAAAAAGCAGAGGAAAAACTCGTCATCGCGACTGGTGTCGATGGGGAAACCTCAGTACGCTCAGCCGCATTTGCCCGAAGAGAGGACCCAAAAGTCACCATGGGCAGCAAAAATGTCATGGGCACTCTTGTTCCAACAACACTGCAAAGCGCTACCGTGAAACGACGCATCGACCAGCGAGGATATGGCGTCATCGGAATGAGCGTCCGCATCGATGAAGCAACAGATGCCTATGAACAACTCGTTGAAGACATCATCGTCGCTGCGGAGCTTGAAACAACCCTCCGGAGANNAAACGGATCGTCAATGCGTTAGAGTTCCGCATTCTCCCCGAACTACGAAAAAATGAAAGCTTCATTCGCACGCGTCTTGAAGAAATGGAGCGAGAAAATGTGTTCCGATTAAAAAGAATAAAAACAACGATAGCGTGAACTATGACCCGAAGTTTTAGGGAAATATTAAAAGACCCTGAGAAGAAAGCAAAACTCTTGTTTTGGATTTGGATTCTCTCCTTATTGATGACCGTCATCGGGTATGCATTAATTTTCTATTTTCTCTTTTGGAATCAAAAATAAAAAAGAATGATGACCTCTCAAGATGAGAGGTGCTTTTTTTACTGAGCGTCGTTTGTCTTGATCCTCATACTGTAGAAGGATCGGTAGACGAAATACATTGAGACTGCGAGGAATAAAACAAACAATGAGAGCGTCGCTGGGTTCGCTGAGCTTCCGTTTCCGAATTGATTGGTCAGTGATACTGATAGCTGTACCGCAAGTAACCCAAACAGGGTAGTGAACTTAATGATAGGGTTCATCGCGACCGATGAAGTGTCTTTGAAAGGGTCTCCAACAGTATCACCAATGACGGTAGCCGCATGCAGTTCGGTTCCTTTCTCTTTGAGGTCTACTTCAACAAATTTCTTCGCATTATCCCAAGCGGCTCCAGCATTCGCCATGAAGATTGCCTGGAATAAGCCAAAGAGGGCAATCGCGATCAGGTATCCGACGAAGAAATACGGCTCAAGAAACGCAAAAGCAAGGGTAGCACAGAACACTGCGATGAAGATATTAAACATCCCTTTTTGGGCGTATTGCGTGCAGATCTCCACGACTTTTTTACTATCCTCTACGGATGCTCTCTCCACTCCTTCGAGTTTAATGTTCCTTTTAATGAACTCAACAGCACGGTACGCTCCGGTGGAGACTGCTTGCGTTGAGGCACCAGTGAACCAGTAGATCATAGCGCCACCAGCGATCAGACCAAGGAAGAAGGGTGGATGGAGTAATGAGAGGTTTCCTATCAACGCTGGATCCAGTTTATTGGTAAGTAGGATAATAATGGAGAAAATCATCGTCGTCGCTCCTGCCACCGCGGTACCAATGAGGACGGGTTTTGCGGAGGCTTTAAATGTATTACCTGCGCCATCACCTTCCTCTAAGAGGTCTTTTGCATGGGCAAAATCAGGTTCGAAACCGAACTCGTTGTTGATCTCTTCTTTGATGTTTGGAACCTGTTCGATCAATGAAAGCTCATAGACGGACTGGGCGTTATCAGCAACAGGACCATAGGAATCCACCGCAATGGT
>JAFNFT010000055.1:0-23424 GCA_017885605.1 Methanobacteriota archaeon | reverse complement strand
ACCAAAGGTGCTTACGATAAACGCAATTCCCATGAGCAAAAGAATAGACAACCCAATCCAGTACGCACTAAAATTCCCTGCGACAAACCCAGACAGGATATTCAGAGATGCTCCACCTTCACGAGCAGAAGTGACCACTTCTTTGACATGACCCGATTTCGTCGAGGTAAACACCTTCACAAACTCGGGAATAACTGCTCCTGCTAATGTACCACAGGAGATAATAATGGAGAGTTTCCACCAGAGTGTTGTATCTCCCCCCAGAGTGGGAATGAGGAAGTAGGATGCAATGAAGGTGATAGCTATGGAAATAAATGATGTGATCCAGACTAAAGATGTCAATGGTGCTTCAAAATTCATCTTTGTAGCTTTTGCGTAGCGTGCACGAGTGATGATATCATTAATCAGATAAGAGAGGCTGCTCGCAACAATCATTAAGACTCTCATGACGAAAATCCAAACAAGAAGGATGACCTGAATCAAAGGATCATTGATTGCAAGGACGATGAATGAAATAAGAGCAACCCCCGTCACTCCATACGTTTCAAACCCGTCAGCAGTTGGTCCCACAGAGTCTCCTGCATTATCTCCCGCGCAATCTGCTATAACACCAGGGTTTCTTGCGTCATCTTCTTTGATTTTAAAGACGATTTTCATCAGATCGGAGCCAATATCCGCTATTTTTGTAAAGATTCCACCAGCAATCCGCAACGCTGCTGCGCCAAGAGATTCTCCAATTGCAAACCCAATGAAACAGGGTCCCGCATAGGAACCAGGGATAAATAAGAGAATAGCAAGCATCATAAAAAGTTCAACACTGATAAGAAACATTCCAACACTTATCCCCGCCCTGAGAGGAATCTGATTTACCGGGAGCGGTTTACCGCGTAAGCTTGCAAACGCAGACCGAGAGTTTGCAAGGGTATTGATTCGAATGCCGAACCAAGCGACTCCGTAACTGCCTGCAATACCAATCAAACTGAATGAAAGTATCACGATGACTCGGAAAACCTCAAAATGAAGGAGCACACCAAAATAGATGATAATGACGGCACCGATAAACGCCCAGAGGATAAGTAAAAACTTTCCTTGGGTGATCAGATATGTTTTGCAGGTCTCATAAATCAACTCGGAGATATCCCGCATGGATTTATGCACGGGGAGTTGCTTAACACGCAGATAATTAAATAATCCAAATACGAGTCCAAGCAGGCAGACGATAAGACCGATTCCAAGAAGCAATCGAGCATTAATACCGAAAAACTCAACTGTATTTAAATCAGGGACGACTAAGTTAGCTTCCCCACCGGCTTCAGCGGCCATTGTCGATGGCACAATCATGACAAGAATTCCAGCTACGATCATGATTAGAGACATTATGCGAATGATTTGTCGTCGTGATTTATTTATATCATTTTTTTTATACAGCTCTGTATTGAGATGATTTTCCATAGATAAACACACTCCTCCAATCTAAATGTAGTAACCGGAAACCGGTATTTTCTATTTTAAGATGTCGTTTCTGTAAAAGACCACCCTATTGGTAACAGGGACGGTTTTACATCCCCCAGAACTTGTTTGTCTTCCGTTTAATATCCAGGATTTTATTCAACACATCTTTTTCATCTTCATTTAGAACATCCATAAGACGCAGTTTTTTTGCATCACTCTCAGGGATATCAGTAAAAAAGATATCTCCTCCTTTAATCTGCCTACCGACGGTGACCCCTTCAATGGAGATTGCGACTTCCGCGCCTTGAAGCGCCTCGACAATCGACTTATTGTCTAATTGTAATCCTTTGATATTTCCAATACTCTTTCCGTCTTGATCCATCAGCTTCATATCCAGCTTTATTCGTCCTCCAAGAACACGCACCCCTATGACCGCTGGATGACTTACCCGGAAAACGTATTCCGGGAGGAATTTAATCATTCCCGGATGGATGTAATCCTCCCTCCTTTTTTTCTCGAGTTCCTCTTTTTTCTTCGACAGCCAGAGATCATAGTTCTCTATTATTGTGTAGATGACATCTTCATTAAACACGGTTACATCTGTATTCACCAGCTCGTCCTTTGCTTCTGGAAGTATTTTTACATTAAAAGCAAATATTACTCGTTCCAATGGATTGTTTATCGCAGCTGTTTCCATAATGTCTCGCCGAGAGACATTACCGATTTCTACTTTTCTGATGTTGATGCCTTTTTCCCGAGATTCCTTCACAAGGGCTTCGAGAGAGCCGATGGTATCAGCCTTGATATATAACCCATCTTTGTCAAGCTCGATATTCACCTGTGATTGACTTTTGATTTCCTGGATTAATTCTGTTTCATCCCCATGGACAACTCGTAATGGTGCTCCAGGTACAACAAGGTCTAGGTTCGGAGCAGAAATTTTAATCCCACAGGCTGCATGGACCTCTTTGACGCTGTCGAAACGCTCCCGAGGATCACGGATTTCATCCATCGGCTTCGGTTTCAGCAATGCTTTGATTTTTGTGACCAATGGCTCGCCGCGTGTGCCAAAGATGATCGTATCTTCTTTTTTGAGCACCCCACTGTATATGATAGCATCAACCGTGGTCCCTAATCCAATATCCTCTTTGACTTCTAGAACAGTTCCTTTCCCAGCACCTGTTTCACTAGCAAGCTGATCTTCCAGGAATCGTTGTGCCAGCCCAACAAGAACCATGAGCAACTCTGGGATCCCTTCACCGGTTTTTGCAGAAAGAGGAATGATCGGGATGCTTTTACGGAAATCCTTAATATTAAAATATAAATCAGATTCAAATCCCTTATCATAGATTATTCCGATCAACTCATATAATTTCGTTTCGAAAAGGGTTTTAGTCATCGGGCGTTGGCTATCAAGTCTATTTTTCGCAACAGCATCATTTCGCTGCCAGCCGTTGATCGCATCGATTTTATTTGCTGCAACGATAAACGGAGTTTTGTATTGACGTAGAATAGTGATCGATTCATAGGTCTGCGGTCGGAACCCTTCATTAATATCCACAACAAGGATCGCAAGGTCAGCCAGGGAGCCACCACGGGTTCTTAACGTGGTAAACGCATGATGACCCGGGGTATCAATAAACAACAGGCCTGGGACAGAGAATTTTTTTTCTCCAAGAAGAGGACCACACATCGCATAGATTGCATCAATAGGGACTTCAGTTGCACCAATGTGTTGGGTGATTGCTCCTGCTTCTCGTGCAGCAACGGTGGATCCTCTGATGTAATCTAACAGCGATGTTTTTCCATGGTCGACATGACCAAGCACACTGACGATAGGCTGACGGACGTGTTTCTGGGAAGCAGTCATCTACGATCACCAGGGTTTGAAGAGCCGTAGGGAAAACCTGCTTTAAAAACATATGGGTTGAAGAGAAAAAGAACCCGAAATATTCACTCATAAAAACATCAAGTTTTTTATGGTAATTCAAGAGTGGCATGGCGGGAGCGCATCGATTCTTCCGTTTCTTTTTTGTTTTTCATCAGTTCTGCGATAATACCATCAAGAAGGATCCATGAGCTCGCCTCAAATAGGGTCCCTAAGGGAGCAAATTGTTTTCGTTCTTTTTCTGTGCAATCTACCGAGAGAATAATTGCGATATCAGCAAATTTCGTGATCCGTGAGTTTTTTCTCCCAGTGACAACCATGAGTGTCGCACCAAGATTCTTTGCTATCTCGGCAGTCATCACCGCAGGGATGGTTTCCCCAGAACCAGATACGATGCAAACAAGATCTCCTTTTTTTACTGGCGCGCCAATGGTTTCTCCGATGACAAACGTCTGAAACCCAAGATGAACAAGTCTGATCGCAAAGGCTTTGGAGACCAGACCGGACCGTCCCGCCCCATAGACAAAGATACGGTTTGCTTTAAAAAAGGATTGAATGACCTTTTGAATATCCTCCTTGGTGACCAATTCAAGGATATCTCCTGTCTTTCGGTGAATGTACTGAAGGGATTCACGAAAGGTATCAGGATTGTTCATTTTTTTATAACCTCGGAGAGATCCTTGTAATACGCGGTTTCTTTCCCTGTTCTTTTCATGATTGCTTTTTCAACCTGAAGACGGATGTACACCGCATCATGTTCCAGTAAGGGAGATTCAGAGATAAGAGTGACATTGAGGTTTCGGTCAAGGATGACTTCGATGAGCGGAGCAAGGGGCATATCTCCTTTTTTGATGGGAACATGGTATAGCTCATTACCGTTTTCGTAAAGCACACCCGTAATATGAATAAGAAAATGTCGTAACCGTAATGGTTTAAGTTTGTCAAAGAGTGCCTCGAAATCCTCTCGTTCCTGGATACATCCATTCCCTCGAGCATGGATATGACCTAGGTCAAGGACAGGTATGATTTCTTTGACATGGGTGCAGACCTCCACGATCTCATCGATGCTTCCGAAGACTTTTTGTTTGCCCATTGTTTCCATCGCGAGTCTGACTTTAAGTTTTTCTTTTTTAAACATGCTGACGATTTTTTTTGAATTTTTGGTAATCAGTTTCAAGGTTTTCTTTGGGTTGTACTCACCGTAAAAACCTGGATGGATAATCAGTGTTTTTGATCCGATGTTATTTGCCATCCGCGCGGATTTCATGATTTTTTCAAAACTCATGGTGATTTCTTCATGATCACCAGCTAAGTTGAGATAATAAGGAGCGTGCACATGGATTTCGATATCGTTCTTCTGAGCGTAATCTTTGATAAACAGTGCTTCTTCATCAGATAACACGTATAATCCGCGAACGAATTGAATCTCTATTGCGTTTAAATCAAGACTTTTATGGGTATAGACTATTCCATCTTTGTTTGTTCGTCCTTTACAAGATAATGGGATGCCGGCTTGCCCGATTCTAATCATTTCTCGTCCTCCTCTTTTCGTTCAATGGACAAAGGATTCTTTTGGCCCCTAAAAAATGTATTATGCGAGTTCCTCCAAACGACTCATGATATTCCAGATAAGGGTTCGTCCATGAAGTGGAATATTTGGATCGTTTGCAAGCTCGTCAAGGATGGAGGTTGCTGACGCGACACGCAAGTCGATAGGATCATCTGGTTTGAGCAAGATTTGTTTGACTTCTTCTGCTCCTCGTCGTATATTTCTTGGAATAGAATTATCCTCACTAATCATATTTAAACCATCACAAATCTGATCAATTTTTTTTCCATCATCGGGCATGCTAGGTCACCACTAAGCTTCACGGTAATCACAAGGTATGATAAAAATATTTGGGCTACTCTTTCAGGTACTCTGCATTGAGGATTTTGAGAATATCTGCAGCAATGTTCTTTCCAATACCAGTGATCTTGCAGAGTTCCTCCTCTGTTGCATTGGCAACGGCCCTGACTGACCCAAAATGCTGCAGGAGGCGTTGTGCAAGGACCGCTGACACGTTGGGGAGACCTTCGATTAAGAATTGTTGTTGCTCAGAGATTGTCCGTGCGGTTTTCTCTCCTCGTATCGCAACC
Source organism: Methanobacteriota archaeon (assembly GCA_017885605.1). GTDB lineage: Archaea > Thermoplasmatota > E2 > DHVEG-1 > DHVEG-1 > SM1-50. The sequence goes on along the minus strand of JAFNFT010000055.1, from coordinate 17,945 downwards.
GCTCGATCACCTTCTTTTTGTTCCCGTTGTGCCATGATTGCGAGGAAATCTGCGGTTTCTTGGGATGATTGTGTCGTGATGATGGGGATGCCAAAATCGACAATGATTGCTGCAAAACTACCAAAAATAGCATTATGACTGATGTTTCTCTTCGTAAGAAGCCCTTCTCCCTCAATAAGTAAGAGTGGTCTCGAGTAGGTCGCTCGAAGGTTTTTCATTTGGACAAAAAGTTTTCCTTCGAGTAGTGAACTAAGAAAATCATCCACGGTTTTTCGCTCGATTCCGATACGAGACGAGATGATGTAATCCCCCACATCCAGTTGTTGCGGTTCGACGATGATGTCTTTTTGGGTGAGAAAACGCATGACTGGGGAGCGGGATTCCCGATGATCAACAATGATCTTGAGGGAAGATTTTTTCGGAAATTCCTCCAGTTTTTTCTGGTTTTCTTGATGAAGAGCAGTCTGATAAATCGCTGCTGGATCTTGGATTTTTTTCTGAAGCGCGTTTCTTAATATCTCAAGCTCCTGGTGCATTCTGCGTTCTTTTTGTCGACTTGACCAGTAGTATGCCTCATCCGGGGTTCCTTTTGCAATAAGGATAATAACCTTCCCAGCCATCTGTCGAGCGGTCCTACCTTTTCGTTGAATGGTACGAATCTCTGAGGGAACCGGTTCATAGAAGACTACAAGATCTGTTGAGGGGATATCAAGGCCTTCTTCAGCGACCGAGGTTGCGATAAGAACATTGAATTCATCATTTTTAAACCGCTTAATGATGTCGATTTGTTCTTTTTGTGTAAGACCCTTATCGCCTTCTTTTCCAGCTTGCCCAATGAATCGGACAGGTTTTACGAGCGGTAATTCTTCCAGTTGTTTCAGGACATACTGCGAGGTGTCCCTATAGTGAGTAAAAACGATGATTTTAGAGTCTTTTTTACGAGTAAATTGGTCTTTGATTATATTGACAATTTCCTGGATCTTTGGATGTTCGATTTTCAGTGATTTGATATAGGCGATTGCTTCTAGGACGTTCGGGTCTCTTAAGATATCCCGTGATGCTTTGCTCCCGCCTTTCGAATTTGCCTCATTCGTCAGACGCGCAATATACCTCTGTAACGCGTTGACTCCTTGAGTCTGTAACAGCTCAATCGCATGTACGAGCTTTATTGCTGCGTTTTGCGCTGACGCTGCCTTGAAAAGTTCTTGAGGAGGTGTTGGTCTGGAACGAAGCTCTGACTGAATAGTCTGTTGAATCTCAAGAAGTTTTTTCCTGTTAATGAGACTGACTGATGCAGAGTCAAGCACACCGATGTTTTTCAGGAGAGTCAACCGTTCAGAGAGTGCTTTTTTAAGGAGCTGCAGCGTATAATTGAACTCCACAGGGAGTGGTATTTCTTTCCATTTGATTTCGAGGTCATGCACGTATGGACGAACGTCGGGGTCTATTTTTGTTCGTATTTCAATATTAGTGATTTCGAGGTTTTTACAGACTTCGAGGATTTCTGAGAGGTTGTTTCCGGGGGATGCGGTCATGCCAAGACAGCGTCGTTCATTCTGTTGTTTCTTGAACATCTCTGCAATAAAAACATAGGAGTAGTTGCCGGACGCGCGATGTGCCTCATCAAAGATTATTCGCGATATGTTCGAAAGATCGTATCGGCGTGCGATCAAATCGTTTTCTATTACCTGCGGAGTGGAGACGATGATTCGGTTACTGTTCCAGAGCGCTATTCTTTTTTCTGGAGGCACCTCTCCTGTAAAAACCGCGACTGAATCAGCAAGAGTGAGAAGAGTCGCCAGTGACTGAGCATGTTGGTTAACGAGAGGTTTGGTTGGTGACAGAAACAGGATGTTTTTCTCTTTTGCCAGTTCTTTTGCTATGACGAGAAGTGCGATAATGGTTTTTCCCATACCGGTTGGGAGCACGACAAGAGTGCTCGCGTTCGCAGCAGAATTCGCGATATTACATTGATACTCCCGTCGTTCAACTATATTTTCTTTTATAAACTCATGGTGAAGATACACAAAATTGACATGGGTTCAGAGTTTTTGTATGTTTGGGAACGCAGAGTTATCATGACCACTCAGTTCGCCCATTTCTCAGCATGTTGCAGCACTCAGTGTGAGTAAATGTTTCATCATTGTGGCCAGATGTTCTCATCCCAAATGATTTTTTAATTGTTTCTACTATTGAATTCCGTATCCACTTACAAATCTTTAAATGAGTTCAATTGATTCTTTTTGTCGGTGGCGATGGAGATCTTTTCCCTGTCAATTCCCTTATGGGCTATCTTTCTGGTGGTATTGATTGTCTTGCTTCTAGTTTGGCAGTTTATGCATTTTACGGTACGCATTTTATTATTTTTTTTCTTATTTTTTGCACTATTGATAATCCTTGATTTCATTGGCGTGTTTAGCTGGATTCAACAGAATATTGTTTCACCATTTCTTTAAAAAAAGCATTTAATACTTTTCTGCTAATGAATACGTTCACGCAGCATCAGACATAATGGTATAAGAGATTGCTTAATTCACCGATTTGCTCTGGTGTGAGTTCCTCAACTCGTTTTTCAAGATAGGGAAGCTGTTCGAGGTTGCCGTATATCGATTTGATCGTATATCGTATTTTTTTCCTTCGATGGTTGAATAACTGTTTTGTCAACTCGAAAAAAAACTGTTCGTCTTCAACCTTGAACATTGGCTTCTTATGAAGGATAAGCTCAACGATGGAGGAATCTACCTTAGGTTGAGGAGAGAAACAATTCCGAGGCACCGTCTCTAAAATCCGGCAACGTGCTTTATATGAAACGCCGACGGTCAGCCGAGAATAGTCTTTCGTTCCAGGAACAGCAACGAGACGTTCAGCAAAATCTTTTTGGAAAATCAGAACAGCTATCGAAAATGTCGATTGCAGGAACTTAAACATCAGAGGGGATGATATCTCAAAGGGGAGGTTTGAGACGATTTTTGTAAATCGTGGGATGCTCTGAAAATCCACTGAAAGTGCATCCTGGCATATCAGGGTCACATTCTCCGGAATGCTGGTGCGTAATTGCTCGACCAGATGTTTATCGATCTCTATGGCAATGACTTGTTTTGCTTTTTCTGCTAATAAAAAAGTAATGATTCCTTTCCCTGGACCTATCTCTAGGACCACATCGTTTTTCGTGATACCAGCATAGGTAACCTCTCGCTGGGCAACTGAGGAATCAATAAGAAAATGCTGCCCCAGACGTGGTTTTACCATTCTCTCAGTTTTGATTATCCCGCGCCAATGGCAGCCGCGTGAAGATACGGTACTTTTGATTTGGGTCAGATAGCTCTAATTCGATTCGTTTTGAAATAAGCTTATCCGGGGCTCTGAGAAAATCAATCCGATCCTGCATCTCTTTAAAGGTAGTGAATGGTTTCTTTTTCCGTTCATCAAGGATTTCAAGCATCATTTTCTTTCCCAGTCCAGGTAAAAGCTCAAGGACATGGTAACGTGTCGATATCGCAGATGCCTCGTTGAAAAATTTCACATATCGTGCTTCATTGTTATGGACAATGTCCAATAAGACATAGGGAAGCTCCCCATGGGCTGTGGAGGTGAGATCCTCAAAGTTGATACGACCTTTTATCTTCTCAATTTTTGTTCGGAGCGTCGGGTCTTTTCCGACATAGATCCGTTCGCCTGTGGTGAACGTCGCATCTCTTTTTGGTATTAACTCAAGAAATGTGTACTGGCTTTCCCCAATACCATACACGACGGGATTTCTTTTGAACGCTGGAAGATCCCCGCGTCCTTTTGCCAAGTAATCCAAGACATAGACATAGTCTTCCATGTTTTCCTACCCCCACCACTATTCAACAGAGTGTTTTTTTACAATCTCAAGGATATTTTTTATTTCTTTATCATTTGGTGTGTATCGTTCTTTAGCAAAAATAGCTTTAATATCATCTTCTGTGTTCGGTAAAATATCCGCTATCTTATACGCCTGGAATTCTTCGACATGGTCAAGTTTCATTAATTCAGTGATGAGATCTTTGGTTTGTTTCGCAGAGAGTCTAGCAAATTTTTCTGCATGTTCTAAAGCTACTTTCTGCTCATAAATCAAATCTTTTCGTTCTTTACTGATTTTTTTCAGAATGTTTTTTACTTCTGCAAGGGAAATGATTTTACCGGTTTCTTCAGTTGAGGTTTCCATCTACAGTACTCTCCCCAGATGCTCAGGTAGTACTACAAGTGTTTTACGTTTTTTACCAACAGTGATACCAACGAGGTACGCGTTTCCTTGCATGCCTTCTATTTTTCCGGTGTAACCCTGGAACCGGTGATGTGGCATCCCTTTATGGACCGCAGAATCTATGTTAATGCTGACGTTTGCTCCTACTTCAAACTGCTGTAATGCTTTTGTTGAAGAGGTGACACCGCGTGTTCGCGGTTTTTTTCTCATAATATATCTGCTTTTACTTCGTGTTCCTTTTGATCGTTTCATATGTTGTTATTCCCCCTTGACATCGATTACATCGAGTTCTTTTACCTTACAGGGAATGCCTATGAGTTCACTGAGGTTCGGTTGAGTTTTCTTATTATCACCAGAGACGAGTTCCTTGACATAGGTGCCGGATTGTGTCTCAAGTGTTAAGATGGCTATGATGCCCTCTACCGATTCAATGGTGCAGTTGTAGATGAGTCGTTCTCTAATCTTGTTAGCCCGACGATGGGCTACTCGAGTAGGTGTCAACTGCTTTATGAGTTGACCCTGTAATGACTGAGCCACCTTTATAAGTTTTTCTTTATTCAAAGGTTGTGCTGCCTCCATGGTGACCCGGTAGGTCTTTCGAAATTCAGCTGCCTTGATACGAGCGATTTCCTCTCGATTAGAAAACCGTAAACAGGAGATTTCAATGATATTTTTTAACGCGTTGTTCGTTTCTTTTTCTAGGAGTGATAGGTCGATGTTTCTTTTTTTAGGGTCTTTAACTTCAAGGATAAACGGTCGTCCGGTCCCCAGCATGCGGGCATCGATGTCTTCCCGTCCACTCCCGTGGAAGGATTCATCGGTTCCTTGGGTCAGTTCTAATGCTTTCTTGGCGATGAGTTCTTCGACCGTGATTTCATACAATTTTCCCGTATACTTGCATTTCTTGCAGCCTTTTCCAAGGCAGATTTGACAAGGCCATTTTGTTTGAGGGATCCCTCGCTGCAGTTTCCTATATCGTCCGTAAATGAACAAGGAGCTGATCTGCAAAGTCACATGGTCATAGGCTGTATCAATGACTGCCATGATGTCCGGGTTTGGGATATCAACGGTTTTCTTCAGCTGTGGTTCGAGTATTTTTCCAATCTCTCTGTTGATCTCCATTTTGATAGGTTCGGCATCTTCAAGTGTTAGTTGGTCCCAGAGCTGGTGTTCTTTTTCTTGGATGTCTTCGTCTATTTTTGAACCGATGAGAAAGGTGTCAAACTCGTACTCTTCCAACGTTTTTGTTATCAGGTCGATAAAATGGTGGATTTCATCAGTGAGTCCTTCGCATAACCAGCATTCTTTAGCAGGGATCTTATTTTTTTGATGCAGTTGTGTTCGTATCCATTGTCCTTTCTCTGTATTGCTCCCCTTTGTGATTTCTTTTCTGAATAATCTCCCAAGACATGAATCACAAAGGCGGTATTTTTGGAGGAGTTGTTCTGCTTGTGTGAGTGTGTGTGCCTTCATCGAGGGTGCTGAATATTATGAGTTCTATAAACGTTTCCCTTTGCGAATGAAGACTTAGAGGGAACTGTAGAAGTAATTTTTTATGTCAGCCAGAGGTAGTAAATTGCCCAGACAAGCGCTATCCCAAACGCGATAGGTACGATCCATAACCACACCGAGTGTGAGACACCAAGAGTGTACNNCTCTCCTTTCGTTAAGGTAATATCCAACTCAGCAGACCAAAAACACATACCGTAATATAATCATATCGGAGAAAAAACCATATAGAATTTATTTCGTAAAAAGTCTATTTTTAAGGATAAAAAAAGAAAAAAAAGGGGAGGATGGCCCTAGATGACCGCAGAGACGTTATAGGGGGCTAATGCTGGGTTTTTATCGAAGTTCATCCGCAGTCCACCAAGGATCACCTTGGGGAACTTCTGGAATATCGGCATTGATAGTTTTAATCCAATCCAGTTGTTCCAGTAGTTTGCATCCCAGACATTCCGGGATGAAATCTTGAAGGTCGCTTGTCGTTTATTATCAATGAAATTATTCATTTCAATGGTGTTTTCACTGCTTGATTGGAGTAGGAGTCCTTCCATAGCATTTCCTTCGATATTATTCCCGGTAATCTCATTTGTACCAGCACCACCAGTAAATCGAATACCGATTTTATTATCAGAAACGTCATTTCCTTGGATGGTGTTATCTATGCTTGCAAGACCACCGATCGCGATACCTGCCTCACCGTTACCCGTTATGGAATTATTCAGTATCGAATTATGGTGGCTATTTAGAGAGATGTCAATTCCCTGCGCTCCATTGTTCTGGATATTATTTCCTTGGATCAGGTCATAGGCGGATGTTTGGAGTTGGATACCAACATACACATTATCCATAATCGTATTATCACTGATAGTGGCTCTACTTGTGGTAATGGATAAAACTATCCCATACATCCCATCTTTTATCATATTGTTTGTAATAAAAATATTCTCACTTAAAGAGGCGACTAAAATGATTGTTTCATCAGAATTTCCCATCATGGTGAACCCTTCAATCGACGTATCGCTATTACCAAGGCGAACAACTGGGTTCGTTGTCTGTCCCTGTATGATCGTTGTATCGCGATCCTCTCCGATAAGTGCAACCTTTTTCAGTTTTGTATCAACATTCTCAGTATACGTCCCAGCAAAGACAAAAATGGTATCACCACTGGTTGAATTATCGATCGCTTCTTGAATCGAGGTATAGTTCCCAGGACCAGCTCCACCAACATACAGGGTTCCCCGACCCATCGGTTGAGGGTTTAGAGATGGTTGTATGTTATATGCGGTTACGCTACTTGCTCCAATACAGAGTATGACAATACTGACAATCATACTTTTCGCTGTTAATTTATTTTTCATCATAATTCCTCCTACGAACAATTATTCTATTCATAAAGTAATTCTCCTTGTTCATTTAAATGTTTCTATCTAATATATATAATTACCGATATAACAATAGTTGGCACATACACTCGAGCAAACGAAAGAATCATGCTTTGATTGATTTCTTTTCACAACATATTTAATAACCAAGAAGATACCGGAATCAAAACTACGTAGGAGGCTTGTTTCGTATGGTTGAAATTGCCCCATTCAAAGGAATGATCTATAACAAGGAGAAAATAAAAAAACTTGACGATGTGATGTCGCCACCCTATGACATCATCTCTGAACCGATGCAAAACGAACTCTACAACAAGAATGAATACAATTTCGTCAAACTCATTTTAGGAAAAATCCTTCCAGATGATACCGATACAAAAAACAGATACACAAGAGCGAAGCAATTATTTGACGCCTGGCAGCAACAAGGAGTCTTGATTCCTTCACAGACCCCTGCAATATTTCCCTATAAAGTGGATTACACGGTGAACAAAGAAAAAAAACAAATGAACGGTTTTTTTGTTCTGCTAAAGCTTGACCCTGAGTACAAAACAGTAAAAGCCCATGAAAAGACACTTGCAAAACCAAAAGCTGATCGTTTGAACCTGATGAGAACCTGCTATGCGAACCTTGAGCCCATCCAACTCATGTACATGGATCAAAACGATAGCATCCGAAAAACAATGGACGCTGCCATTGATACACCGCTCATCAAAGTGAAAGGTTATGACGGCTTCACCCATCAGCTCTGGCGTCTTGATAACCCAGAAGCAGTACAAGTGATCCTTGATGAACTTGAAAAGAAAATCCTCTTCATCGCAGATGGACACCATCGCTATCAGACCTCCATTAATTACGCAGCAGAGAAACGAGAACAAACAGGGAACAAAGATCCAAACGCCCCCTTCAACTACATCATGGTGGTCCTCTGCAACATGTTTGACTCTGGGCTCTCCATCCTGCCGACACATCGTTTCATAAAGATGCCTCACGGAAATTTTGATGATCTTGGTAAAAAACTTGAACGATACTTCATCGTCGAAAAAAAATTGATTACTGACACAAAGAAAGATTATCAAAAAATAGGCAAAAAAATCATGAATGAGATCAAAACAGAGGACAAACACAAGCTTGCCTTATACACAAAAGGGATGTATTATATCTTAACACTCAAAGATGAACAGGTCATGGATGTGCGAGCAAGCGACCATTCCAAAACCTGGAGGACTCTAGATGTCTCTATCCTGCATAAACTCATACTGGAAGAACTCCTTGGCGTTACTGAAAAGAACCTTGAGGACCATGTGAAATACACACGAGTCGACGCAGAGGCAATCCAACAAGTTGACGAAGGCAAATATGATTTCTCGTTCCTTATCAACGCGACAAAAATAGATCAATTAAAAGCGATCGCAGACGCAAGTGAACATATGCCTCAAAAGTCGACGTACTTCCTGCCAAAGATGCTCTCTGGGCTTGTCATGTACAAGATGTGACATCAGAAATCAGATTGACGTATTAGCATTCTGTCAACACAGATTTAAATACCAGAACAAAGAAAGAAGTATCTGGTGAGGAAGGGAAAAACAGTATTCTCATGTTTCTTCTTCATATTTTTTCCCCTCCTTCCTCGCTTTTATTCTTTGTCTGTTACAATGGTTGTTTCAACACAGAGATGAAAAACAAGTCACCACGAGGAAGACCAGTGACAAAGCCATTGGCATTTTTCAGCAGATACTTGTTATATGGAATGTCCTCAAGTTGCAGGAGAGAAAAACTATTCTCATTTAAAAATTCCTCAATGACATTAGATGTCTCTTCAGGTGTTATCGTGCAGACCGCGTAGAAGAGCAAACCACCAGGTTTCACGTTCGCTTCTGCCTGTTTGAGAAGGGAGACTTGTGTTTGTGGGAAATTCCCCGCACCGTCGATATATTTTGCTTCTGGATTTCTTCGCGCAGCACCAAGACCGGTACACGGAGCATCGACCAACACCAGATCAAATTTCCTTTTCGGCAGACTCTCCTCGACGATAACGTTGGCATTGTATTCGCTGCATCGTTGTTTCAATATTGTTCGTTTTGTGGCGTTTATCTCATACGCATGAAGTTTCTTTTTATTTTTTGTCATCGATGCAATCGAAAGACTTTTCCCACCGCTTCCCGCACAAAAATCAAAAAGAGTGTTACCTAGAAATGAAGCAAGAAAGGAGACAAGCTGACTGTTTTCATCTTGGACATGCGCGTAGCGCTCCTGAATGACTTTTGAGTATTTACTAATCGAGGTGGTCAGAAGAGCGGTTTGGAGAACAGAACGCTCAGCCGCAAGAGACTCCTGCTGGAGCATGGAAATGACCTCATCAGTTGTCGTTTTATTGAAGTTAACGCAGAGGGTCGTCGGTGGTGTTTCATTGAGATATTCAGCCCAGTCCCCATGATCCTTAAGGATACCAGCAACATAAGGGGAACAGGAATAACGGTATTCAAAGGGATACAAAGCCGCATCTGCCTGTGTACCGTCCATACCAAGCTTTACATAGGTTTCTGCAGAAGATGCAAGACCCTGGATCTCAATGATATGTTCAAAGAGATGTTTCCATCGGACCACCGTATGAACGAGGTCTGCGATGTCTTCTCGTTGTTTTCTTGACAGATTCGCAGAAGGAAGGATATCGCGTAAACAACGTGCCATGTTTCCTTTCTTGAGGTATTTTGTAATGACATGTGCCGCTACTTTTTCTTCCATAGATGAACACCCTACATCTTTTCTTGTAATTAAAATATCTGCTAACTGAGGTTCTTGATATTTTAATCTCACCATAAAAATATGTTATTTTCTCTAAATCTCAATATAATAGGTAGATAATTGAATAGAAATTGCTCAGTTTTATCTGTATTTTGATAATTTTTTTACAGGAGAACGAGGTTTCATAAAGACCATTTTGGTACGTACATCGCATATGGATATCCTCGGTTTTATCCTGACCGTGATTCTTCTTACAGCGTCTGGTGCGTTAGCACCTGGACCGTTATTCTTTCAAACTATTACTCAAGGAGCAAAAGTTGGTGCCCGCAGTGGCTTGATTTTTTCCATATCACATACCCTTGTTGAGTTTTCACTCATCATGATTCTCGCTTTTGGTCTTCTCACAGTGAGAAATGAAGTGTTTATTCGAACTAGTATCGGTGTTCTTGGTGGCATAGTACTCATTCTCTTGGGGATGTATCAAATCATCAGTTCACTGAAAAAAAAGAAAATAGAACAAAAGCAGGTCGTACCATCGCATCGTCTCTTCTTCATCGGTATCCTCTTTACCGCGCTGAATCCCTATTTCATTGTATGGTAGTTGACGGTTGGATCAAATTTGATATTACTCGCACTTGAGTTTGCCGCACTTACTGGTGTGATTTTTATGTTTCTGTGTCATGTCTGGATGGATTACGTCTGGTTGATTGCTGTTTCCTATTTTGCGAAAAAAGGCGTCAATATGCTTGGGTCACAATGGTATCGTATGTTTATCGGCCTGTTTGGTGTCATTCTCATCTCCTTTGGTGTTTCATTTCTCGGTGATGCACTAGTGTGGTGATTCCCAGGATTCGTACAGTCTGATGCCGGTACTTATTCTAGGCTATCTTCCACACCTTCATGACATCGGCGTTTTGATTCCCATAGTAATCATACGCGACAGCCTTGAGCGTATAGGGGAAAAAGAGCCCTCGATCAGTCCAGGTCCAATTGTACGGTGCTGAAGTATCTGTTCCTTTGAGCTGATCATCGACGTAAAATTCAACCCTCTGGATACCAGATTGATTATCTGTTGCGTTGGCAACGACCTTGATTTTTCCAATCGCCACCGTCGTAAAACATTTTAACTTCAGAACAATGAAACCGAGCACATTGATATTGATATATCCTTTTACCGGTGAGGTGATATTGACCACAGGAAGCGAGGTTTCAGGTCCATAGTAGAACAACCATGGTGTAAAATCAACTGCACCACTCACATTATCACCTGTCCCTCCGGGATTATCAGGGTGTCGCGGACCTGACGGGTCGCCCCACCAGTTGTGTTCAGCATTCAGGATTGTGGCTCCTTCCCAGATGAATCCTTGTGCATTATCCTGGAATCTGTTGAAATGAACCTGTGTTGCCTCGGGGTAGGCTGTACTCTCACCATAATATCCGGTTCTTCCCCAGAAACTCATGTCACAATTCGTGATTTCATTATCTTGGAGACACGTGTTTGTGACAAGACCTGAGAGGCGGATACCAAAACTTGTTGGTGTTGTTGAAACTCCGTTAATCATGTTGTTTTTAATAACCGCATTGAGAATCTCCCCTTCAGCTCCATCGCCCCATGCGAAATTATCTAACGCGATTCCCCTCCTCCATTCCTTTACATTGTTGATACTGTTCCCGCTGATAACGATGTTCGTGTATTTTCCGCTATCCGGAACCCCGGTACACCCTAAATATGCGCTTGAAAAACCAATACCGGTGACCTTATTATTCGATGGTCCACCAGGGTTAATACCGGTACCGACATCAATGGTGTTGTTGCGTACCATCTGTAACGTTGTGATATCTACTCCATCATATGTCATATAGTAGATCGGGTCAATCCCCCAACATCCGGCATCAAGCAGGTTAGAACAAATATCGGTAGATCCCGTTGTTTTCTCAATAACTATATTGTTACAACAGGTCTGAGTGACGATGTTATCTGTAAAAATGATGTTTTCTTTTCCGCCGCTGATTGCGTAAAACCCCCAATCATAATCATCATTCGGATTCTGTGTTCCAATAATCTTATTCGCAGTGATAGTGTAGGTTATATCAGGAGAATTGCAAGAGGCAACAATCCCCATATTCAGCTTATTATCACCACCCCCGTACCCCGATGGTCCGCCTGCATTTCGTATCGTAAATCCCTGGAAAGATACATCACCGTTTGCGATGATTCTGATTAGACCTTCATTGGTCAGTTGGGCATCGCTTCCATCGATGATCGTTGTCGCCCATTCAGCTCCTTGAATACTGAGTGCTTTGTTTATGGTAACTTGATCCTCGTAATATATCCCAGAATACACAATAATAGTATCTCCGTCAGTAGCGTCATCAATAGCATCTTGTATGTGTGTATAATTTCCTGGTTCATCTCCACCAACATACAACGTGTTTCCACGATACAGCATTTGAGACTTGAAAGAAGATCCACTGTTGTCTGCGGATGCAACACCTGCCCCGATAACAAAAAGAATTATTCCTAAAACAAACCCTTTGGTCTTTACCGCGGTACGCATTTTGTATTCCTCCCCTGTAAAAACAGGTTACGGATTAATAACCTCTGTGTTTATTTAAATGTTTGGAAAAGATAAATTTCATATCAGATGGATTAGAACCAGTTTTTCATTAAGACTCGTGTTGTTTTTGTTCTTGTAGGAGAAGATCAACAGTGGGTGGTTGTATTTTTTTTATTTCTTCCACTTTATTCCATTCTTTCGTTGCTCTATATTTATCCCATTTGGTTGTAATCACCATTACACATGTGTAAATAAGGAGAAATATTAAAACGATTGCTATGAGGAGGAAAACCACAATAAGTTCTTCTATTAAATAGACGAAAAAAAATAGAGATATTAAAAGGACTGATATTATGAGAATTATCGCACTAATACCGTCATCCATGTTTTCCCTTATCCTTCGTCGTATAATATTATAACATTGCTTCTATAAAAACGTATCCTTTGAACGCTACAGTTCATGATTGGGTTTCAATTATCGATGAATTTCAAAATCGATTTCTTTATATATCAATAATAATATACAATAATATAGGATATATATGGATATAGTGTATGAAGTAACTTTGTATAGCAGACCAACACCTGTGTATACTAAACCAACACCTATGCGTAATAAACCAGCTAAAAAGAAACCAATCAAAACCGGAAAATTTGAAGTCTTTAAAGATAAAGCTGGTGAATATCGTTTTAGACTCAAAGCCCCCAATGGTGAAATCATCGCTGTCAGCGAAGGATACCGCAAAAAGAAGTCCTGCCTGGACGGGATTCAGAGTGTTAAAAAGAATGTACTAAAACCAAAGATTGTAGAACTAAATAAATAAAATAAAAACATGGGAAAAGATCTGGAAGAATAAACCTTTTTTTATTTTCTATATTCCTGTCGAAATTTGATGTTCATTTCATATTGGCAGGATTAAGAAATTAAATAATTGATTTTTTACTTATTTTTACTTAACCATTTATTCAATTCATTCAATATATTATCCACTATTCCATTCTGTATATTTTGTGCATCAGAAGCTATACCAACAGAAGATTTTTTACTGCCCTTAAATCGTTGAATTAACCCATTTTTTAATTGTTCAACAATCTCGTTGTTTGCTTTGCCAGATTTAAGATATTTACTGATTAGATCTTGAAAACCAGTTAATTTATCTGCCGAAAAATCAACATTACTCTTATTGTCTCCTAGCATTTTTACTAATTCATCTATTTTTCCTAACTCTAATCCTGATAGATTAATATTGCCTGTCTTTCCAAGTAATTTATCTAATTACCCCATGGTACATCTTCATATATTTTTAGCTGTTTATATTCATTATATGCATAAACATTTCGTTTTAATCATTAATCGAACCAAGGTCATGGAAAAATAGGACGAAAAACAACCTCTAACAGGCAGTTCTGTAGCATAATTCCCTTCCCTTGTCTTCATATTTTTATAACTATTTATACCTTCATAACATGCCCTTAAAACACCTTTTTTAGCTGTAAAAAAATTGATTAATTTTCATTAGGGTTAAACACTGCATACACGAGATAATGGTCGCTCTGACTGACAGTTACATCATTCATGATACCGACCTTTATGAAGTTATTCTTAGTAGCATCATTAATAATGATACGGTCGTAGGCATTACTGCTTTTGGCTACCGTGGTATCCATACCACTGGTAATCAACCAGTGCCACCCAAGAAAATTATGGATAACACCATTATAGTAGTTGTCTCCATCAGCATTCAAATCACCAAGGAGTATCGTATCTTGAGTTGGTGTTCCTATTAGGTTTTCGAGATTGGAAAGCTCTTGTGGTACATTGCCTACTTTGATATGAATAGTATACAGAGTAAATGTCCAGTTCTTGACTTTGAATGTTGCTTCTAATGGTGGTCTCTCAAAGTTGTCCTGTTCGTTTTCCGTCCAGTCCTTAGTACTTAACAATACTAGTTCTTTTTTGTAAAAGATAGCGTATTGCTCCTTGCTGGTGCCCTGTCCTGCGAGTTTACTGATTACATAATTATAACGAGGGAGTTTTTTAGCCAAGGATTCTACAGCCTCTGTAGTGGGATCCTTTATTTCTTGGATTATAAACAAATCATAATCGTCTAGTTTATTCGCATAGAAATTCAGGAGAGTCTCATTAGCTGCTTTTATAGGACCGAAATTTTGCAGGTTCCATGATGCGATGGAGACAGTATCAACGGTATTACTTGTTGGAGGTTTATTGACAATGGTAATTATTACATACAAAAGAATACCTCCTAAAATAATAATCAGGATAACGAGTAAAATGAATAATAACATGAGAATTTTTGGTAAGTCCTTTTTCATTCTTGGTCTGAAAAACAAGATGATTATTAAAGTCTAACGTCCTTTGCAGAGCCCCTGCCAGGTACGTCTGGGTTGTCCTTTTAGCTCATCAATTTTCATATTCAATCGATCTGTTGCTTTGGTCAGCTTGTCGCCAACTGGTACAATGTTTTATTGATGCTGGTTCTACGTCCTCTATATGATTTTCTCCACGTTGCCACAAAAAGTTTCACATAAACTCCAAAATTTTATGTAGAATCAACACGGTTTTAAGATTCATGTTTTAGTGCGAATCAAATGGTAAAATAATCATTTCTTTCATTTCTTTTTTTATTTCCTTAATACCGATTTCATTAGGATACAATCCTCTTTGCTTTTAAGAACAGAGCATTGTCTATGGCACTGATTGCTTTCCATTCTATTCGTGTTGAATGTAATTCGGAGTCAAGTGCATTTGAAAAGAGGATGACTGCTGTGTTGTCAGCTGGAACAATCGTGACAAGATTAAGGGCACCAACATACCCGCCGCTATGCCCATAGGTTTTCTTTAAAGGTTTGTTTGTAATCTCCCATCCCAATCCATAGTTATATTTGTCGTTAGGTGAGAAATGCGCTGAATGCATGAGCTCCACGGTGGATTTATTAAGGATTCTAACTCCATTCCATACTCCACCATTCATATGGGCAATGATGAAATGGGAGTATTCTTCAATCGATGTCCGTAAGGTGATTGCAGGATACAGCACGTGTATCCCATACTGCGGGTGTCTGAAATACCCACCATTTTTGAATTCGTAAGGAACCGCAATATTATCGATGTTAAGATCCCTTAGGCGAAAACCTGTCGTGTTCATCTGTAACGGTTGGAAGATATGTTCTTTACAGTATTCATTGAAATCCTCATGCGACAGTAATTCCACAAGATATGCTACAATTGAAAACCCGATATTAGCATAATAGTATTGTTCACCTGGCTTATCCAGAGACCATGTGGATGAGCTATAGGCACTACCACCTGGTGTTAAATATTCTTCCAACCACGGATACGGAAATCCTTCTACGTCGGGATCTCCAGGCAGGTATGAAAGACAGGTCCAGTAGAGATTATCATCGGCAAGACTTGACCGGTGTGATAGGATCATTTTAATTGTTATTGGGATGTCAGGATAATTAGGGTTTCTCAGACTGAACGGGAGATAATCATTGACATCATCATCGAGGTCGAAAAGCCCTTGTTCATACAACTGCATCAATGCGGTGGCTGTTATTGTTTTTGATACAGATGCTTGAAGATATAACGTCTGTGTTGTTGCTTCTTTTTTATTTTCGATATCGTAGTATCCATAAGCATTTGACCAGATAACATCATTATCATAAATGATGCAAGTGGCAATGGATGGTTTATGTGCGAGACGCATGAGTGTTCGTATGTAGGTGTTAAAGAGAAAATCAGAGGTTATTTGTTGGTGGTCTTCTTTAACGGAAGTGGTTTCTGCAAGAGCCACATTTATTATAATACCATGAACAGCTACTCCAAGAAACACACATACGATTATAACACTGATGAGTTGCTTCTTCATACGATTCACCAAAGTCTGATCAATAATCATATATTTTTGTTGTTATATAAAAGTAATCTCCAAATTATTTAAATGTATGGAAACGATAAAAATTCACAATAGATAATTTGACACGGTTTTAAGACTCGATGGATTTTGTGCGAATCAAATGATATAAAAAAAGAAAAAAAGGTGTCAGTGAGATAATAGTTTTTTTTATTTGCTTACAGGGACGATGAGAAGTGGTGTATATCCATCGTTGAGTTTTAGTAGGGATAACAATATTGTACTGTCTGTTGGAAGGGCGATGTTACTGTAGAATCCTAAGGTGGTGGCTTCTAGCATGATGTTTTGGGTTGCAGCTCCTGCTTCGAAGTACCAGAATGGAAGGTATTGTTGGCCAGCATTTTTGGTTTTATTCCAGTTTAATACCGTGATGATGGAAAGAGGAGCAGACGAAATAGCGGGAAGTGATGATGTAGCTGCGATCTGGGCTCGGTTGTCGTCTGATCTAATTTTATGTAAAAATGTCATAATAGGTAGTCCAATGAAGTCGGCAGAGTAATCGCTGAACATCGTTAGGAGGTTCGGCTGATACTTATAGATCCCTGAGGCGGTGACCGCGTAGATTTCTAGTGGGTAGTACGCGTGTGCGCTTGGGACGGTTCGATGTCGTATTATTGAGTTGAGGTCTTGTTCACTTTTATCAACATCATAGGAGAATCCGTAGGATGACCAGGTAAGTTGGCTGAGTTCTTGTCGTGTGATGGTGCCTTGGAAGTAGGTTGTCTCTGTTCGTTGTTGAAGTGCGGCGGTTAGGTTCATTGATGTTTCTGTGACTTTGGGGAGGAGTGAGAACCAGAGTGGTCTGTATATAAAATTATAAGGATGAAGCGGGTGCCCGAGTGGCATGATGATAAGTCCTGTTTGGTCTTCTGGGATACCCATTTTGTCTATTGCTGGAGGAAGACCCCCAGTGACAACGGCTCCGAGGTCAAGTGCATCGACGGTAAATGCGATGTTCTGGCATATTTCTCCTATCTCGGCTGCGGCGTTGTTTTGGTTTGCAAATGTTGTGTTATAGCAGAGGCCAAGGACTAGGGGCGCGCCTGGATATTGGTAACCAACCGTATCTCGCCAGTCTCCCGGTTTATAGAGATCGAGTGAGTGGTTAACTGGGTTGTAGGTGTAGGCTGCGTCTTCTTTCAGGACGTAAATAACGCTTGCGAACGTACTGTTGATGCTTGCAATGGTGCGGTTTCCATCTTGTCTGATTCCCGCTGCGTTCCAAAGAATGGTAGCGAGTTGCTCATCGGTGATAGTCTCATTAGTAAATTCTCGTATCGACATTCTCCTGAAGATTGTTTGTTCCAGGTTCATGTCGATATTCTGTGGCGGCAGTAGTTGGTTGGTTGCTTGAAATACTGGGGTGAGTGCAAGGTTGCAGAAAAAGATGAGGATTCCGATTATGATTATTCGGTTTTTATAACGTTTTTTCTTCATACTATTCCTGATTTTAATATTCCTCAATAGAATATAAATTTTTGTATGAAAATTGCTTTCGACATTATCTGCGTTAATTTTTCGCTCAAATGACAAGGTTTGGGTTCTGCTATAAAAGTATATCTTTAGAACAGAAGTATTAACACGGTTT
>JAFNFT010000054.1 GCA_017885605.1 Methanobacteriota archaeon | reverse complement strand
AGGATACATGATACGAGATATCTTTTCGATGGCTCTTGATACCATGAAGTCCTATAAAATACGGACGTTTCTCACACTCATCGGGGTCATCATCGGTGTTGCCGCGGTAATCATGGTCACAACCGCCGGAAACTCCGTTAGTACTTTTATTGCAGAACAATGGAATCTCTTCAATCCAACCGGGATGGTCATCGGAATGGGGACTGGCGGAGCGGTACCACAGCTATCGATCCGGTCCGTCGTATTCACAACCAATGATGTAGAAAACATCCAGCGTTTACCATCGATAAAAACAGTGGCACCTATTGGCGTCGTTCCTGTTATTAAAATCTTAAAACGAGACGGGTTCCTCAAATGGGAGTCCAGACCCGGAGAAACTATGTACGCAAGTACAGAGTCGATCCTTGAAATTCTGAACATGGAATTAGAAGAAGGCACCATGTTCCAAGAAGGAAAAAACGAGGTTGTGATTAGCAAAAACGTCGCTGAGGTGTTCGGGAAAGACAAACCATTGAAAGTCGGTGATACAATCTATTTGCGTCGAGTCGATGGAAAAACCCTTGAGGCAAAAGTCGTTGGAATTCTAAAACAAAGTTCGACTGTTAGTATGTTTAACACGCTTTCAACACCAGGGATTATCTGCCCGGCCAAACCATATTATTCAAGTTATTTTGGATCAAATGCTGGTTCCATCTTAAAACGTGTGGTCGCCTACACGATCCTTCTTGCCGAAGCAAAGGACACAAAACAAGTCCAAGAAGCACAAGATGAAATATTAAGTTACCTGAATGGCACAGGATCTGATGCAAGTCAGTATATAGATGAGAACTCTGATTTTGTCGTAATCACCCAACAGTACATCCTTGATCGAGTCGATAAAATCATGAGTGTCATCAGAACGTATATCACAGCGATCGCACTCATATCCCTGCTTATTGGCGGGGTTGGGATCGCGAATATCATGTTTGCAACGGTTACCGAAAGAACCAGGGAGATTGGTACCATGATGGCTGTAGGGGCGAAACGACGGGATATCCTGCAGTTATTCTTGTATCAATCCATGGTCATCGGACTCTTAGGCGGTGTCGCGGGATGTATCCTTGGTGCAAGTGGAAGCTGGTTTGTCGTTGACCTCTTAAACAATAGCATACAAAATCTCGGGGGAGCATTTAGCACCGGTTCAATTCAATTATCCTATGCTCCAGAATGGTTTCTCATAGCAAGTGTGGTCGGTATCTTAATCGGTATCGCTGCAGGGGTGCTTCCTGCACGGAAAGCAGCAAAAATGGACCCAGTAGTTGCCCTCCGGTACGAATAACGTCCTTTTTTATTGATTGGATGGAGCCTGTTTTTTCTCCATCGCCTCAATTTTTTCGAGCTCTTCACGGATAAACCGTAATGCTTTCTCCTTATCAGGACCAAGACCAACCGCATCAGGGCTGATCTCGTTTTTCTTCAGCTGTCTTAACCATCGCTCCAACACCTGTTTTTGATCCATGGATTCTCACCTCATCAGATACCATATCGCCAGTGATGTATATTAACTCATAGATTTTATGAGAAAAAAAAGTTAAATACAGAAAAAGAATATCATAACAAGGAAAGGAGGAATGGAGAATGTCGTACTATTGGAAGAAAAACGGCACTTTTTATCATTGGCATCTTCAGTGTAAAGCCGTCCCTGTCTATGTACGGACCAACCCTGATTGGGAAATCAGTGAACAACGACCAAGTGATAAAGAACGCTGTAAAGAATGCCTCGAGAAAGATATCGCACAGAAAATGAAACAGAAGATCTAAGAAGGAACCCGTCCGAGAATGTTTAGTCTTCTTCTGCTGATTTCTTCAAAGGGAGATTGAGCATGATTCTTTTCAATTTTTTCTTGGTATGATAATCATAGACCACATTGATCTTTCGCCCAGTGAAAGGATTGTATCCCGTCCAGTACATACAGGAGGATATCGTCATCGGGGTCGGGGTAAACAGTTGGAACTGTTCAATGTTCTCCAGATGTCTTTTTTTTATGGTGTCATACAAGGATAATACATCACGGACAGAATCACCAGGGTGACCAATCATAAAATAGTAGCGTAAAGCTTGTTTTTTCTGTTGATTTATCGCAGTGAAGTACGTCGAAAACTCGTCGAATCGCCTGTTATCCTTACCCATTAAACTGACGACATTGTTTGAAAAATGCTCAGGGGCGATCTTCAGACAACCGGAGATATGATGCTCAGAGATCTCTTTGATGTACTCCCTGCTTTCCATAGCTAAATCATAGCGGATGCCACTGCGGATAAAAATTTTTTTCACCCCTTGTATTTGGCGAGCTTTCCGTAACAATGAGATGAGTCGCCGATGGGTTTTATCCAACTGCGGGCAATGGATACAGGAGTCTGAACATGAGAGAGTTGATCGTGGACGGGTGCAGACCATGGCATACATGTTTGAAGAGGGACCTACAAAATCATCGATGTATCCTTTGAATCCAGGGTATGTTGTCAATCGTCTGATTTCTTCAAGGATGTTTGTCTCAGACCGTGAAATAATACGATTCCCCTGATGAAGCGAAAGAGAACAAAAATTACATGCCCCGATACATCCTCTATGGATCACCACTGAAAACTTCCCCATTTTTAACAAGGATTTCGGGTGCAGTTTCCTTGAATAATCCAATGAATAGATCCAATCCAGATCCTTCGTCGTATAGTCGGGGTATTTGTACTGCACCACGTAACTGTTCGTATACTCCTGCGCGAGGTTTTTGTCATTTGAAAACTTCATCTGCATCGCACAGAATTTCTGTTTATCCTCCGCAGCTTCCTTAAAAGAGGGAAGAAGTTCAAAGCTCGAATCAAGGTTTTTTTGAAGAATGCATGTTCCTTGTATTCCAACAAGATCTTTTCCTTGTTTTAACCGTTCAGCAATCTCAATAATCTGTTTCTCCCCATTCCCATAGACAAGGATATTTGCCCGTGAATCAAGCAAGATACTGCGTCGTATCGAATTATCCCAATAATCATAATGAGCGAAACGTCGTAAGGACGCCTCTATGCCACCAATCACAATCACGCTGGATTTAAAGTATTGCTTCAGTTTATTACAATAATAGATAACAGCACGGTCAGGTAGTTTTGTCGCATCGCTGTATTTATCCTCTATTCGTTTATGTTTTAAGGGAGTATAGTTATGAACCATACTGTCAATAGAACCAGAGGTCACACCAAAACAAAGACGAGGCGTTCCTAGCTTTGTGTAGTGCTCCGGCATCTCCGGTTTTTCTATGATACCAACCCGGTATCCTTTCGCATCAAGTACTTTTGCGATGATACCGACCGGTGAGAGCGGATGATCATCATAATACTCCCCTGTGATAAGGATGACATCCAGATCATTTCCTGACTTTGTAATCATACTTTAGTCTCTCATAGAATGCTCCTATTTAAATGTACAACAAGCTCCGTTTCCACCGGAAAGGTTCATTAAGCGTCTGCTTTTTCCGTTGCCGATGACCGACCTCCTTGTGACGAACGATGACGGCTACAAATCAGCAGGGTTTGTAACGCTGGTAAAGGAGCTTTCAAAAATATATTCCGTGACCGCTGTTGTCCCTGACCGTGGACGAAGTTGGATCGGGAAGGCGATTACCACGAAAAAGGAGCTGAAAATAAAGAAAATAACCTACGATGGCATCGAGATGTTCCTTCTGAATGGAACTCCCGCGGATTGTGTACAAATAGGGTTATACGACATAGTTACCATACGACCAAAAATGATTATCTCAGGGATAAATATCGGACTGAACATCGGAAAAGCCAGAACACTGAGTTCCGGGACGATCGGAGCAGCAATTGAAGGATCAATCGATGGAGTACGCTCCCTTGCATCATCACTCTCCATCCCTGTTACTCTCCGTGATAAAAAAACAGATTTTTATACACCAAAAAACAACATGCTCTTTGAAAACGCAGTGAAAATCACAGCAAAAGTGACCACCATCATTATGAATAAAGCGTTCCGTGATGTCGATCTTTTTTCCCTCAACATCCCTTTTGAAGCTACCGTGACCACTCATCTAGAGATTACATCACTCTTTAGCACACGATATGGGAGACTGTTTCATAAAAAGGGAAATAAATTTGTTCATCGGACGCCCCCGATACAATTTAAAAACATCGAAGAACAATCTGATCTCAAAGCATTAAACGAAGGAAAAATCTCCTTGACACCAATGAATATCTCCTTTTCTGCACCCCAATTAATAAAAAACGTCGAACAGACCTTTCACGAAGAATGGTAGATCACAGAATTCATCTATACGACGAAAAAGAACGCGATCGCTATGATGGAGTACACACTAATCAACTGTGCTCCTTCTAACCAGTTGCATCTTCCATCAGCAGAGAGATAGTTCACAATTAAGACAGCCAGGATCACCGCAAGGATTTCAAAGGGAGTAAACACAAGGGTGAAACCAAAATTAAAAACCTGACTGACAAGCATCAGGATAGGAACGACGAACAGCGCTATCTGTATGGCGCTGCTTAGTCCAATCTCGATAGAAACGTCAAGCTTATTTTTCACAGAAAAATGAACGGCGGTAGATATCTCAGCGATATTCGTGATAATCGCAATGACCACAAGGCCGATAAACGCCTGTGACAGACCAATCGCTAGTGCTGCATGTTCAATTGTTCCCACAAGAATTTCGGATTCAAAGGTAACTACAAGAAACGTAAAAAAAAGGATTAACGCGGCGAGACGACGGCTCATAGTCGGTTTTTCTCTGGTTTCTTTTATCTCATCACTGGCGTCAAAAAGATCTTTATGAGTCCGTAATGAAAAGACTAGCCCAGCTATATAAATGAATGCCATGACGATGGCAACAGCGCTGCTGAGAAGCAATATCTGCGGACTCTTTGGTGTCACNNACCGCGATGGTCTCATTATTGAACCGCTGATTCTTATAGCGTAAACCACCAGTAAAAATACTCACCCCGACCAGAAGTAAAATATTCCCAATAATACTTCCGATTATGGACGCTTGGACGACCTGTATTAAACCAGCGTTCAAGGCGAGAACCGCGATAATCAACTCTATTGCATTGCCAAAGGTGGCTGAAAAAAGACCACTTACGGTCGGATTTGTCTGCAATGAAATTTCTTTTGTGGAATAACCCATGATTCGAGCGAGAGGAACAATAGCCAACACCGATGTGATAAAAATGACTGTGTCGTCCTTGGTGAAAAAATATAATAAAAAACTAATAGGAACGAATACTAAAAGCACATAAAATGTTTTTCCAATCCTTAGTTTTTGAAGGATGGTTTTTCTAAGAGGCGGTGTATAGAAACCCTTAACCAGATTTCTACGTCCCACAATAAAAGGGCTCATACGACTGGATATCGCATCAAAGTATCTAAAATGTTTCGACAGTGAAAAGTTAATGTATTTCAGTTTGATGTTGAAAACTGATGAACTACGATGTGATCATCCTGCGCTATGGTGAACTTTCACTGAAGAGCACGTATGTACGTAAGTATTTCGAAACAATCCTTGTTCGGAATATAAAAAATGCTTTCACAATGAAAGCATTTTTTATATTCCGTACAAGGATTGTTTCAAAATACTTTCGAACATAGGTGCTCTTTAGTGAAAGCTCACCATATCGCAGGAGGATCACATCGTACTTCATCACTTTTCAACATCAAACGGAAATACATTAACTTTTCACTGGCGAAACATTTTAGATACTTTGATGTGATATCCAGTCATATGAGTCCTTTTATCGTGGGACGTCGAAATCTAATTAAGGGTTACTATTCGCCTCCTCTTAAAAAAACCATTCTTCAAAAACTAAGGA
>JAFNFT010000053.1 GCA_017885605.1 Methanobacteriota archaeon | reverse complement strand
GGATCGGTCGCATTCACCCAGACCTTGTACGTTGTAGAATACGAAAGACCCGAAAGACTGAGGGATTTCGTCCCATTCGTCGCACCAGTTGCACTATTGGATTGTCCATTACTGCATTGGATACTCCACGAAAACGTATCCCCCTCAGGGTCGCTAATCGGGATGCTCCAGCTAAAGCTTAGCGGATTATTCGTAGAACCATTCGAAGGAGAGGGCACGCCGAACACTGGTGGAAGACTTGTCTTTGTCGTAAACGTATACCATTTTCTATTATAGATCCCGCTGCCTGCGGGAGGATCGGTCGCATTCACCCAGACCTTATAGGTCGTCGCATACGCAAGACCGGAGATCGCAAGTGTTTTCGTCCCATTGGTTGCAGCAGTCCCACTGTTTGTCTGTCCATTGCTGCATTGAATCGTCCATGAGAATTGATTCCCTTCCGGGTCATTGATCGGAATGCTCCAGGTGAAACTTCGAGGATTATTTGTTGAGCCGTTGGCGGGACTGGGTGTTCCAAACACTGGTGGGTAATTATAGGAACGCGGACAGACGATGACTGCCTGCTCTACAATCGCGTAATTATACACCGACGAATAATTCTGTAACCACCATTGGTAAGGAAGTATTGAGACTGGAGAACCGTAACCAACACTATAGATATCATGAGAAACATTTGCTGCATCATTATGGTCTCCAGCTGGGTTTTGAATATTTAACTCTGGGTCGCTGATAGCGATTTTCGACAGATTCGAGTTGACCCCAGCACAAGTGACGAAATGCCCCTTTAGGCGTGACGTCTCCGGATAGTATTCTGTTCGGAACGTCCAATCATAGTTAAACACGGCACTATTCATCCATCCTTGACCAGGTGGGTAGTTGTTACTTGATGAAAAGAAGAACCATTCATAATGATATGCATCAGGTGTGGGGACCTCCCGTACATCAAAATAATAGGTACTACCGATGTTCAGGGGAATAGTTGAGGGAAAATGGAACTGAACCCACGTGGGAACCGCAAGAACACCAGGGTTCATGATAGATGTTCCAATGGGAGCACCAGCAGGTGTGTTGTACACATTGATTTGCACATCACAAGGTGGCCCATTACTGACAAGGGAGATGTTTATCGCATCTAGTTTATTGACACTTGGGACGAAACTTTGGTAATCCCACCAGTTCTGTGGTTGGAGATTATCATTTGAGTTTTGGAGCATCTGCATCTGATCGACAAGCTTTCCGGTCGCATTATAGAAACCAAGTAAGAGAATCACATCTTGACATCGTTCGATTTCATCTTCGATGAACGAAAAGTTTGGGGCAAAGTACTTATTCACTGTGAACACCGGGGACAATCCTTTGTTGATAAGCCAGGTTTGTATCGCATTCTTCATATCGGTGATGTTCGTAGTTCCTTTCGTTGTGGTGTTCATCTTTGCAGCAAGGTCCTGTATCAAAAGCGGTACATTCGTTTTCAGATGATCATCAGTGACACTATATTTCTGCACAAGCGAGAAGTTGTCAACACCATCACCCGGGTACCCATTGGAGTCATCAAATTTTGAGTCAAACCACCAGAAACAATTCGCGACCGCCACTGGCCCACAGAACGCCCATTTTGCGACATCATCCCCTGCGGGGATCGAGTTTAAGGCGCAATTAGGTCCTGGTGCGACGATAACCGCTCCGAAACTGACTGCACCACCCACNNTGCGTCTGATTAAAATCAGGCATCCCCTGGGGAGCATAGTTCGTGTATGCTGGTTTATAGTACCAGCCTCCTTCAGTAGTCTCGTTGACAAGGAGGAGATAATCTTCTGTTTCTCCGTCTTCAAATGAGCCTTCACCGTTCCAATTGAAAACCACAGGACGTTCAGTAATTGAGAATCGGCTCCAGACATACCCAGAGTTTGGTCCGATGACAAAATTAGGTGGAGCAAGTGCAGAAAGAGGACCGATGAAGAGTGGCGGGACGACGAAGTTCACCAGCACATGTTCCCCGGGATCTCCCCATGCGCCATTTTGGTTCCAATCCATTAAGACATTAACATAGCCAGGAACATATGGATCGTGCCCTGGCATCGTGTTATGCACCCATATATCTACATTTACCCCCCAAACCGCTATTTGACCTGGATTTCCAAGACCAGTGCCAACCCATCCTGTAAACGGAACAACATTCATCGTAGCATCTATCGTAAAAGGCTGCGGAACGATCAGTCCTGCGTCACCATCTTGATATCCCTCATCCTGGTCGTAGGGTGGAAAGCCACCAGGGCACCATCCTGCATTCCCCTCCATTTCAAAATCATATGCGGGACCGAACCATGCTCCAAAGTTGTTGTGTTGAATCCATGACGCAGGTCCACACCCCATACAGGTAGGAAACGCCCCAGTCACACCGGTCGCAGGGTACGCGACATGATTTGTCCCTTCAGGAGCATCACCATACTCAAGATAATCTCTTTCTAGTGGTTCATTGGTATTATTTTGTTTTTGGTATGACTTAAAATTCCATGCAACAACCACAGCGGTACTTGAGATGAGCAACAGCATAAAAACTACTACGACTATAATTTTATTTCTCATAAGTTATCCTCCGTTATCATTGCTATCTGACATCATATATAAAAAATCTATCGGTCCTTATTGTAACAAATGTTAAGAATAACGATTTCTGGCTTGGTTTTACCAGTTCCCTTGGATGTTGTAGAAAAATATCAATTCTCAGACTTTTTTTTTCTTTTTTTCTTTTATTCACACAAAAACATGAGTTAATACTTCTATTTCTAAGGATATGTTTTTTACTTTGACATTATCACAGGATAAATTTATATAGAATCATTTTCGAACATTATGTTGGAAAGGAAATGAAGGAAGTAGAAGTAATAATCGGAATTATTTTTATTGTTCTTGGGGCTATTTTATTTTCAATGAATTGGGGTAATATCATTAAATTATTTGGTTTTGTCCTTCTGAGTGCTGGTATTATCATTTATGTCCTTGTAGTAGATTCTATAGACGAAAAAAAAGAAAAAAACGAGATTAAAAAGAAGGATATAGTTCTACGAATCTTTCCTTAGAAGTAATTTTATCACCACCTTTAGATGAAATTGAACACTTGGTACCCATTTCGCAGGATATGTTTTTAGAGAAGAACAGATATTCAACTTGAGGAAAAAATGCTAGAGGAGGAAAAAAAATGCGCATAAGATTAGATGTGTGTAAAGGTTGCATAATCGCTAGTACAGTCATTACAGTGATAGGATTATCCGCAGCTTTAGGAGGTTTTCCAGAAGCAACATGGGAAATTACGGGTAGTACGATAGCACCACTTGTATGGGGCTAGCCTTTCGCAATCTTTGGCATAATACTACTACTCATTGGAATACTTATCACCTATAACAGCGTGAAGAAAAAATAATATTATTCATGCAATAACAACGACATCTCCAGGGATACTAAAAATCCCTATCGTATTCTTTTATCGTTCATTCACACAAAAAACAAGAGGTTCAAAGGATATATTTTTAAGGAAGTAATTGTATGGATGCAAAGGTATATGAGAAAACATTTAGTCATCATTGGAATTATTACTCTTCTTGTTTGCGCTGGATTAAGTGGATGTAATCAAATTAGTAATCTGTTTCTAAAAAATGAAGAAAAATTAGTTGGAACATGGAATACTGAAGGGATATGGATGGATTTGCCCTCAGTCATAGAGTTTTCCTCCAATAATACATTTAGAATAGAAGTGAAATTCGGAGCAATTAATTTCTCTCTGAGTAACGGGAAATGGGATATGAATGATAGGATACTTTCTATGGAAATGGCAGATGCAATTCCCCCAACAAACTATACATATCAGTTCTCAGAGGACAGTAGAACACTTACAATAACTGATACTGTGAGCAGCGATTCATATGTATTAAAAAAACAATAGATGAAGAACAGGTTTTTAAAGAATGAATTATTATCAAGTAAAACCGTGTCAATGCTTCTGTTT
>JAFNFT010000052.1 GCA_017885605.1 Methanobacteriota archaeon | reverse complement strand
TCGGCGTATGTGTTCACCCGCACTGGAACTACATGGTCCCAGCAGCAAAAACTTCTTGCCTCAGACGGCGCAGCATATGACGAGTTTGGCCTTTCTGTTTCCCTTAGTGGAAACACCGCTCTTATCGGAGCACCTAAAAATGATGCTGCGGCTATTCCTGGGTCAGCGTACGTGTTCACCCGCTCTGGCACCATCTGGACACAGCAGCAAAAACTCCTCGCCTCAGACGGCGCAGCACCGGACTATTTTGGCTGTTCTGTTTCTGTTGATGGTGATACTGCCCTGATCGGAGCATTCTGGGGTGATGGTATCCAAACTGATTCTGGGTCGGCGTATGTGTTCACCCGCACCGGCACAACCTGGACAGAACAGGCCAAACTTGTCGCCTCAGACGGCGAAGGATATGAAGAGTTTGGCTATTCTGTTTCCCTTAGTGCAGATACCGCTCTTATCGGCGCATTCGGGGATGACAGTGCTAAGGGCTCAGCGTACGTATTCACAAGTGAAAGTGTAAATCAACCGCCTGTTGCAGAGTTTACCTGGACACCACAGAACCCTGCTCAGAGTCAAATCATTACATTCAATGCTTCGAATAGTTACGATTCTGATGGGACTATAACGGTGTATGAGTGGGACTGGAACAATGATGGCATCTCTGAAGAAAACCATACCACGCCAACCACAACACATTTATGGCCTCAAGCAGACACCTACCCGGTCACCCTGAAAGTGACCGATGACCAGGGAGCAACCAACACCATAACAAAAACAGTCAATGTGAGTGGTATCACGTTAAACATCGATATCAAAGGTGGCCTTGGGGTCAAAGCGATTATCACAAACAATGGACTATCAGATCTTATCAATGTTACTTGGCAGATTCATGTGGAAGGCGGCATTCTCGGACGTATCAATTTAACCGTGAATGGCACTATGGGTGTTCCAGCGGGGGGATCGTTCACCGTTTCCACTGGGTTGATCTTTGGATTTGGCCTGATAACAATCACTGTAAAAGTAGCTGACGAAGAATGGACAAAAACCGGATTTGTAATTCTGTTTTTGGTCATAGGAATAAAATAATTTATTTCCCCTCTTTTTTTCCTTTTCTTATTGATTCGAAAAGGTTGTGCTGTTCTATATAAAACTCCAATAAACGGAAGTGACGTTTCAGTCTAGTATATCCCTGTGAGCCAATAATATAATAAGACTTATATACATGTGTCTTTAATATATATTATTAGAGAATGGGGGCAATAGTCTTTTAATAACACATCTCCTCACCACCTCACTAACGGCCCCATTCTCTCACTATTACCATTAAAAACTCGTCTCAAGTAGGAGATATATTGTCGACTTTTTTATAGTTTTTTAAAAATTCAAAAAAATCTATGGAAACAAAGATATAGAAAAAACAAAAAAAATTTTATGAGAGGTGAAGCGCTGCTTTTTCTGATTCAATGGTCTGGGCTCGTTGACATAGGTACAGATGTACAGTGGTTTGTGTCATACAGAGATCATGGACAACTTGGGGATCAGTTGGCCGTCGTTCCTCACCGACCTCGACGGTATACGCAAGAGCGCCTTTTTCGCGATATAACCAATTTTCAGAGCTGCCCAGTGTGCCTCCATACAAGGGGATGAGACGATCTTTCTTCACAGACAGATAATAATTGTTGATCAAGGAGATGTTTTCTCCGACAGACCGGAAAAGTGATTCATCCGGTGTCTGTTTGGTCGTATGCATCCAAGGATAGACGATAAACTCACCATACGAATGATACGAAATCGAAAGAGAAAACTCATGTGTTTCAGCAAAGTTTTTCACAGCCTTAGTCTCATTTTCTGAGAAGGGATACGGACCACGATAATTGAAGCTTGAATCAGGAAGAATAATCGGCAGATAATACCGGAGAGGAAAAACATACGCAAGGAACCACGGATCATCGTAATTCCTATTCAGATTCACCCCATAGGAAGTGATGGATGAACTATGTCCAAAAGGACCATGGTTAGGGGCACAATTTTTCCGTGTATCAGCCATGACCCCGTCAGGGTTCACCATCGGGATAAGATAGATTTGTGTGGCGTTCATGGCATCCCGAACCTGGGGAAGACTGTTATTCTCATAGTTCTCAACCATGTAACGGATGAAGAACAGACAGATCTCGACACCAGGCCATTCATTCCCATGATGAGCAGCCATGAACAGGACACCAGGCTCGTCCTCCGTCTGGTTCACATTATCTGATAACTTCACCATCCACAGATCCCTACCCTCATAGGTTTTCCCAATCGAGGAAAGTGACATTAGGGAAGAATAGTTCTCTTGCAAGGAATGCAACTCATCAGTGAGTTCCTGATAGGTATGATAATGGTACGGTTCAGATAAAATCGGACTGGATGATTGAGTGGTTAACGCACTAGAAAAAGAAGCGAAAAGAATGAGAGCCAAACAGAACCCGGCAACTACTGCTTGTCTGATTTGAAAGAAGGAAGTTTTCTTCATAGAACGTATCCCCATATATACTATCGATAGGAAGTATATATAATTTTTTTTAAAGAAGAAAGGATTAGAATTGAAGGAAAATCTTTGCAAGGACCACAACGGTTGACACGACGATGAGCAATGCAAGGAATTGTTTTACTCCTGAATCCATATTTATGACCTCAATTCCGATTATGTCCTTCATTCTTTATATATTGTCAGAATACGTTTGGAAAAAACCAAACAATCAAGGAAATGATTCCTGCTCACCATTATAGACACTTGCTTCCCGATTACACAAAAAAAACAAAGAAACTATTCCCTTGATTCTTGATGCATTACTTTTTAAATAAGGCATGCCTATTCTCCTTTCAATGAAACCAGTGTTACAGATAGCATTAGACCTTCTGAATGCAGACAGAGCACTCACTATCGCCCATGCCGCGATAAAAGGCGGAGCAGACTGGCTCGAAGCAGGAACCCCGTTGATAAAAAGCGAGGGGATGGACATCGTCCGCCAGCTTCGAGAACAATTCCCAGGCAAGACAATAGTCGCGGACATGAAAACCATGGACACGGGCGCCCTGGAGACCGAGATGGCAGCCAAAGCCGGTGCTGACGTGATTTGTCTGCTTGCAGCCTCTGATGATAGCACGATTCTTGATGCAGTGAAATCAGCACGGAAATACGGTGTCAAACTCATGGTCGACCTCATTGGTGTCCCTGACGTGGTCAAACGAGCACAGACCCTTGAAAAACTTGGGATTAATTATCTCTGCATCCATGTTGGCATTGATGAGCAGATGCAGGGGAAAAAACCACAACAAATCCTCTCATCACTCGTAAAACAGACCGATCTACCAATCGCGGTCGCAGGCGGGCTGAACACTGAGACGGTCACAGACATGATCCGTGGTGGTGCATCCATCATCATCGTTGGTGGTGCGATTACCAAAGCAAAGAACGTCACTGAGGCAGCAACCCTGATAAAAAAAGCAATGACTCAGAAGAAATCCATAAAAACCGATTTGTTTAAAAAATATGATTCCACGGAGCTCTATGAAGCATTCCACCGGGTCTCCACCCCAAATATTTCTGATGCGATGCACAAACAAGGAGCATTACAAGGGATACGACCGATCCTCCCTGGATTCCATATGGTGGGTCGTGCTCTCACCGTGCGCACCATAGATGGCGATTGGGCAAAACCCATTGAAGCAATCGATAAAGCAGACAAAGGACAAATCCTTGTCGTCGATGTGAACCAAGGCAGAACCGCGGTATGGGGGGAGCTTGCGACCTGGAGCGCAAAGCTTCGGGGTCTTGCTGGCGTCGTCATCGATGGGGCAGTCCGAGATTATGATGATCTAGTGAAAATCAAATTCCCCATCTTCTCCCGATATATCGTCCCCAATGCAGGGGAACCAAAAGGACTCGGGGAGATCGGTGCTGAAATCACCTGCGGGAACCAAACTGTCCGAACCGGTGATTGGATCATCGGCGATGATTCCGGGGTTGTTGTCGTCCCACAGGAAATCGCACAAGAGATAGCCAACCGCGCACTCGATGTCAAAGAACAGGAGAATCGCATCCGAGAAGAAATAAAACAGGGTGGGTCACTTGGCAGTGTTCTAAAACTTAAAAAATGGGAGAAAAAAATCGGATGATCAAGGTCATCTTCTTCACAGATATCGCAAAACTCTCCAGCGCGCTCACCTACTTCCCGCTTGAAAGTTTCGCTGGAAAAAAAGTACCGGTGAAACTGCATATGGGTGAGAAGAAGAACCCGTATTTTGTGAAACCTGAACTCGTAAAAGATGTGATTGTGGAATTAAAAAAAGCTCAAGCGGATCCTTTCCTTTTTGATACGACCGTTGCATACCATGGGTCTCGACACACAAAGACTGAGTATCAGAACCTTGCGAAGCTTCATGGTTTTACTATGAAAAACGTCGGATGTGACGTAATCATCGATGATACCGGTGTACCAACCATGGTCAAAGGAAGAACCTACGAGGTCGCTGATCATTTGAAACAGTCGACGCACATCTTCGCTCTTTCCCACGTCAAAGGACATATCCAATCAGGGATGGGTGGCGCGATCAAGAACTTCGGAATGGGCGGGGTCACAAAAGAAACAAAAATAAAAATCCATGATAGCAGCTACCCCGTGTATCAGAAGGACACATGCATCTATTGCGGGGTATGCGCTGAAATCTGCCCGTTCCATGCCATCAAGGTAAATGAGGAAGTATGGGAGTATAATGAGCAGAAATGCTTTGGATGCGGCGCCTGCGTTGATTCCTGTCCCTCAAACGCACTTACGTTCCAAGACGCTGACCTTCAGTTTCTCCTCGCATGCTCAGCGAAAGCCTGCGTCCAGGAAAAAACCGTGCTGTATCTGAACGAGTTAAAACGGATAGCGAAAGGCTGTGATTGCGACCCGAACGCAGGACCAATCATCTGCCCCGATATCGGATATCTCCTCAGTGATGATCCAGTGGCGATCGATAAAGCATCATTAGATTTAATCAATGAGATCAAAGAAAACGTGTTTCTAACGGTCAATAAAGTGAACCCATTGAAACAAATAAAATATGGGGAGGAGATCGGATTAGGATCTTCCTCATATGAGCTTATCAAACTGTAGGGTTATTTTATTATTGGTTTCCCTAACGGAAGGACTGTTTTCCCATAGGTTTCATTGAGCACTTCTGCAATCGCGACATAGAAAGCACTCAGACCACAGATGATCCCCTCGTAACCAATCCATGCGCCACTGATATATCCCCAGTCTCGTAGTGCGAGCAAGAAAAACAGGATGAATAAGGATCCAAAGATGAACTGCAGACCCTTGTTCTTTTTTAATGTCCCGATGAACATACAGAAGGTGAACAATCCCCACATGAAGAAATACCATGCCATAAACCCAGCTTCCGTTGCCCCTGCCTTTGAACCAGCACTGATAAACGTCAGACTGGGAAATACCCATAACGCAACCAAAGAAATCCAGAACAAACCATACGAAGTAAAGGCAGTTGTCCCAAAAGTGTTACCTTTCTTGAATTCCATGATCCCTGCGATGATCTGCGCAAGACCCCCGTAGAAGATACCCATTCCAAGAATCATCGCACTGACCCCATACGCTCCGGTATTATGGATATTCAGAAGAACAGTTGTCATTCCAAAGCCTAGTAAACCTAATGGTGCTGGATTTGCTAATACGTTCGTCTTTTCAGTCATACGTGTTCACTGTCCGGTTGAATAAAACAGTTGTTTAAAAATCTATCGAGAAAAACAACTATTTCCAAAAGATCACTACGAATCCTGTGAAGATCATGCCAAGGACTATCAGAATCGCGATGATTTTGACCATCCAGCTTCGTAAAATTTTTCTTGTTATCCTCATGGTTTCTTCCTCTCAAGTTCAACATAAAACCCATCGAATGACACGATCGTGCTTCCTTTTTTCCCTTTCAAACCTACCTCACGTTTCAGCTGGAGATACCCGGATTTGTGTAACGCTTCCTTCGTTTTTGTTTTTATCCCGGGGATTTCTGAGATAGGGACGTCTGTACCGTTCTCTATTTTTGCAATTAGCTCATCTTGATGTGTCTTTATCCATTGGACAATAGTTGAACTTTCATTCTTGAACGTTGGACCGAGTTTGGAAAACACGGGTTCCACAGCGGTGATGGTCTCCTGGATTTCTGGTTTTCCTGGGATGAATGTATGAGTCGCAGGATATCGCAGGGTGGAAAAAATAATGGTTCCATTGCCTTTCAGTCGGGTGATGCTTTCTGGAGGGGCATAGGTTGCGATAGCGGGTATCGGTGCATTGAGAGCGATTCCTTGCTCGCTTTTCCATGCTCGGACCTTCGCGATGTACTCCTTGACGGTTTCTCCGGCTTGT
The DNA here is from genome assembly GCA_017885605.1 of Methanobacteriota archaeon. GTDB lineage: Archaea > Thermoplasmatota > E2 > DHVEG-1 > DHVEG-1 > SM1-50. The sequence goes on along the minus strand of JAFNFT010000052.1, from coordinate 7,608 downwards.
TCTTTTTCGTCATCGATGAGAATTGCTTGTGGCCATGCTGAGAGATGAATGCTGTCGTCACCTTCATAGTTTTTGTAAAAATCATGATAGATTTCTTCGGTGATGTGTGGGAAGAACGGTGCAAATAGCTTCACAATTCCTAACCCGACTGTGTATAACGTGTATTGAATGCTTTCCACGTTTTCCTTATTGTATAACGATCCTTTGATCATCTCGAGGTAATGATCCGCAAGCTCATGCCACAGGAAATATTCGATGTCTTTCATGGCTGGTGAGTAATCAAACACATCCATTTGCTTGGTGCAGGTGTTGACTAGTTTGCTGTATTTGGTAAGAATCCACTGGTCGATGTCCTGGAGTTTTTTTGGTTTCTTTGGTTTTCCTTCTTTGATGATATTGCCGATGAATTGCTGCACGTTCCAGAGTTTTCGCAGTAGTTTGGTCCCTCGGACGACGTCCTTTCGTCGGAATGGGTTATCCTCTCCAAGGGCGCAACTTGCTGCATAACAACGGAACGCGTCCGTCCCATATTCATCGATGACTTGCAGAGGGTCAATGACGTTGCCAAGGCTGGCATGCATGGGAGTGCCATCTTCTGAGAGGATGAACCCGCCCATCATGATGTTTTCAAAGGGTTTTTCATCAGTGAGAAGCATGCAGCGCAGGATGGTATAAAACGCCCAGGTGCGGATGATATCATGTGCCTGAGCACGCAGCGACATCGGGTAGAGTTTTTTAAATTTCTTTTCATCGCGGTTCCAAAACGTGTTAAAGAGTGGTGAAATAGATGAATCCATCCAGGTGTCAAAGACATCCTCGCAGCCTTTGAGATGACCACCACATTTCGGACATGTTGAAACTGGTGGTTTGTCAATCGTCGGGTCAATATAGCAATCCTCTGGTCGTGCTAGGACGACTTCACCGCAGGATTCACATTCCCAGAGTGGTATTGGTGTTGCGAAGTACCGTTGTCTGCTGATCACCCAGTCCCATTCCAGGGAGTGAACCCAGTCTTCGAGCCGTATTTTCATAAACTGGGGGTACCAGTGCATCGCATCGCTCGTATCAAGGACGAGTTGTTTGAACGGGATGGTTTTCAAAAACCATTGTTTGGCATTGATGAACTCGACTGGTGTTTTGCATCGCCAGCAGACGCCTACGTTCTGTGCGAGTGGCTCTTGTTTCAGCAGCAGCCCGTTCTGTGTCATATCCTGGATGATTGTTTTTCGTGCATCCTCGATTTTCATACCTTTATATTTCCCGGTGATCGCCGTCATTTTTCCTTCTTCGTCGATGCTCATCTCCAGCGGGAGTTTATATTTGAAAACCCAGTTGAGGTCTTCCTTGTCGCCGACCGTGCAGATCATGACGAGACCTGTACCGAACTCAGGGTCAACAGCGTCGTCTTCAACGATTTTTACCTCTTTGTCAACGGTTGGGACTTTCACGGTTTGACCGACAAGCCATGGTGCTCGTTCATCGGTCGGGTGTACCGCGACGATCTGACAGGCGGCAAGCATCTCCGGCCGGGTGGTCGCAATCTCGATGTACGTCCCATGTGCATCCTTGCCGATGCCATGGAACTTCAGGAGATGCGCATCCTGTAGTTTGGTGAAATAAAATTTGATGGTGTTGAGTTTCGTAGTCCGATCGCTGTAGACGACCTCTGCATCTGCCATCGCGGTCATACATCGGGGGCACCAGTTCACGGGGAACTCTCCTTTGTAGATATGACCTTTGTTGAACAGTTCGATAAAGGAGATTTGTGTAACCCTGCGGTAATACTCTGCGTCGGTTTGATAATAGATCGACGGATCCATGCTTTCGCCTAGTCTAATGAACTGGTTGGTCATGNNTCGCGATGTTCTTTTGGGCGAACTCGGAGCAGAGCTTGGTGAATTCATGTCGATCGATGTCTTTTCTGGTGATGTTGAGTTGTCGTTCGACCCGCTCTTCGATTGGGATACCATTCACATCAAAACAAAGAGGGAAGAAGACATTGAATCCTTGCATGCGTTTATAGCGAGCTGTAAAATCAATATGGGTGTAATGTACCGCGTGACCAGCGTGGAGTGGGCCAGAGGCGTACCGCGGGGGAACATCGATGCTATAAGGTTTTTTCTTACTAGCGAAATCGAAATGATAGATCTTCATTTCTTGCCATTGTTTCTGCCATTTCTCTTCAAGGGTTTTTTGATCGTAGTCTGTCATAGAGGCGTCCTCATAAGGAGCAGGTTCAGAACGCACAGTAGATTTTTCCTTATAAATATTGCTTTTGGATTTTTATCAAAATACGGTCTTTTATATCCTCATGCAATAATTTTATAATAACCTTATCTATTACCGATACCGGATGCAGCATCACTCTCCATCGGAGGGATATTTTGCCTGAAGCAATCGCCTATGAATTAGCAAAAAAACAAAAAGAAATCTCTGTTGCGGAATTCTTCGAACGCAATAAACACATCCTTGGTTTTGGCAATCCGACCCGAGCGCTCATCACCAGTGTCAAAGAAGGTGTGGATAACGCGCTTGATGCGTGTGAAGAATCAGGGATCCTTCCTGATATCTACGTCGAGTTAAAAAATCCAAGCGAGGAAGAATGCGTCGTGATCGTCGAAGATAACGGCCCTGGTATTATCAAACAACAGATTCCTCATATTTTTGCCCGGTTGCTCTACGGGTCACGGTTCCATGCAGTGCGACAGAGCAGAGGACAGCAAGGGATAGGGATTTCCGCTGTCGTCCTATATGGACAATTGACCACGGGGAAACATGCGAAGATCATTTCAAAGATTCAGGAGAACCAACCCGCGGTACTGACGGAGCTTGCGATTGATACCAATAAGAACCGTGGTGAGGTGCAACATCAAGAGATTATGCATTGGGAGAAACCATCAGGGACCCGTGTCGAGGTGAGCTTGAAAGCGGACTACAAACGAGGGAAACGATTTGTCTATGAATACCTTCAATCTACGTCTATTGTCAACCCCCATGCTCGTGTGGTGTTTAAAGAAGCTGATGGCACCGAGCATATCTTTGAGCGGACCGCGGATATTCTTCCAAAAAAGAGCGAAGAGATTCAACCTCATCCTTATGGTGTCGAACTTGGTACATTAATAAAAATGTCAAAAGAGACAAAAGCAAGAAAACTTGCATCGTTTTTGAAACATGATTTTAGCAGCATGGGTGATCGAACCGCAAATGCGGTCTGTGATGAGGCAAAACTGGATAGAAACCTCAATCCAGCGGACATGAGCCGGGAGCAGTTCCTTGCATTGTACCAGGCGTTTAAACGGGTGAAGATCATGACGCCTCCCACCGAGTGTCTCTCCCCGATTGGTGAGACGCTGATCCGTCGGAGTTTGAAAAGTGAGACCCAACAGATATCCCCTGAGTTTATCTTTACCGCGTCGCGTCCTGCGTCCGTGTACTCTGGCAACCCGTTCCAGGTGGAGGTCGGGATTGTCTACGGGGGAAACCTGCCAAAGGAAAAACCAGTGAAGATCCTTCGGTTCGCCAACCGCATCCCCTTGTTATTCCAGCAGGGGGATTGTGCGATTACGACCGCGATTCAATCAATTGACTGGCGACGCTATGGCCTGGATCAACCCTCTGGTAATGGGATCCCTATTGGTCCTGCTATCTTCCTGACGCATGTCGCATCAACTCAGATTCCGTATACCTCGGAAAGTAAGGAAGCGATCGCGGATGTCGAGGAGATTGAAAATGAGATTAAACTAGCGTTCCGTGAGGTCGCACGAAAAGTCCAGATGCATATCAATAAAAAAGTCCGTCGGGTAAAAACACGGGAGAAATTCGATCTTATTACAAAGATACTGCCTGAGATCGCGAAGAAATCCGCTCATATGCTCAATAAACCAGTCCCGTCCCTCGAGAAGGTCATCACCAGGATCATGGATGTGGTGTGGATCGAAGACTTGGTGGAGTACGAAAAGGTCCGTGGAAAACCAGTGCAGACAAAACTGGATGTGACAAATCCTAAGGGGCAGACTGAATCTGGTGGGTGGATAGTGAAAAGCACAATCATGGTGGTGAACTATAAAGGTAAACCGCAGAAGTTCAATTTATACGCTCTTTTCCCGAAGAACGCGGTGGTTGGTGAGGTGAAACCAAAGCCGACAAAAGTCACTGATAATTATATCAAATGGAGCTTGGAGAGCATTGATCCCACTGATAAGATCGACCTGTTCTTTGAGCTGGCTGGTCTGAATAAAGGGGATTTTGATGAAAATGATCTGTATGTGCAGAACATCAACCCGACCTATGTGATCGGGGCTGATAAATGGGAAGGTGAATAGGAATATGGCACGTGACTATTCAGGGGTTATTACAAAAATCGATTCGATTGCAGCAAAGGTGTACGCTGATCTTGAAAAAGCAGAGATCCCTTCGTTGCAGTTGTCAACACGAACAAAGGCGAACATCAGGTTTGATGATAACCTGAATGTCTGGAAGTATGGGAAGAATAAGACAGAGCGAACTGCAAGCTCCCTTGATGGTGCGTATATGCTGTTGCGGACGATGTACCTGGTTGATTTCATCAAGGACATGATCAAGGAGAAAAAATCGTCCACCTTAAGAGAAACCTATTATATCTCGGAGGGTTGGAATCTTGCGAAATTTTCTAGTCAGAACGAATCAGACCTGCTGGCGGAGGATCTTGAGGTGATCACCGGGTGTATGCGTGAGGATTTTAAGCTCCGGCCCGAGGAGGATGGTGCGCGGGTGATCGGGAACCTTGTTGTTGAAGAGATGACTCGTAACAACACCAAGAAAAAGATTCATTGTCAGGATGATGTCGGTGACGCGGGGTATGGAATCCCGTATAATGTTGAGAAGGAAAAACTCACCTTTAAAGAGGTGGATGCTGATTTTATTGTCGCGATTGAGACCGGTGGTATGTTCGACCGGCTTGTGGAAAACGGGTTTGATACGGACTCCCGTGCCATCTTGGTGCATCTTAAGGGACAACCTGCGCGGTCGACACGACGGTTCATTAAACGGTTGAACGAGGAAAAGAAACTCCCTGTGCTTGTGTTTACCGATTGTGATCCATGGAGCTTCCGGATCTTTGGGAGTGTTGCATATGGTGCGATTAAGACAGCGCATATCTCTGAGTATCTGGCGACACCAGCGGCACAGTACCTTGGGGTGACCCCCTCAGATATTGAGAATTATAAGCTCCCAACTGATACATTGACGACTGAGGATGTCGCTGCGTTGAAAAGCGAGCTGGAGGACCCCCGGTTNNCAGCTCAGCCTTGGGAAGAAATCAGAGCAACAGGCGTTGGCGAAATACGGACTGGATTATGTCACCGATACCTATCTGCCTGAGAAGCTCGTGGAAATGGGAATGCTGAAAAAGTAACAATTCTCTACTGCTGCTGTCTCCAGAGGTCATTTGAGGGGATCATCTGGTAACGGAGATTTAACACCCTGTCCTCATCGATCAGGATATAGGTTTTACTGAAGATGCCGCCTTTGGCATCAAAAGGGATGGTATAGCTGTGTAATTGTTTTCCTTGGATGTATTCTTTTTGTTTTTTTGGTTCGAGTTGCTTCTTCTTTGAAAGAGTATATTGAATGAGAAGAACAACCTCAAGACCTATCGCAACGCTGATGAGAGCGATAGCAGACAGGATCCATTGTTCCATGCTCAAGATCGCCCATTTATTCCCCAGATGAAGGAAATAAACGCCCATGATAACGACAGCGATCCAAAGAGTATACAGAACAGTAAATAAGAAAAAGAATTTTGTTGCTTTGAGCAAGCGTTGTTTTTGTTGTTCTTCATCCCAGGAAGGTTCTGTTGCAGCCATTTCCTACCAATTCTGTTATGAGTCATTGACTTTAAAACTTTTTCATGGTGTTTTCATCCTGAAGAGTATGTTTATATATAATAGTGTCTTATGTTCTCTTCATTAAGGGGGAGCTTTTAAAAATGAACCTGAGAATAACAATTGGAGTGTGGTGTGTTCTTGTTTTGTTTGTTGCAGGGTCGTTTTCCTTTTCAATGGCACAATCAATGGAGCAACCTGTTGTTCTGAAGCATTCATCGATGCTTTATGTCGGTGGATCAGGTCCTGGGANNTCAGCCCCGTACTACGAAAGCGTCATCATCAATGTTTCGATTCATCTCCTTGGGGAGAATCGGAACACCACTAGCATTGAGGGAGGGAAGTATGCGGTCTCTATTTTTGTTGATGGGGTGACGGTGAGCGGGTTCCGGATTAGTAATGTGGGTGATTTTTGGAACTGTTGTGGTTTTTATGTTACCTCGCAGGGGAATAATATTTCTGATAATAATATCATTAATAATCTTCGGATAAACGGGGTTTTTCTTGATGGAGCGTCGTATAACACGGTCTCGGGGAATTTGATTGAGAACAATATGTTCCATGGGATTCGAGTGGAGTACGCCTCTCATAATGTGATCATGAATAATGTGATTGTGAATAATCGCGGGTATGGTATCAACCTGTATGAGGTACAGGATACTATTCTTGTTGGAAACACGGTGAGGGAGAGTTTTTTAGATGGGTTAACGCTGGGTGGTTATTGCGTTAATAATATCATCTCTCATAACAATTTTATTGATAATCCGGGGAACGCGTATGATGCGACCGGGAACCTCTGGGATGATGGGACGGTTGGGAACTATTGGTCTGATTATGCGGGCTCTGATAGTGATGGGGACGGGATCGGTGATACACCGTATCTGATCCCGGGGAATATGAGTCAGGATCGGTTTCCATTGATGGCACCTTATGAAAGTCACCCTGTTAATGTTACTATTACGATCACGGGTGGTGTTGGTCTGATAGTCTCTGTCAGAAATCAGGGAGCCGAGGATGTGTTATATCTCGATTGGGAGTCTCATTTGATCGGTGGTTTTGTGTTGCTTCCTTCGCAACGTGCGTCTCAAGGGGTGATCCTTTATCTCGGCTCAGGTGATGAACTTATGATCCAACGGGTGAATCCGTTGGTTGGGGTAGGCATCATTGAGCTTACCGTGACTGTGGGAAAAACAACGGAGTCGCTGCGAGGGTTACTTCTTTTCTTCGTGTTTATCCCTCTCTCAGCATGATACATTTTCAGGGAGTTCTCCTGTAGGGATCGGGGGAAGGATTTTTTCAAAACATTTATATCCAGGGACTGACAAATAGATACATGCTAGTAAAAATCTAGCTTTGAGGAGGTGAATTCCGCGGAGATAAAAATTGTTGGGGCAGTCACCGACGAGAACGCCCTGGAAGAAATTGAGGATATCGCGAAAGTCTTTGCCTATGAACAACACATGAAAGATTATACACGGGTTTTCCAGACACCATATCACACAAAGAAAGTACCCATCATCAATGAGAAAGCAATAGGGGAGCCGACGAGACTTATCCAGAGCACATCACCACGCATTCCTGTGAAAGGATTGTGTTAACATCCTGTCTTGTGCTAGGGCTGGTCCTCCGAGAGAACCAGAGTTTTTTTCTTAGCATTTTCAAATTTTTCTTCAGGGATTTGTTTAATTGAAAAAGTTTAAATTCAACTACTCTTTTCTTGCAGGCAAAGAGGTAGACAATGGTTGAA
>JAFNFT010000051.1 GCA_017885605.1 Methanobacteriota archaeon | reverse complement strand
TGAAAGACGAGAGTCTCACGGCATCCTGGCAAGGGTTCTTTGAAGATCAATGCAAAGCAGAAATCGAGACAGTGGCAACAGAGTATCCGGAGAAACGCAGTTTGATCCTTGATTACTGGGATGTGGATAAAGCAGATCCGAAGCTTGCTGAACTCCTGCTTCAGCAGCCCTATAAAACTCTTTTTAATGCGGAGGAGGCACTCAAGCTTATTGATGTTGCTGCGGAGCAGAAGCTACAGCTTCATTTTCGTGTTAAAAACATCCCTGAGGCACAAAAAATTCTGATTCGGAAGATCCGTGCGAACCGCCTGGGAACATTCATCGCAGTCGAAGGCCTCATCAAGAAAATCACTGAGGTGCGACCGAAACTACAGATTGCTGCGTTCCAGTGTCAGAAATGCGGTGCGGTAATCCGGATAGACCAGGATGAAGATATCCTGAAGGAGCCTTCGGAGTGTTATGAGGATCAAGGTGGATGTGGACGGGTGTCGTCCTTTAAACTGTCAACGACGCTTTCTACGTTCATTGACTCGCAGAAGATTGAGATTCAGGAGAATCCGGAAGGACTGCGTGGTGGCGCGCAACCAGAGCGTATCAGCGTTTATCTCGAGGATGATCTCGTGGGAGGTGTAGCACCAGGGGATCGTGTGATTGTGAATGGTATTCTTCATTCCATGGCTCGTCACCGGGGAACGTTCCGTCTTACCTCATTTGATAAAACAATGGATGCGGTCAGTATCGAAAGCCAGGAGTTTGCGTTTGAAGAAGTTGAGGTTACCAAAGAAGATGAAAAAAAGATCCTAAAAACAAGTAAAGACTCGTTGATTTATGAGAAAATGCGGCAGAGTATCGCGCCGACAATCTATGGTCTTGAGATTGAAAAGGATGCTCTTGTTCTTCAGTTGTTTGGGGGGATTGCAAAGGAAATGCCTGATGGGACCAGGACACGTGGGGATATCCATTGTTTACTCGTAGGAGACCCGGGTACCGCAAAATCGCAGATGTTGTCGTATATGGCGAAGCTTGCTCCTCGAAGCGTGTATGCATCTGGGAAGGCATCCTCCGCTGCTGGTCTTACTGCTGCTGCGGTTCGTGACGAGTTTGGTGAGGGACAATGGACTCTTGAAGCTGGTGCGCTCGTGCTTGCTGATAAAGGTCTTGCCTGCATCGATGAAATCGACAAAATGGAGGAAACAGACCGGAGTAGTTTGCATCAAGCGATGGAACAGCAGGAGATCTCAGTTGCGAAGGCAGGGATTAACGCGACCCTGAAGACACGCTGCGCGGTCCTTGCTGCTGCAAACCCGAAACTGGGGCGTTTTGATGAGTTCATACCGATGCATGAGCAGATCAACATGCCGCCGGCGTTGTTGTCGCGTTTTGACCTTATTTTTTCCATTCTTGATAAACCGAATCGGAAGACTGATACGGATCTTGCGACCCATATCTTACAATCCCACAAGGGAGGAGAGATCCATGAGCATCTCAATAAAACCTCTGATGAGCTGTATTCGAAGGAGCAAGAAATAAAATTCATGAAACATGTGCTGCCGGTGTTTGAACCGGAGTTCCTGCGGAAGTACGTCGCGTATGCGAAGCGGAATGTTTTCCCGGTGTTGACGGATGATGCCTCGGAGATTCTGCAGAACTATTATGTTGATTTCCGAAGCTCATCAAAGGATTCAGTGCCGTTTACCCCACGGCAGCTTGAGGCGTTTGTGCGACTTGCTGAATCAAGCGCTCGGATACGTTTGAGTCAGGAGGCAAACGTGGATGACGCGAAACGGGCAATCTCGATCATCGATCAGTATCTCCGACGGGTCGGCACCGATCGGGAGACAGGACGTTTTGACATTGATATCATCGCAACCGGTATCAGCCATAGTCAGCATGAACGTATGCGGGTGATTCTTGATGTTATTCAGCGCCTCTGCACAGAATCAACTGATGATAGTGCTGCGCGAAGCGATATTATCAACGAGGCAGAAATCCAAGGAATCGAATCGAGTAAAGTCGAAGAGGTCCTAGACCGTTTGAACCGCAATGGACAGATTTATGAGCCAAGCCATGGGAAATATCGACTCGCAGGACAATAACGACGAACCCGAGTAATAGCTTCAATAGTGTCGATGTTCTATGTTTTGATTCGTGCGTTTCCGGTAGTACGAGAAGTAAATCCAGGGGCTTGTAAATATAATAAAAAAAGATTCTTGAATGGAGGTATTTCTCTTATTTATTCTCTGGTTCTTCCTCTTGATCTTCGTCTTTCTTTTTCGGTTTTTGTTTTTTCTTTTTAAAGGCTTTTAATGTTTCCTCCGCCTCTGGGAGCGGAACCATTTCCATAGACTATGAATGGAACCAGCTAGTATAAAAACATATTCGAAACGGTGGATGGAGAAGACGATTTTTTTTATAGTTTTGGTGAGAGGAGGTCGACGACGGCTTTTTTCGCATCTGCTTTGTAGGTATCACCGATTTCTGCGATGATGGTGGAGAGAAAATTCTCTTTTATTTCGTTCCAGTTGAGTGTCGAGACCCCAAAATAGAGTTTCTTTGCGACTTGTGATGCGCGGTGGATATGAGGAGCCCATCTCCCTGGTCGTCGATCGCAGTTATCCATATGCAGGATGTAGATCTTTTGCATCCCTTTTTTACCGATGAGATAGATCTCGAAACGTCTATTGAAATACTTATAGGTCGGGTCTTTCTCATAGTACCGGTATTCCAACTCGAAAAACTGGTTGATCGGGATGATTCCTCGTCGCATAGTGGCCACTGTATCCACACATGGTTTTTAAGAATTTGGAAATATTCCTACCGAGGGTTTATCCCATGTAGTACTCAGCGGGGTACGGATCTGGTTTGAGGCCTTTGCGCTCACGGATTTTCTTAACAATTGGATCCCGCAGGTTCCGCGGTAGTGGCTCGAAACCTAAGTTCTCTGTATTCCATAATACGCGCCCACCAGTTGCAGATCGGATAGCAGATGCAAAACCGAACATCTCAGCGACCGGTGCCTTTGCCTCGATTTCCACGGAGTCTCCAACGGTTTTTATGTCTNNCGTGACGCATCACCCATGATCTCCTGAGGAGTGCTGATGAATACTTTCTGCATTGGCTCAAGCAGGGTTGGCTCGGAAATCGTGATCGCACCATAGATAGCGTTTCTGGTTGCAGGGATCACCTGCGCAGGTCCTCGGTGGATCGCGTCATCATGGAGTTTTGCATCCACGAGTTTTACCAATAGCCCCTGACAGGGTTCTGAGACAGTGGGTCCGCTTTTCATAACTTCATCAAAGGCTTCCATTATCAAATCCCTGGTCTCGAACAGGTGTTGAATACCTTTCGTGGTATCCGTGATAATGTTCAGACCATGTACGCCAAATACGCCTTTCGCAGCATCCTTATCCATTCCAAGGTCCTGAA
>JAFNFT010000050.1 GCA_017885605.1 Methanobacteriota archaeon | reverse complement strand
TAGGTACCTCTGCGTGAGAAAAAGAAAAGTATAAATTCTCATAGCTGATATGAATCTGCAGTTTACCCTGATGGGAGCACTATGAAGAGAAACGAGAATATCTTTATTTCATTAGAGATACAAAAGAATCTGGATTTGAAAGGACTTTTACTAAGTATTCAATTTGATAGAAATGCTCCGAATTTCCATCAAGAAAACGAGACGATTAGCTGGTGCCCAACCAGTGATGAACTTGATTTTATCACCGAAGCTTTTACCATAATCGGAAGCAATAAAATTCCACTACCGGAAAAAGAAGAAATACAACAAGAGAACGAAATTTCTTCGGAGATAGAAGAATCAAATTATTCACACCGCTCTTCGGAGATACGAATCGCTCCTTTACCGAATAATATGAGTATTGAAGAAATGGAAGATCCTGAAACATCACATTCGGATGANNCTTATTGATAGGATGATGAAACAGAAAAAGAAAAGATAAGGTTTCCTAATCGGTTTTTTTATTGTTTAGAAAGGAATTGTATCAGAAATATTGAATTTTTTACAATATTTTTTGAGGATAGCATTTATCTCTTGAATGTATTTCTCCTGCGGTTTGTAATTATTCTCATATAATGTGTCATAGTTTGGGAGAAGATGTGGATAATATGTTTTTATCAGATCTCTAAAATGCCGTTCCTGGTCGCCTTTCAGCTCTAAATGTTTATGCAGGAGGTATTGTGCATTAGCGTGAGATGCTGCATGGACAATAGATTCCATCTCGGATTCGACGATAAATGGCAAAACCGGCATCAACGCAAGTCCTGCTTTCAAACCATGATCCCGAAGGTTTTGGAGTGTTTGAAGTCGGGCAGTTGGAGATGGCGCATCTGGTTCAAAGATTCGAACGACCTGATCAGTTAAAGATGTCATACTAATGGTAATAATACTCTCGAGTTGAGAGAGAAGGGGGAGGTCGTTTAAGATTAAAGGAGATTTCGTCAGAATATGACAAGGAAAATTATAGTCTTTTAATGTCTCAAGAACAGTGTGTGTAAGTTGGAATTTGTTTTCAACGGTCTGATAGGGGTCATTGACTGAGCCGATAATGATTCTCCCATTTTTTATTGTCTGTAGCTCTTTTTCCAATATCTCTCTGATATTTTTTTTGACATAGATGGTTTTCTCAAAGGAAGAATCACAGTAGTGACATCCAAATTCACAATTTTGATATGGGTCAACGCAGTAGCTCCCATGAAAAAGTGAATCCTTCTTCGTGATTTTTTTAATAACCGAATCACAATTGATGAGTTTGTATTCCATTTACATCTCCGCAGGGGCTGAGATTCCAAATAGATTCAGAGCGTTTTTTAGAACAATTTCTGTTGCACTAACAAGTGCGAGTCGGGAGGAGCGAAGGACCGTATTTTCCTCAGAAAGCACAGGGCAATCTCGGTAAAATTGATTAAAGACGGAAGCAACCTCAAAGAGATAGTTTGCGATGCTATGTGGTTTGCATGCGTTGCTGGCTTCTTCAATAACGAGAGGGAACAGAGCGAGTTTTTTAATAAGGGTGCGTTCTGAACTATGTATCAGTAACGTCGGGTCAAAGGTATGAAGGTTGGTATTTGTTTTTGAAAGGATGCTGCAGGCTCTTGCGTGAGCATATTGAATGAACGGAATCGCATTTCCTTCAAAATTTAATGCGTCTTCCCATGTGAAGACAATGTCTTTTTCTGGTTGAACTTTTATAATGTTGTATCGTAAGGAGCCGATACCGACCTGTTCAGCGATGTTCCTCATTTGTGATTCTGTTAGTTCATTGGCTCTTCTTTTTTTGACTTCTTCATAGGCATGTTCGATGCATTCATCGATCAGATCATCAAGATAGACGACGCGTCCTCGTCGTGTAGACATTTTACCGCCAGGGAGCGAGACAAATGCGTAGAAAACGACCTTAGGGAGTATCTTGGTTTGTAAAAGCTCAAGGGCGACTTTGACCTGTTGTGCTTCTAATCGATGGTCTTCCCCGAGAACGTTTATCAGGATATCTGCATGCTGTGCTTTCCATTGATGATACGCGATGTCTCGTGTCGCATAAAGGGTTGTTCCATCACGTCGTAGGAAGAAAAATTTTGTGTTTCTTCCATGGATGCCAAACGGTTCCATATCCAAATAAAATGCGTCATCTTCTTCATGGCAATACGTTGTTTGCTTTAATTCTTTAATGATTCTGTCAACACTTTTATCGTATACGAACGTTGATTCTGGAACGAAGGAATCGATATGGATGTTGATTCGTTCAAGGCTTTGTTTTATGCCTTCGAGCACTGGTGTATAAGAGGAATGGATCATTTCGATGGTGTCATGATCGCCTCGTTCTAATTTTTTAACGAGTTCCCCGATTTGTTTCGCGATAGTGGTATCTGTTTCCATGCGTTCGTTTGCTGTTTGGTAGTATCCTACCATTTGATGATCCGCTTTTGTATTCTCCATAGGGGGTATGTTTTTTTGTTCTAGGTGGTGGATGCCCCATGCGAGAATCGCAACTTGTTTACCCATGTCATCGAGATAGAATTGTGATTCGACATCGTACCCTGCTGCTTTATAGAGACGAACGAGCGTATCACCTATGATAGGATTTCTTGCTCGACCTACATGTAATGGTCCATTTGGGTTTGCTGAAGTATGTTCAATGATTACTTTTTCCTTCTTTTTTTGTAAATACCCATAGGTTTCTTTATTTTTCAAAATAGACTGAAGCGTTACCGCTGTTAAATTGGTTGAATCTATGAAAAAATTCACGTATCCGCCTTGTGCTTCTACTTTTGTTATCCATTTGCTCGTTGGGATACTTATCGCGATTTCTTTAGCTATTTCGTTTGGTGATTTTTTTATAAGATGGGCGAGTGGAAAACAAGGGAACGCGAAATCACCCATGTTGCCTGGGGGTGTTTCTACTCGTATTTCATAGGGTATGTGATAATTTGCTATTGTTTTTTGAATGTGCTCTGCTATTTCTTTTTTACATTCTTCAAGTGGGTACATAGTATGTTTTGGGAATTGTCTTGGTGTTAAAAGGTTTTGTTATTCATTCATTCTTGCGTATTTTTTGTAAGAACCTATGATTAAAATCATCTGTATTTATATGTGATGAATGTATTCACATGCTCGGGATTCGGATGGGATATACATGGGTAAAACGATAGCATTGAAACTCTCGAAAAAGGAAGAACAGATTATTACTCAGTTTAATAAAAAGGGTATGACTAACAGCGAACTGTTACGATCTGCTCTTCGGCAGTATGTTCAGAATATACCTGAATTTTCATCTGATAATGCTGAGATGAAAACTATTTTTGTAAAGCAGGAAAATGTACAAACAGACTTTTTTGATTCAGTTAAGGAGTTAAAATTAGAAATGCATGTATTACAAGAACAGTTGGAGAAAACGCAAAAACAAGTCGAAAGTGAAATGAAGACCCTGCAGAGACAACTCTGTCTGTTTACTGTTACTGTTCCAAGTTCTGAGCAAAGTGTCTCTTCAATGAAAATTGATATCGCGGGTGATATACATCAAGAGGTTGACGAGTTTCTATGTAAACAATCACAGAGAAATGATTGAAAAGGAGTGATGTGTTAAAAATTATTTAGTAGGTGGTGTATAGTAACTTTTTACTGTTTGTAATAATTGTCGATTGTCAAATGGTTTTGTAATATAGGTTTTTATATATTGTTTGAGATCATCGAATTTCCAGTCACATTCATCTTTTGCTGACACCATTGAGATGATATTTCCTTTATCCAGACCTTTCGCGACGATTTGACGAATTGTTGTCCATCCATCCATATGAGGCATCATGATATCCATCAGGATGACACCTTTGAATCCATGTTCGAGTTCTTCGATACAATCTTTTCCACAGGGGACGGTGTACACCTCAAATCCTTCCGCTTCAAAGAGTTCTCGTATGGTTATAAGAATATCAGGGTCATCATCAACAATCATTAATTTTTTGTGCATCCGTTAGTGAAATACATATGAAGCATATTAATTTTTTGTTTAAATTGTAACAAAAATACTTTTTTGATCGTTGCTATAAAAGATGCTGTAAGATATGTTTTCTTTTTAGATAATCATCGGGTCAAAGGTGTCTGAACTCGCAGGTGATTTGCCGTGTTCTCGTCCGTTTATTTTTTTTGCGATAAGATGTAAAAAATTTCTTTCGACGGTTTCAACCTGTCGTTTACTCAGGTTTATTTTTCGAATTAAAATTTCCCCTTTTTCGTTGATCACTTCGATAATGCCTTTCTCTGGGTCGGATATCACCTTAAAGGTTTTCCCTTTTGTCTGAAGTAACACCCAGATATGTTCACTTACCATAAGAATTCCTTATTTTATATATTTTTAAGTTGATTTATGAGTATATAAACATTACCAAAAATAAAGGAGGAAAAACTGTCAATAGGACACTATCTGTATCAAGGAAGAAGGAATTATTCCACTCTGGCAGTTTGCCACCTCATATTTATATATTATTATTAACAGAAATCAATACGGTAGGAAACTAAGAGATGGAACGGGATTGAACATGATACGTGGAAAAGGAATCGTAGCGTTCATGATTAGTATGCTTATGGTTTGCTTTGTCGGAAATCTTTTTCTCATTGAAAATTGTCCTGCTTATGGAAAAACAATTTATGTTAGAGCGAATGCAAACCCGAGTGGAGATGGAACACAAGAATTTCCATATAGGACTATCCGTGAAGGGATTACTGAAGCAAGTTCGGGTGATACTGTCTTTGTGTTTAATGGAACATATAACGAGAATATAAACATCACCAAGAATTTAACACTCATGGGAGAAAGTAAAGAATCTACCTTTATCGATGGTGGTGGGAATGGTCATGTAATAGATGCTATTGGAACGTACAATAGTAAAATTCATGTCCATATATTAAGGTTAACCATAAGAAATGCGGGAGGAGAAATAAGTGGATTTGACTGCGTTACATTTTCATATGTCACAACAAGTGAAATCGCAGATAATAACATATTAAATAGTCAAAATGGTGAAGGAATTTCTCTTGCTCATTGCGAAGTTATAACCATTCGTAACAATCATATCACAAATAATGATGCAGCGGGTATAAGTTTGACAGACTCAAATTACAATACTATCCAGAATAATATTATCCAAAACAATCAGAAGGGGATTCACCTTGCGTCTTTTTCAGCATATAACCAGATCATAAGCAACTCGCTCCGCGATAACATCATGTATGGAGTATATGTCATCCAATCGTCAAGCAATAGTTTCTCAGGTAATGATTTCACAAACAATGGTCAGAATGCACAGGATGCTTCGACAAACATATGGAGTATCGATAATCAAGGGAACTACTGGGATGATTATAACAACTATGATAACAACAGCGATGGAATCGGAGATTCACCCTATAGTATTCCTGGCGGAAGCAATGTAGATAATTATCCCCTCGGATACTTCAAACAACCTGAACAACCTGGCGGAGGAAATCAACCACCCGTTGCTGCGTTTTTGTCGATATCACCGAGTTCAGCGGTTCAAAATGAAACCATTAGCTTTTCTGGAGAAGGAACAGACATCGATGGGTACATTGTTGGATATCAATACCGATCCAGTCTTGATGGACCATTAAGCAGTCAACAAACCTTTAGTAATTCGACACTCTCCATTGGAATCCATACGATTTATTTTAAAGTCATGGATAACGAGGGAGCCTGGTCAACCGAAAAAACAGGCACTGTTACCATTAATGCTGCGGTCAATCAAGCGCCAATAGCCTATATCGATGAAATAACGCCAAACCCAGCACAACAAGGAGAACCAGTGATCTTCCGTGGTCATGGATCAGACGAAGACGGTGTCATTACCACCTATAAATGGTTGTCGAATAAAGATGGCACCATTGGAACGACATCTTCATTTATCCGGGCAAATTTATCCCGTGGAACACATACCATCTATTTTCAGGTAAAAGACGACATTGAATGGTCAACCCAGGTTGTGGCTACATTAACAATAGAACGGAATTCTTCATCAGGAAATCCTGAGAATCAAGCCCCTCACGCATATCTCGGTGGTCCCTACACGGGAAAAGTAAACGAAGCGATAAGTTTCAACGGGTCTCTGAGCTATGATGAAGAAGGAACGATTCTTGGATATTGGACTTTTGGTGACAGTACCACTGGAAACGGTCTTACAGCAACTCATATCTACACAGCACCAGGAACTTATACGGTGATACTGACGGTCACCGATGAAGATGGTGTAAGTTCAACAGCGACAACATCAGCAATCATCACCCAATCCAGTTCACCGGGTAATACATTGGAAGGATTCTCCATTCTGGATTTCGAAATTCCATTTCCCGTATTGATGGTCATCGTCGTTCTTTTAATCGTTGGGATATTAGTTGGTTTTATTTTCAAAATAAAGCAAAGGTAGACGTTGGGAAATTTATCTCGATGGAAATGAATACATAAAATAGACGAAAAAATATAAGTGATAGAGTACGATATGGTAGTGGTCGAGGAGATGAAGCATAGAACCTTTGGGATGCAAAATAAGGCTGTTGCTGGTGTCATCGAAGCACTTTTAATGGTTGCACTTGTAGCAATCGTTCTTTCAGTAGTTCAATTAACATATATCCCGCAAATTATGGAGCAAAGGGAATCAGACCATATGGACACAGTGTCCAATCAAATTTCTTCGCTGAAATCTATGATTGATTTACAGGGGATGACAAGATCTTCGGCACCGATATCTACGATGATAACGTTAGGAAGTAAAGAATTACCTTATTTCGTTACTGTAAAAGCGTTTGGTGAAGTTAGTGCCAACGAAGATCCTGCGTTTAAAATTACGCTGCTTCCACCACCAGGAAATCTTCCCTCAGGAGTTATCCCACTGACATCCATTCAATACGCAGCAGATAATTCATATTTTGTTGACCAAACATATATTCTGGAGGGTGGAGGGTTGATTGTTCAACAACCAGATGGAGATCCTGTGATGAGAGCAGATCCTTCGATTTCTTCAACAAATAATACAAATTCTATCTCCATAAATTTTGATCTGACTCATGTTTTAGTAAGTCCTGGGAAAAATTTTTCAAGTGGAGAGGGTAACTGTTTCATTCGAACGAACTATTCAAGTAATAGGACGTATTTTGATACCATTCAACCTGGTGGGCATATCCGTATTTACTCCCAGTATCTCCATGCATGGAATGAGTCATTTCATAATCTCCTTGGAATTTATGCACAGAATGGTTACATTGACATAAATATATCTTCGACAAAAGATTATCTCGAGATTACGCCTGGATCCAAATATATTATGATACAGCTTAACGTCATTGATATCTACGTCCAGATAGGTCAAGGATGGATTCTTTAAAAAACCAGTAAGTTTTCGGGAGTTTCAAGGACGGAGTTGAAACAAGAGCGGTTTTCCTATGGCTGAGGTCAAGCTTGAAAAGAAAATTGAACAAGAACACATACTAAAAACCCATATTCCGGGGTTTGATGATTTATTTACAGAAGGTGGTATTCCAAAGCGTAATACTGTATTAGTTGCGGGGGGAACCGGGACCGGGAAAAGCACGTTGTGCAGACAGATTTGTTATAATCTCGTAACGCAGGAAAAGCATTGCATGTATGTGAGTTTTGAGGAAAGTATTGAAAAAATTGAACGAAGTATGGTTGCGTTCGGATGGGATGCGAAAAAATATATTGATTCAGGATATCTGCTCATTCAGAAGATAAATCCTCTTGACATTCTACGGATGAAGTTTGGGTCGGTGAGTGGA
Organism: Methanobacteriota archaeon; assembly: GCA_017885605.1. GTDB lineage: Archaea > Thermoplasmatota > E2 > DHVEG-1 > DHVEG-1 > SM1-50. The sequence goes on along the minus strand of JAFNFT010000050.1, from coordinate 19,254 downwards.
TCTGGGTCGGCTACTGAACTATCATATAAGATTAAACCGTTAATTATCCCGAAGGATTTCAACCCGGAGGTTATTGTTGTTGATTCGTTGACCGCCATCATCTCCGCATCAGTCAGTAAAGAAAAAAATTACAGGGTGTACTTGCAACAATTGTTCAATTTTTTTGAAGAAACCGGTGCGACGTCGTTTCTTATCACTGAGACTGACCCGTTACCGACGCGGTTTAGCGATACAGGGATCGAGGAGTTTTTAGCAGATGGGATTCTTGTGTTGTATAATATCCAGCGTGGGGATCGACGGGAGAGCGCGATTGAAGTCTTAAAGATGCGGTATTCGAATCATCAGAAGAGAGTGTTTTCTATGGATATATCCAGTGAGGGGATAAAAGTGTACCCAGGAAGACAGGTTTTGCTTCCTATTTATAAATAGGTGAATGGTTCTTTACGATCATTGATTTTGTTCAGGGCGTAGGTCGCGAAGATCATTTCGATGGTTTTGACTTGTTGTCTTGTCAGTCCTGTTCGTCGTAGGATGATGTTATCGCATTCATCGTAGATGGATATGGTGCCAGATTCTTTGTTTGATATGGCTTTGAGTATTCTGTTGTTTTGCACCCAGATCCAGATTTTTATGTCCTTGGTGGTCATGGTATTCATTCTCATTCAGCAATGTGATATATTTTGTTTTATAAATATATAAATATTTTCATAAATATTAATATACTATAACGAAACCATGCGAAGAATTTACATGCAGAAAATGAATAACAACGACAAAATAATTATACACGCACGCTTATACACATAAGAGGATGGATCATGACACTCATACAAACAGACAATAAAATTACAGTGGGGAAAATAGAACGAGTGAAAACTGGTATCAAAGGGCTTGATGAATTACTCTCAGGTGGTTTTCCTAAAGAAAGCATCACACTTGTTTCGGGTCCTCCAGGAAGCGGAAAATCTATCTTCTGTTACCAATTCATCGCTAAAGGAGCAGAAGAAGGAAAAAGATGCCTCTACATGACGCTCGATAAAAAAATCGAAGGACTGCTCCTCCAAGCAGGAGAACTTGGTATTAATTTTGATCCAGCAATCCAAACAGGACAAGTCAAATTTCTCTTCCTTAACATCAACAAAAAACTCATCTACGAAAGCATGATCAACGAGATTCTCTCTGGAAATTATGACCGAGTTGTTCTTGACTCGATCACCCCCTTATCTGAAATGCCTATCTATNNACAGCAGGTAATTTCCCTGTCCGACGATTACATCTCCATTACATCATGAGCGCGTTAGAAACAGCGAAATGTACCGCTGTGGTCACCTCAGAATTACCATCTGGCTCTTCGAATTACTCTCGTGATGGTCTCTCTGAATTCCTGGCAGATGGTGTCATTATCCTCAGCCTTGACCCGACAATGGATCGACGGAAGCTTGCCGTGATGAAAATGAGAAGCACCAAACACACACTCAAACCACAGAACATCGAAATTGGAAAAGGCGGCATGCAAATAATCTAAGAGTTATGTACCATTACAGACCACCGAAAGAGCTACGGGCACTTTTCATTATACACTATGCACCATTACTGCTTATTATCCTCATTGGACCGCTGACGGCTTATTTTGGCGTCTGGGAAATCCCCTTACCAAAACTTCTCACCGTCATTCTGGGTTGCGCTATCTTTCTTCTAGGGACGTATGTGTATTTTAAATGGGAGATCTTCTGGCATAAGACCTACAAAGGCCAACTCGTGACTGGTGGGATTTTCCAATACATTCGACATCCTCATTACACCTCTGTGCTCATCGTTGGATTTGGTCTGGCACTGTTTTTTTATTCAATAGCTGCCTTCATCATCGCTCTGATTGCGATCCCGATAATGATCTGGAGTATTGTCGATGAAGAAAAGGTATTGGTAAAACAGTATGGAGAACCATATAAAGAGTATATGAAACAGGTCCCTTGGAGAATGATCCCGAAGGTTTTTTAATGACTTCGACACCATTCTCGCTTGGTTTTTTCAACATTCAACTTTCTTAGGTAACCATTCTTTTCTCTTGAAAACGAGATAGATCAGATAGGTGCATACGATAGTCGAAACAATCAATATGGCGACAATCCAAGGCAAATCAATCAGATCATTTATTTTACCGATCCCGAAAACGGTTGCTAACGTGTTTGGTACCAAACCTGCTGTCGCCAGAACAGCAAGCCAGGTGGCGATAAATGCTAACCGATTGTTCAACATCTGTAGTTGATTATTGTAGATCGTCTGCAAGACTTCTAAGCCTGATGCAAGCACCTCGCTCATATGTTCGCTGAGGGCAATCTGTCTGTTGATGTCGTCTCCTAAAATCCCGACACGCTGGAGGAGTTTCTGATTATCGGTTATAGTCTCTGCATCCCCATATCGTAACGAGTTGATCACATCCCATGAAGCCCACAGGGTGTTCAGATAGGTGATCAGTGCATGTTTCATTTTATAGATGTCATTGCCAATTTCAGTCCGTGGTGCCTTTGGTTCTACCATGTATTTTCCAAGTTCATCGCCTTCTTCTTCGATCATCCGCAGGCCGTTGAAATTCTTCTGGTTGTTCTCATCAATGATCCGAGTCAGCAGAATCGTAAGTTTATCGTTCCAAGGGATGTCTGGACGGATTTTCTTCATGAAAATATCAGCATATCGGTAAATTTTTTGTAGACGAACAACTCCTTTGGGATGAATCGTCAGTATCAAATTTTTTCGAATTAAAATAAGTAAAGGTTGCACTTTGACATCAAACTGGTCAACTCGTACCGCAGGCAACATTAACCCTAATTCTATGTCTAGATCCTCATACGATGAGTATCGATCAGAGAGGACGCTGGCGACAAGCTGCAGACTAAATTTCAAAGAAGTCGCGATAACAAAACTATCCTCATTGATGTTATCAACAGTAAAATCCATCCATTCCAGTGAGTCTTCCTGTAAATGCCCGACAATCTCAGAGATATTATCACTTTCTTGTTTTGTCGTGACACCATCTTTTGAGAGTGAAACGTAGAAAGCACTCTTTTGCAACTTTTCAGCTTCTCCCATACGTAACTCTCCTGAGATTAAGGACTTCTTTAGATGTGACCCTACATCCGCGAGGAACATATAAAGGTACGTGTTTTTATTTTACAAACAGAGAGAACCATCATCATTTTCATGTTGAATGACATCCAATTTATAAATTCATGGTTGTTATGGACAACATGGGGAGGAACCCATGAAGGTTCTGTTCATTGAACCACCGAGCACCACATCGATATCCATGCTCCCACCAATTTCTTTACCAGTGTTAAAGGGATTTGTGAAAAGTAAAACCGCCCATGAGGCGAAAATCCTTGATTTGGTGTTTCATGGAAAGGATTGGCAACAGCATGTTCTTGATGAAATAAAAAAAGAAAGACCTGATCTTATCGGTTTTTCAATACTTAGTTTTAATTATCAATCAATATTGGCGATCGCACGGTTTATCAAACAACACAGTACCATCCCGATTATCGCTGGAGGNNGGGGAAGGAGAATATGTTCTCAAAGAACTTCTTGATAATTCCTTAGATTGTTCACCAGTGGATGGCATCTGGTATAAAAAAAAGGGAGAAATCATGAAAAATATGCCACGGCAGTTAATCACCAATTTAGACTTGTTGGCATTCCCAGATTTTGATGATTTTGATATACAAAAATGTTTGTTCATTTACAACAACCATCTGTCGATTATGGCGTCGCGAGGCTGTCCGTATTCGTGTTCGTACTGCAATAATCATGCGTTACGGAGGACTCTGAAGGGAACCTACGTGCGGTTTCGTAGTGTCGAAAATGTCATAGAAGAAATCGATTTACGAATCAAACAATATTATGACAAGGGTTTCCGGTATTTCTACTTCTTTGATGACACCTTTATTTTGAATAAAGACTATGTCCTGAAGTTCTGCAAACAATTCAAAGAAAAAGGGTTTCATAAGTTGCTTCGATGGAATGTAAATATACGAGCGAATCTGGTCACTGATGAGCTTATGGGGGCGTTGAAAGACGCAGGGTGCTACCAGGTACGTATGGGTGTTGAGTCCGGAAATGAGTATATTCGAAATACGATCTACAATCGAGGGATGACCAACCAAGAGATCTTTCATGCAGTTGATATCATCAAGAAAAATAATCTGCAATTCCGGTTATATTTCATGGTTGGAGCGCCACAAGAAACCGTTGAGATGATGCAGGAAAGCTTTCAGATGGCTGATACACTGAACGCTGATGAAATCTTCTTTGGAGTATTGTATCCATTACCAGGGACGGATATTCTAAAAATTTGTGAAAACGAACATGTCCTTGAGAGGAAAAACGGACCAGGATCTTCTGAGATAGCACCGATAAAAAAAACCAAGTACGCTTCCTCGTCTCAGTTACGACAGTTTATCCAGCAGGTGGGACGCTGGCAGATGAGACACTATATTCAGAATGGTCTGAAATCACGTGGACCACTTTTTTTCCTCGATTGTCTGCGGTTTATTTTGTTGTACAAAAGAAAGTATCATTTTGAAATGGATCAGCTGTTTCGGTGGAATGTCCAAAGGTATAAATTATCTCAGGTTTGGAATTGATGAACGGATTTGTTGCGACCCGGATATGTTCAATAGGAGTAATTTCTGGCGACAGAATGCGGTTTTTTTAAGTGTGTTGGTTTGGGGGAATTTAAGTCTATTTCTCTAAAACCTTTTTTTTCGTTTATAGAATAATTCTTGGTTTATCGTGGATTATATAATTTAAGAGTTTTTCAAAGGTCTTTCGAGGAATATATTACTAAATCCCTCCGCCAATATGTAATATAATAAGGAATGGTACATTCCTCATAAGTTTTTAGCCAGGCCTTTGTTTCCCTTAGTCCTCCGTCAGATTCAAATCGCTTTTTTCCTGTTGCATCAATTTAGGGAGGTTGTAAACAAGACTTGTTATAGAACGTCATTATCAGCTTTTATTCGGAGATTTTGTCGTTACTATCTCCGTTACTTTAATTTTCCTCGCTCATGGGCAGGATATTCATACCCAAGAGTCTTCCTTCGTCTCATAAGCATTGCGAGACCGCCGGTTACGATGGAGATGACTGCGATAATCCCAGCCCAGAGTAACCAATTGGTTCCTGCTGAAGCTCCATTGTAGGGAGTATATGTCTTTTTTGCTGGATCATAGACGTTGTCCCAAATGCCGTCTCCGTTGGTATCTATAAGGTATGTCCCGTCTGTTTGTTTTTGAGCCGTGGTGTTCGCTCCTGTGGCGTTATTGTGGAAAGAATCTAGGATTCCATCGCCGTTGGTATCGACAAGATATCCGTTTACTGGAGGGTTTATTGCATTGCCGATTGTTACTTGTTTTGTGGTGGTTCCTGAGATGCCGCCGTTGCTATCCTCTGCATTTACTTTTATTGTGAAGACTCCGTTTGTTTTCCATTTGTGTGTGGTGGCGTAACTCGTACCGCTTGCGCTGAACGTTGAGGTGGTTTTTGTTGTTCCATCGTTCCAATCGATAACGTAGCGGATGTTATTGTTGTCAGGATCGGTCGCGGTTATTGTATAGCTATAATCTGTGTTGATGTTTCCTGTTGTTGGTCCTGTGATTGTTGGTGTTGTCGGTGGTGTGTTTGTTGTTTTAATAGTCACTGTTGTTTTACCTATGCCGATGCCATCTTTACTATCGAGAACACGTAATGTGACTGTGTATGTTCCTGCGGTAGTGTACGTGTGTGTTGGTGTGGGTCCAAGGTTATGCAATGTATCACCATCGTAGAATCCCCAGTCATATTCGATAAGGGTTCCTGCGTCTTCTCCAAAATTGACGTGGCTGCCGCTTCCATCGAATTGTACTGGGATATTGATGATGCCGGTATAGGGTCCGTTTGGATCTGCTGTGGGTGCGTAGTGACGAACGGCAGGGCGCCCTTCTGGGGTTGTACCCGTGGTGAAGGTATACCAGGCTCGCGTCCACCCTCCACTTCCGGCATCTGTCGCATTGACCCAGACCGTGTAGGTTGTCGAATAAGATAAACCTGATAACGAGAGGGAGTTCGTACCGTTTGATGCTCCCGTTATATTGGTGAAGTCGCCGTTACTGCATGAGAGATTATAGTCAATTAAATCCCCTTCTGGGTCGCTGATTGGTATCTGCCATGTTAAAGCCAAGCTCTGGTTAATCGATTCGTTGACTGGTGATGGTGTTCCAAGTATTGGTGAGAAATTGTCTGTTGTGTTGAACTGATACCAGGCACGCGTCCATTCTGCACTCCCAGCAGGATCAGTTGCATTCACCCAGATCGTGTAAGTCGTTGATTGTTCCAACCCTGATATTGATAAGGTTTTAGTCCCGTTTGTCGCTACCGTCACATTGGTGAAGTTACCGTTGCTGCATGATATGTTATAGTTAAATAAATCCCCTTCTGTGTCGTTTATCGGTATGCTCCAAACAAACTCTTTTGTCTGATTAATAGAATTATTTACTGGTGATGGTGTTCCAAACACGGGTGGTAAATTACCTGCTAGGGGTGGTACTGTTACTGTATTGCCGTCTAATGTCACCTGTGTCTGTGCCAATGCTCTGCCGTGTAGCGTTGCACCAGTCAGTATTCTAATCATTGTTTGGGCCAGTATATTTCCTTCGAAGACTGATGTTGTCCCAAGAGTCACTACATCTGTGACTGCCCAAAAAATGTTATCGGCCTCTGCACCATTTATCAATGTGATGTGCTGTGCTGAAGCAATGTCAAGAGTACCTGCTACTTGGAATATCCAGATGTCGTCGGAACCACCAGTTCCATTTAGGGTGAGGTCTGTATTGATATCTACAGCAGTATCAAATTTGTAAAGTCCAGGAGCAAGTGTCAACCCACCGAGATGCCCTCCACCCTCGTTAACGATGACAGGTGCTGTATCTCTAGTATAAGCGTCAGTGTATGCGGTTTCCATATTGCCAACGGCCGTAGTCATTTTAGCTGGAGTCGGAGGGGCATCATTAGCAGCGTACATTCTTCCAACCACATAAGGTGATGTCGAAAATTGACCAGAACTATCTCTCGCATATGCAAATCCAGTAAATGCTGCCCTGAAGCCTGGACTAAGTCCAATGTCCCCTGTAATTAGAGTTAAATCGGTTACAGTGTTAGTAATGGTTGTTTCAGCCAGTATCGCAAAATCACCCGCAGTCCCAAGGTCAACAACTGCTGGGCCAGCTAGTGGCTGCGGGTCTTCTTCACTGTTTATCGTCACCGTACCTTCGCATGGTGCTGCAAATATATTTGCTGTGTAGAATATCCCAAGTACCAAGGACATTACTATTATGAGGCTTATTGATATTTCTACTGCTTTTTTCATCTTCTTAGTTTTTCCTTTCATATCTCTTCTCACCTTCGTGCATCTTCCTCTTATTTTTATGGGAAAAATGTGTATTTATGCAAAATACATTTTAACTGTATTTACATTACATGTGCATTCCATACACATTACCCATCCACTACAACGCAGAATAAGCTAGAAGAATATATATTTTTCCATGGCTCAATGCATTAAAGTTTTTTATTTACTGCAGCTTTCCATCTGCAGGTCTTACGCTACGTTCCAGATCACGCAGTATTCTCAGTCGCTACTATTAAAAAAAAGTAAAACAAAAGGAAAGGAAGGGTAGTTCTAATATTATTTCGTTGAAAGTAGTATGATATTCTGAAGAAGAGCGAGTGAAGATGTTGAAAATGAACACCATAGTGGAGTACATTAAGAAACCGTCTGATTTGGATGATCTCATAGATACTATAAAACACATGCAGAAGTAGCATTTCGTTAAAATTGAAAAACACCGATGCAGTAATTGTGAGAATTGATCGTTTTTATAGGACAACAGACACCAGTTTTTCAATCCAATAGACATTACATATGTAGTTTAATTGTAATTGTAGCATTATGTCTTTTCAGCACAATAAATATTTATAATATCAGTTCTAAAGTATAACATGATAATTGTTATCACTAAAGGTGGTTTCTGATGAATGACCCTAAAATTGGAAAGAAACCGACAGGAGACGAAAAACCTGGACGGATACTGATTGTTGATGACGACCCAGATTTCAGAGAGCTGCTCGATCTTATGCTTCGTAAGGAAGGGATTCAAACAACTATTGCAGAGAACGGCGAAGATTTCCTTAATAAAATCGATGATTTTCAACCAGACTTAGTCACCCTCGATGTCATGATGCCAGGACTTACAACTGAAGAAATACTTGAAAAACTTATGAAGAAGAAATGTAAACCAAAGATAATACTCTTGACGGTTGTGAGATATTCCAAGGAGACATTGGAGAAGATTTTGAAAAAAGGCAATATCGTTGCGTATATCGACAAGCCATTTGATTTAGACGATTTTATAGGTACTGTTAATGAATTGTTACAACCCTACAAATTCAAGAGATAATGTGTGTCTAAAAGTAGTAAAAAAAACAGATTGACATAGATGAGAAAAAGATTATCGAAAAACTCTAACCAGCATCGGAGAAACTTGGTTTAAAGCAGTGTACCATATTAATCAAGCGATTGAAAAAGATCGCGGATATTGATTTTCGAGTTTTTCATTCCATTTCGATTTCCACGGCTCCATCCAGGGAATGACCATACAGGTTTAGTGATTGTAGTAGGTAAAACGCAATCATTATAATGAGGCTTTACCTACTACAGTTGTGCAGCTACATCCTAATCCAACAATGTTGATGGTGAAGAGCTATTTTTCCTTGTTTTCTAAACACGTATAATCTTGTAATAATAGTGAACCTATTATGATGATAATACTCATTATGATAATGTAAATGACAGTCCACAGCAGAATATTTTCTGATAGAGGTTGTTGGATAGCGTCGACAGCGAATATACCTTGTGCACTTGCTGTTTGACTACCAGCGTAGTTGTATATCACTTTATTGACGTATGATCCAGGACTCAATCCATCGGTCGATATCGTTTTGGTATATGTTTTTTGACTTAAAACCGATACGTTCTCTTCAGAGGACCAAATAATTTCTTCTCCTCTGTAAAGAGCGTAGTTCACGGTACCATTCACCAATCCTGGTTCTCCAACGTTGATAAGAGTTATCAACGCAGAGATGTCTGTTCCAACATGAACAGAGTCTGGTGTGAATTCTAATGTGACGTCAAAAAGGGATCCTTCCGCGTAGCTGTAGATAATCTGGTATTCGGATGCCAGGTCATCTAAGATGAATATCTTACCGCCTTCTCGCCATATCATCTCCGATGAGATCGTTCTTCCATCTGCTGTTTTCACGATGAGATCAGGGTTATCTGGGTAGAGATCGGCTACTTCGATATAGGTCCAATTTGCTTTTTCAACCGATATGGTTAGGGTTATTGATTTTGCGTTCGTGTCGTCTACTGTATCGATAATAGCCCCTACACTATGATGTACGGGAGTTTTGCTGTCGGTGGTGGTATCCCAGAAGTATTGAGGGAATAAATTCTGGTTCTCCCCTACGTTCTGTTTAGAGGTGTTACTGGCAGTCCCTTGATCGTACCAAGCGGTGATATTGACGAATTGAATATTCCAGCCCTGATCACTACTTATGTTGGTAATAATAAATCTATATTCCGCACTATCGTTCACATCTTTCTGTGCGTTGAGTCTGGAGACCCAAGTCTTAGATTGATTATCATACCAAAGGATTCTCGGAATAAAAGGTTGCGCGGTTACATTCAACGTTGTTGAATTATACCATACATCAGGATTATTACCGGGATCGGCCTCCCCAATCATGACGATTGGTCCAAAAAGAAAGATATTTACTATCAAAGGGATGATTATTGTTATTCCTACTAAAATAGAAAATACTTTTCTCTTTCGTTCCATCTCCATTTTTTCATCTTCCATTCCACATCTGTGATATTTATTACCACGTCAATATCTCTCAAGGATAGTATATAAACCCTTCGCACTAAAATGGCATAACGAAAAAATTACAAAAGAATTACATTAGTAATGTCTATTTAATTGAAAAACTAGTGTTTGTCCCTCTACAAAAATGATTGATGAGGCTGTCCGATAAAAACAGTATTCGTTCTCCTTTATGAGATGATAAGAGCTCCTTTGCAATTAGGAGGGATATCAATATAATTGTTCCAATTATTGCCTAGGAGCCAGTTATCGAACTGCCGTTGTCGTGGTAGTTGTCGCAACAACGGTGATAGTTGCGATTGTTATCATCTCATCGCACTCTTTTTGTAATTTTAAGAAATTACAAATGTAATGTATATGTAATGTGTTTTTATACTTATCTTTTATAAAAGAAAAAGGTAATTAAACCGTTTCATCATCTACATACCGGGAGAAGATGAGGATACAATTTAAAAATATATCGAATATGTAGAGGATACCTACCTTATATTTACAATCCATCGTCATGAAAAGAAGGTAAAACAGATTGACATAGATAAGAAAAAGGTCATCGAAAAACTCTAACTCACATCGGAGAAACTTGTTTTAAAGCAGTATACACTTTTGTTAAACATGCAATTGAACATGGCCGCAGATGATGATAAACGGGTTTTTCACTCCGTTACGGTCTCCGTTCTTCAGGCGAATGACTAGCCACAGTTGATGGTAGAGTTTTGCGTCAAATGAGGTCATTGTAGTGAGAAGTTGCCTGATTCGATAATATAGCTAACAGATCCTGAAGAATGTTTGATGGGTGAAGGGTTATTTCTCCTTTTTGTTGAAATATAAATAACCCAGCTTATAGAATACAGCGATTATCACGATACTAATGAGTATGATGATAATGACTGCCCACAATAGAATATTTTCCCAGAGAGGTTGTTGGGCTGCTTCGACAGTGAATATTCCTTGTGCGCTTGCGGTTTGGCCGCCAACGTAGCTGTATACCACTGTATAGGTGTATGATCCAGGGCTTAATCCATCGGTCGATATTGTTTTGGTATATGTTTTCTGACTTAAAACAGAGATAATCTCTTCAGAGGACCAAATAATATCTCCTCCTTTGTAAAGCGTATAGTTTACGGTACCGTTCACCAATCCTGGTTCTCCAACGTTGATAAGAGTTATCAACGCAGAGATGTCTGCTCCGACAGAAACAGAGTCTGGTGTGAGTTCTAATGTGACGTCAAAAAGGGGTCCTTCCGCGTAGCTGTAGATAATCTGGTATTCGGTTACCGGGTCATCTAAGATGAATATCTTACCGTCCTTGCGCCATATCATCTCCGATGAGATCGTTCTTCCATCTGCTGTTTTCACGATGAGATCAGGGTTATCGGGGTAGAGATCGGTTACTTCGATGTAGGTCCAATTTGCTTTTTCAACCGATACAGTCATGGTTATCGTTTTTGTATCCGTGTTGTCCACTATATCGATAATAGCGCCTACATCATGCTGTACAGGCGTAATGGTATTGGTAGTGGTATCCCAGAAGAACTCAGGGATGTTGTCTCCGTTTGTGGATATGAGGAACGATGCATGATTGCTGATGTTTACGAAACAGACAGCGGTTAACTTATGGTTCGGATCGGTGAAAGTATCGACCACACCATCGCCGTTCGTATCGTTAGCGTAGAAGGGTGTTGTAAGACGTATACCATATTCTGTCAGGATTGCATCTAAAATATTTTGTGAAACCTTGGTTCCTGGGGGTATAATGATAGTGACGATCGCAGTATCGATGGCAGTGACGTTGCTATTGTCTTTGACTTGAAGCTTTACACTGTAGAATCCTGCATTGGCGTACGCGTGGGTTGCGGTGGCGCTCGTAGACCAACCCGTGTCATAGGTCCCATCATTGGTCCAATCCCAGCGATATCCAGCAATCGACCCACCGGCCTCCGTGCTTCTAGACCCGCCAAAGCTAACCAGTACATTGACATATCCTGAGTACGGGCCGCCTGCCTCTGCGACTGGTGTTGGGTTTGACGGTGGATTACCTCCTCCGCCACTAGTTACCGTAAACATTGTTGATTCGTCAGATGCATAGGTGTGAGTTGATGCATTGACAAAGAGTTTGGCATAGAAAGTCCCCGCGAGGTGTGTTTTGTAGGTTATTGTATATAAAATGTTTACATCAGTATACCCTGAATCTCCGTAGCCGTAGCCGTACCCATAGCCAAAGTTATAATTTGTGCCATTGTTTTCGTCATATCCATATCCGTAACTTCCTGTATCATATGGTAGAGCATCGATATTGGTGATATTTGTAACGGTAAATGTATTTAATGGTGATTGTGGTGATATGATGGTTGAATCGATGTAGAAGCGAACATATGCAACAAGGTCATTGTTTGTTTCTTTAAAAATAGAGAAATTAAGAAATTCTACCGGTATTCTCTCCACACTTCGTATGGTAAGATTGACGTTGTTGAACGTGATAATGGTTCCTTTGCTCACTGATGTATCATCTGGTGATCCAGGGTATAATATGACTGCGGTAGTAGGTGGTATCAGAACGAACAATATCAGGGTTATCAGCGATATCGATATAATTATACCACTTATTTTCTTCAATAAAACTCTCTTTACCATACATTCACCATCCGCAACATCCTATGTAATGTTTATCAATTACTAGTGTAATTTGCTATCAGGTTTGTATTATTTATATCTTACGTAGTGTTTTAGTAAAAAAATTTGAAAAAAATCGGTAGTTTTATAAAAGCAGTAAATATTACATTTGTAATGCATTCGTAATGCTTTGTGGTGGCATTAGAGAATGAGATCTGAGATGAGTAGAGATGAGAAAGATCGCGAGAGATTTTTCGTAAACAAGATAGTGAAACTCGTGAAATCTGACGGATTTGTTCTCACAGGAAAAATTTTAAAAATGGGTAAAAACGACATTCTTTTTGAGACGGAACAAGCGACTTCACTTATCAAAATCAACAACGTCAAAGAATTGGTTTTAATGAAGGATGGGAAAAAATGAATAATATGTACGCACCATTAAAAAATAAGAATTGGCTGTTTCCTGAAACAGGCAAGGAAGGCTTTCATTATGAGGATGTCAGCAACGCGGTAGCAGGTCTAAAAAAAGATTTGATTGAGTCCTACACTGACGTATCTATAAAAAAATTCGTATCATTGGTTGAAAAATGGTTTCCTGACGTTACCGAAAAAGAACAGGTTTCCTGGATGAAACAGTCACATACGCATAGAAAAACAGTGGCACTGCAGAAGGAAGTACAATTAGAATCTCTCGGTATCATTAAAAAATACATTTCCAAAGAAGAATGGTATAGAATCCAAAATGTTCAAACGTTGGAGTAAAGAAGAAGCAAAACGAGATATGGAGGAGTACAGGGAGAGACGCCCCCTGCCACTCGGTCCATTGTACTCTTAACAAAGGATAGTGGTGTGTGGAGATGAAGAATGATTTTAGACCAGATGAAACAGTTCGTCATAGATTTCTTAGAAAGGTTCATCGCAAAACCGCCGTCTTTCTTAGAGTCGTATTCTTTGGACCAGATAGTTCGATGCGAAAGTACTCACTTCTTGTTCTCTTGTTTTTTGGGTTGGCTGGTGTTCTCATTGACCTGGATCATCGTATCATCCAGCAGACGCAAATGGTCAGACCGCTCCATCTTCCCTATTGGTTTCTTGTTGGGATTGTTAGCATCGGTTACTACGCATATGCTCATAGACGGGTTCACAAGTGTGGCTTAAAAAAGGATCTGGAGGTATAGAAAGAAAATGTTAGAATATTTTTTGAGCATGCTGATGCTGGTATTTGCAATAGCAAGCGTGATTGCGGGGATCTTTACTACGTATTTTGGATCTGGGAAAAGCAAGGTGGTTGGAGCGATATTGATAATCGTAGGAATAATCGTGTTCATACTGTTCCTCTGGGGTGCCAGGGTGCTCAAGATTGGTGCGGTGCCCGATCTTATGGACTTTGCTGGGGCCGTTATCAACGGTATCGTAGCAGTTGCCGGCGCCCTTGTTGGAGCATTGATCGCTCTTGGGATATTTCTACTAACAATAATAAAAACATGAAAACAGGAGGACTACTAATGAACGCACAGGATTTCGAAAAATACAAACAACAACGTTGCCGTATTATTGTAGAGAAAAGACGGAAGCCGCAGAATACGTACCAGTGTGTGTTTGGCACGGTTGAGATCGTTAATGATCAATCTTTATATGTGACAGATACGAGAGGTTCATGGTATCAGATTCCCATGAAAGCGATCCAAGGAATTCAAATAAACGAAGAGCAATGGTGAATCTGATATGCGCGATAAATATCTCGTTGTTACCGGGGGCGCCGGGGTTAAGGATAACGAGGGATCGTTTTTCTGAGAGGGTGGTAATAGCACATTGATACCCATAGCAAAACCACAGATTAGCAATGAAGAAATACGAGCGGTAACCGATGTGCTGAAGTCAGGTATGCTTGCGCAGGGAAAGATTGTTGAGAAACTCGAGCAAGAGTTTGCATCATATATTGGAGTGAAATATGCGATAGCGACAAATTCTGGAACATCTGCTCTTCATACGGCTCTCGCAGCGGTGGGTATTACAAAAGGTGATGAGATTATAACCACTGATTTTTCTTTTGTTGCAAGTGCTACCTGTGCCCTCATGCAGAATGCAAAACCTGTTTTCTGCGATATTGATCCAACAACCTATAATATCTCCACGGAAGATATTGAAAAGAAAATTTCAAAAAAAACAAAGGCCATTCTCCCTGTTCATTTGTATGGTCAGTCTTGTGACATGGATACGATTACGGAGATTGCACGTGATCATGATTTATGGGTGGTGGAGGATGCCTGTCAGGCCCATGGAGCAGAATACCGCGGGAAAAAGGTTGGTGCAATCGGTGATGTCGGTGTGTTTAGTTTTTATCCCACAAAAAATATGACTACGGGAGAAGGCGGTATTGTTACCACCAATGATGAAAAAATTGCGGAGCGTGCGAAAATGTTTCGTAGTCACGGGCAAAGCAAACAATATGTGCATGAGTTTCTTGGGTTTAATTATCGGATGACGAATATCGCTGCAGCGATTGGCTTAGCACAACTTGGACATTTAGATGAGAGGAATAAAAGACGACAGGAAAACGCTACTTTTCTCGTGGAGAAACTCCACAATGTTGCAGGTATTATTTGTCCCTCTGTTAATCCTAATGGAGTTCATGTTTTTCATCAGTTTACGATAAGAATTGAGGATGAATTTCCTCTGTCTCGCGATGGACTGTGCAATCATCTGAAAGAAAAAGGCGTGGGATTTGGGATCCATTATCCAACGCCTATCCATAAACAGCCACTCTTCAAAAAGCTTGGTTATACGGATGACCATGTTGATTGTCCGATAGCTGCAGAGATGTCAAAAAGAGTGCTGAGTCTCCCGGTTCATCCACAATTGACAGCAGATGATCTACGGTTTATTGTTCAAACTATTCATAACGTGGTGAGGGAAGAACAATGGATGTCGGCGTGATTGGAACCGGGACAATGGGTAAAAACCATGTGAGAGTGTATTCTAGGATCCGAGAAGTGCAGAACATCTATGTATTTGATGCAGTGAAAAGAAATACGGATGAGTTAAAAAAATATGGTGCGATTGTTTGCGGTTCTCTGGATGAATTATTACGGAAAGTCGATGCGGTAAGCATCTGTGCCCCGACGGAGCATCATGCTGCTATTACGCACGAAGTAATTAACAAAAATGTTCACTGTTTGATCGAGAAGCCAATCACGTTGAGCCTGGAAGAAGGAGAAAACCTCCTTGATGCATTACCTCGTGGTTTAATTGTTGGAGTAGGGCACATTGAGCGGTTTAATCCTATTGTGAACGAAATTAAAAAAGTGGCAAATCATATTCGGTATTGTGAGATACGAAGACATAACCCTGCTTCTACGAGAATCACTGATGCAACAGTAGTAAAAGACCTCATGATTCATGACATTGATATTGTTTTTAACGTGCTTTTTAGAGGTAAAGAGCACAGTTTGTATAGTGCAGGAGATCAGGATGTTTGTAGCTCTCTTATGAGGTTTAACGGTGCTATGGCCTCTCTTTCTACAAGTAGGATATCCTCAAAGAAGATCAGATCGATCTATGTTGAAGAAGAAGAATTTACGGTAGAAGGGGACTTCATGCTTCAGGAGGTGTATGTATATCGGAAACCAGAGAAGTACGGATTTAAAGATAACCGGTATGCGCAGGAGAACATTATCGAAAAGGTTTTGCTCAATAAAGTAGAACCGCTGTATATTGAACTGGAGACATTCGTCGATTGTGTGAAACATCATCAGGCTTTTCCGGTTACGCCTGAACAAGCAGTGAATAATTTGAGGATATGTGAAGAGGTGGAAAGAGGTTTACAATGGGATACTATACGCATGAAACGGCTATCGTAGAAAACGACAGCGTCGGTGATGGGACAAAGATTTGGCATTTTGTCCATGTACGGAAAGGTGCTACGATAGGGAAAGGATGTAACATTGGGAAGGGCGTGTATATTGATACCGATGTCAAAATCGGCGATATGGTGAAGATACAAAACTTTACCTCAATCTATAATGGAGTACGGATTGAGGACGATGTTTTTGTTGGTCCTTCAGTAACATTTACTAATGACATGTATCCGCGTGCGTTCAAATGGAGTGAGGAAGATATCATTCCAACTTTTGTGGGGAAAGGAGCAAGCATTGGTGCTAATGCAACAATTATTTGCGGTGTAAAAATTGGTAGCTATGCGATGATTGGCGCGGGAAGCGTTGTTACAAGGGATGTTCCATGCTTTGGTCTTGTATTTGGAAATCCTGCGGTGTTGAAAGGATTTGTTTGTTATTGTGGAAGAAAACTAGGCAAGGTTGTAAAAAAAGATAAAAAAAAGATTGTGTATGAGTGTAAACACTGTGGAAAAAAAGTTACGATAGGTAAAGAGTGTAATAAATGAAGATTGCGGTTGTTGGACTCGGAAATGCAGGGTTGCCACTTGCTGCAGTGATTGCAGAGAAAGGTTTCAAGGTAGTGGGTGTAGATGTAGATGCAAGAAGATGCAGCCAGATAAACAAAGGAATAAACCCAATACCCCAAGAACCTGAGCTCAATGAATTGATCAAAAAGCATGGTGGAAAAAACCTAATTGCTACATCACAATACAAAGATGCTGCAAACAGCAATTTCTATATTGTTATTGTCCCTCTTTTTATCGATGATAATCATCAACCTGATTTCAAATTTGTAAAATCTGCTTTTAGAAATATCGGAAAAATTTTGAAAAAAGGTGATTGTGTTGTTTTAGAAACTACGGTTCCGCCAAAGACGACAGAGACACTTATTAAAAAGTGGTTGGAAGAAGAAAGCGGTCTCGTTCTTGGTGATTTTTATCTGGCTCATTCACCAGAGCGTATCATGACAGGATACAGTATTTCGCGGTTGAAAGAATTTCCAAAGATTGTTGGTGGAGTTGATACCAAAAGCGGGAAGAAAGCCTTTGAAGTGTACAAGAAGTTCGTCTCGAATCTTTCGTTAGTTTCTTCCGCGCGGGTAGCTGAATTCATTAAAGTGATAGAGGGGTGTTATCGATTTGCCAATATAGCTCTTGCAAATGAATTGTTTAAAATAGCTGAGGAGCTAGAGATAGATTTTTTTGAAGCACGGGAGTATGCAAATCACGAGTATTGTGATATTCACATGCCCTCTACTGGTGTTGGTGGTCATTGCATTCCTGTGTATCCTTGGTTTTTGATAAACGAAATGAAAGGTAAAAATAAAATTGAAAATTCGTTACTTTTACGTACAGCGCATTTGATTAATGAAGAAATGATTGAGTTTTGGGCTGAACGAATTGTTGAGGGATGTATGAAGATTGACAAACCCATAAACGAAGTAAAGATATGCGTACAGGGAATCACGTTTCGAAAAGGAGCTAAAAGTCTTTACAATAGTAGGAATCTGGCTTTAGCTAAACATTTGATGGAAAAAAAGTTGAATGTGTTCGTCTATGATGAGTTGTTATCAAAAGAAGAAATCGTGGAATTAGGGTTGAAATTCATCAAACCAGATGTGGCAGATTTAGTATTTGATTGTTTTGCCCTAGAAATGAAAAAATAGACTCTGCAATTCTAATCCAATCTGTGTTAGGACAGGACATATGTCCCTTCTGATGATTCCCTTTAACAAAAAGGGGTTGGACATATGTACCTTTACGACGGCGAACTCTATTTCACGAAAGACCACGTTCATCTCCTAAAAAAAGAACCAGAATACGTAAAGCAACGATACCATGCTGTCACAAATGCCTCGTTCTCCAAAAGCAACATCATCCGAGAAAAGATGGCGCATGATCTAGGCCTCAGCATGCGCCACTTCAACCGCCTTTTAAAAAAGTACCACGATGAAGGGATACCCGGTTTACGGAACAGATCAACACGACCATATCAAAACCCGAACCACACAGAGCCCTGGCTGGAAGAGCTCGTCATTAAAGTACGGGAAAAAACAGGATTCGGCTCCTCTCATCTCTCACTGATTGTGAACATCAGCCTAGAGAACCAGGGGAGACGTGAACGGGTGCACCCTCGCACGATCTCCAGGATCCTGGTCCGACGAGGTATCATCGAATCTGAGAAACGTGCAAAAACCGAATGGAAACGGTTCGAATGGGGTCATCCCAACCGACTCGTTCAATCCGATCTCACCCTGTTTAACGGCATCCCACTCTTAACCATGGAAGATGATTACTCCCATCGAGGATGGGCAATCCGTCTGAAAGACCAACGAGACGCCACCGTCATTAACGGCATGAAAACACTCATGAAAATCAAGTACGACAACCTACTGACCGACAACGGATCACAGTTCAGCAGGAAGAACCAAGTCATACGAAAATACTGCGAGGACCACATTAACGAGAAACATATCTGGACTGGCGTCCACCATCCCCAAACCATAGGAAAACTCAGCGCCTTCCAGAAAGGCCTGAAACGATTCCTGCATCACAACTTGGGAGCATCAAGAAACAAGCACGATATCGACCGATTCATTGATACCTACATTCACTGGTATAACAACGGGAAATACCACTCCGCTATCGCAACGTATCCTGAGGAGAGGTACTCAGGACAACGGGATGTCGACTGGTATAACCATCTTGTCAGAAACCTTAAATTGGAGGATGTCCTTGTCGTGACTCAATAGAAGGGACATATGTCATGTCCCTACACA
>JAFNFT010000049.1 GCA_017885605.1 Methanobacteriota archaeon | reverse complement strand
GATGTCAAGTGTATCTTATGCAGTTAGTCATCCGGTCTCATTATTTTGGTTTTTCAAAATAGGTAAGATCAATATTTTCCCAGTCGTCATAGTCAATTTTACCATGGGAACCATCTGAGTAATCCAGAATAGAATAGGTGTATCGATAATTCATGATACTTTTATAATTTCCCCAGATGTACCAACCGATTTTAAAAGGACTGCCGGTCAGTCTGTTATCGCATCCGAATGGTTCTCCAAATCGTATTCCAAAATTATGTCCCATCTCATGTATTATCAATGATGCTGTGATATATTCTGTTGATTTGAAGGGCAGCTTTGCTTTTTTTTCCACAAGAGTATTTGCTAGTGCAATACTATTTGTCCCAGGGATATACCCCCAGTAGGGAGAGACATCTCCACTGAACCCGTACCCTTTAGGGGTTTGATCATGAACGAAAATTACATAGTGAAATACACCCCGTCTCCAATCATTTGAATTATTATGTAAAAAATAGTTGTTCCATATCTCTCGGATTTCCTCAAATTTGCTATCAGAGTCGTAGGGTACTATTTCACCTCCGTTGAGTTGTCCGGTATCAAAATGAAAGATAATGTTCCTATTGTGAAAAGGATTTTGAACCATCTCTAATGCATCCTTTGATACGTACCTTACCGCTCCATCAGATTCTTGCATGTAGTCGATTTCAAGAAAAACATCTTTTCTAAACGGGTCAGAACCAAAATTGTAGGTGAGGTATTCTTCAATGTTGTTTATACTATCTCTATCAGGGTCAATATTCTGATGATCATCCCAGACTAATGGATTAAAACCATATCTGTGCTCCCATTCAATTGGGACCCCATCTGAATCGACATCACTACCGGTATCGTTACTTGTTGGGTCTGTACCATAGACATTTGTTTCTATCCAGTATGGAAGACCATCGTTATCAAAATCATTTTGATGAATGTTAAACCACATTTCGCAATCGTTTTCGTTTTTGTAAATACTACCATCAGCGCTCCCACAGACTCTCCCGTACCCTGTGACATCGACATTATTGTTATCCCCGCTCCATCTCCCGATACTGATATCATAGGTTAGATGAACATCGAGCCCTGATCCATTTCTATTCGGATATTTACTGATATCACAGAGTGTGTTTTCATCTCCATCATTGTCCCATAGTTGTATCGTCACATCGACTGATTTTTTATCATCTGGAACATCTGCAGTAACCGTAAAACAATTATACAAATAGCTGGTATCTTCCCAGATGGGACTTGTATACTCCGCATCATTGATAAATACTTTAACAAAAAAATCAGGGTGGGAAAGAGGGTCTATTTTGTCTAATGCTCTAATTGCTAAGATATCAATTGTGATGTTTATGTCTACCAATGGATCATAATCTACGAGGGTACTGTACATATGCTGATCATTGATAGATAGTTTTGATGATGCTGCTGGAACAACGGATAAAATACCTACCAGCAGAATACATGAGATAAAATTGAATACTTTTTTCATGTCAGCCCCTGAGATAATGTATCTAAAAAATGTTTATATATTTTTCAGTTCCAATATATAATATATATTTTTTCATTTTAACATTTTACCATGACATCAATATATGACATAGTTCGCAGACACTATTAGTCTGTCAGGTCAATAGAAAAACCAGAAAGATAAAAAAAGAGGAGGTTTTCCTCCAGTATATACTAAGAAACCATACAATTGACTATTTTAAAGTCACTTTTATTTTTGGTTCTTTTGACTTGATTTTTTGGCATTGAACTTTGTTTTCTCTCGCAAGCCATCCAAGGGCAGTATATGCGTCAACCTCGGTGATCTGTGCTAGCTTTGCTATCGTTGAGATATCCACTTCACCTTGTCTTGCTACGGTGTTCCAGACTTTCCCCGCATCGGAACCGATCTTTGGGGTTAAATTGGTTTGTCCGAGTTTATACATATTATTTTCTCTGCAGATCTTGCCTTCTCGTGCAAGCCAGCCGATAGCGGTCCAGAGTTCGTCGCCTTTTAGTTTTGTTGTTTGAAGCAATGCGTCCTCTTTTAATGGACCTTTTGTACTAAGAGTCTTCCAGACCTTACCAGCATTCCATCCAAATTCATCTATTAGTGTTTTCATAACCCAACCTCACACACGAACGATATCTGATACAAGATTATATATATTTTCATTTTAGATGAATGATATTGTTTATTCACCTGATATTTCAGATAAAATATTTTCCTCCGGAGGAGATTCTGTTTCTTCGGCGGTTTGTTCTACCCCGAGTGCGATGAGGTATCCTTTTGCGCGTTCCGCATACTTATATCGATTGACCGTTTCCCAGAATTTTTTCGAATGATCTGGATAGATGAGGTGTGTGAGTTCATGGATGATGATGTAATCCTGTACCCAAGAGGGCATGGATTTCACTCGATCTGAGATGCGAATGGATTTATCTAGTGAGGTGCAACTCCCGTACCGTGAGTTCTGATTCGTAACAAATCGTATTGAAAAATTCAAGGATCCGTTGAAATATTTTTTATTGAGTTCTTGTGCACGCTGTCTCAACCAGCCGTCACTTTCTTTTACTGTTTTTTTCTGTTCACATCGTTCACTTTTTTTAATCATTCGATCAACCCATTTCTGCTCCTCTTTGGGAGACATGCCTGCAGGTAGATATATCCAGAGGTGCCCATTCCCATACTTTGTCTGGATGGTCTTCTTTCGGCGTCGACTCCGAATCACTGTCACTTGAGAAGGTCCCATAATTTCAATAACCGGAACAAAAAAGCATCTTATAAGGATTTTTTAAAAGGCAGATCAGAAAAAACAAAAAGAAAAAAAAGGGGAAAAAAGTGAAGGAGTGTTTTATTTATTCATCGGAGAAAGATCCATTCCCCGAACAGTGCTGGTAAAGCCTAAGAACATCGTTATGGCTTTGTCCGCGATAGACCCTGATCGGTGGATATATAATCCTTTGAAATCTGTCATAAACCCAATCTGTCTACCGGTGAACATCTTAATGCCAAATGGATAGGGATCGATGATAATGGTTCGGCTGTTAAGGATCAGATTGGATCGTCCTGAGTAGAACCATAAGGTGTATGGTCGAACGATGTTGAGTTTGTTTTTCCCTAATGAGAGGAACTTGTTGGTAAATCCCCAGCTCATGATAAAGACGTTTTTTCTAAGCGGGCGGAGTTGATTAATCTTATAGTTGAAATCAATCCCCTTAATCACCAGTGAAAGTAAGAGAACAAGAACAGGATGTCGACCGTTCTCTGCTATGAAACTTTGGATAGTGTCAACAAGGTTTGCGTAGGATGTCGCAGTGGACATTTTCTCCAGCAATGCAGGGAGGAATTTTTGCATGGAAGTGACTTCATCATTGGTAAGCTGTAATTGTTTCAAAGTACCGATTGTGGTTACTTCCATTTGGTCTTTTACCGCGGTTTGTGCTGTTACTGGGTTAAATGTGACTCCCAGAAAAAGAAGAATTACGCCTATTGTAAGCATTCCTTTTATTTTCGTCATATTTTTACCCTCGTTTTCGAATTTGGATTTTTCTATTAAATGTATATTATCTTCAGTATTTATATAATTTTCTACGTTGTGTAAGGCAATTGTCGATTTTCTCCTCGTATTGCGCAATCCATAACCATTCAGTAACATTCGAGATTGAAGAAGAAAAAAAAGATGAAAAATTGTATAGAGCCTTATTTAGAGAGAGGGGTGAGATCGAATGCACGAATTCGATGGGCTCTGCCTAAAAAGAACACATATGCATTGCCTGTAAGCTTGCTTTCGATATCAATGTAGATGCCTTTGAATCCTTTCATGAATCCAAGTTGTGGGCCAAGCATTTTTTGGTGAATTCCGAACGGTTGTCTTTCTAAAATAAGGGTTCTCCCTTTCAACAGTTTTGCTGTATCTGAATACCGCCACATGGAAAGTCTTTCTTTGAACCGATTTATTGAATTATCCTTGCGTGGATTTAATCGGTGATAGGCTCCATAACTGATGACAAAGTAGTTCGAGCTGAGTTTTGAGGAGAATACTCCAAGAAGATTAGCCAGGTTCAATCCTGAAGCAGCGAGCGCTCGTTCTTTCGTGAGGAATTGCAGCATTCTTGCTATCAAATTCTGAACGACGGGATATTTGATATATTCGTTCGAAAGACAGAGATTTTGAATTTCTTGAATAAACTCAGAAAAGGTTTGTGATTTAGCGGCGATGGATTCTACATCTTCCATAAAAGACTCGATAGTGCGTGTTTCCTGATAGGAAATATTGTCTGTCTGTGTCATCTGCGCGGTCGCTGGTGATACCATGACTCCTATGAAGAGAAACGTTATCATTCCTGCAAGGAATATTTTTTTATACATAGTGAGACCTCATTTTTCCTCGTTGAGATACCTATCTATTATTTTGATGTATTTATATAATTTTCTATTTTAAGAAAAAGAGGGAAAAAATGAAAAAGAAGGTTCGTTCGTGTGGTGTTTTTAGGTGATATAGGGATTTGTGCTTGAAAAATCAAAGCCCTGGACAAGCTCGATGGGCGGTGTTGTTTTCTGCGGCAGCCATCCGTGAATCGGATAGACGAGATTAGGGAAGAACTTTCTGATGTTGGTTGATAATTGGGTGATGATATGGCGTTCTCCAAATTGTTGTTTACTGATTTGGTATGTTTTTTGCCCGGTGGTCTCTTCATCGAGGAATCCAAGCGCGTGGATGTATTCATGAAGAAGGACATGAAAGATGTATGGTTTCAGGAGTGTTTTATTGGTCTCAAGGATACGACGGAGTGGCGTTTTGTTCACGATGATGATGTTGGAGGCGACTGGGTAGTATGCCCCGATAAATCCATCGAGTGATGCACCGATCTCCTGGAGTCCGAGCATTAGTCCGGCACGTGAGCGTTTCTCGTTTTTTTGCACAACTTTTTTGACTTCTTCAAAGGTGTCAATAATATTTTGATTGAGTTCAGAGAGGTCTGTGGCTTTCTTCATTCACAAGAAGATAGTTAACAATTGTTAATATACTTTTCTATATACCTGAACGAACATTAGACAATACCAAAGAGATCATCTAAAGAGAAAACGTATCTTAATATTGCCGCCAGCGATGTTCACATTTCGTACACGTAAAAATCCTTGTCTCAGGTTCATCACTCGCCCGGGTCTGTCGCAAAATCCAAAACGCTTCATTATTCCCACATTTCGGGCACTCAACTCGTGTTTTCGGTAAAATATCAATCCTCTTTTCAAGGACGACTGTTTCTTTCTGTTTCTGTTTCTCCACAACAATAGAGCTTCCCTGCTTCTTCCTTTTTTCTCCACAGGAGTTACAGATAAAAAACTCTCCTTGTGGAAGCATAAGAACCTTACATTTTGGGCAAAACTCCATGTGAAATCCTCTGGGATGCATCCTTCACGATATTTGCATGATCAAATGCTAACTCCGGTAACTCGTTCGTCTTGAAAAACTTTGCACTCATCGCATCATCACCAGCGTTCAACGATCCATCCACTCGTTCTATCAGATAAGCGACCGTCACGGTATGTCCGCGAGGATCACGGTGTGGATCTGAATATACGCCCAGGAGCGCACGTATTTTTATTTTCAACCCGGTTTCCTCAAACATCTCACGAATCAGTGCATCTTCGGTTTTCTCACCGTACTCCACGAAACCCCCGGGTAACGCCCATTTTGCCTGAAATGGAGGGTGTTTTCGTTGTATGAGGAGAATGGAACCATCTTCAATAAGAATTCCATCGACAGTGAGCGCAGGTGATCTCAGCGTCATAAAAAAGGAATAAACGGAGAGTATAAAGAGTTAACCAGATTTCTCCGAGGACAGTCTTTTTAATAGTTGAATTCTTTCACCTCTTGATGCTCACCTTTAGATAGTCAGCAAGAGAGAAAATGACATGATGCTCGTTTTATCGTTTCAACTGAAGAGTGACCTCATTGATGTCCTGAACATCTTTCAAAGATGTAAGCATACCAACAATCGTGTTTGAGATAATCTGCGCGGGAAATTGAGTGAGTGGTATAGTTTTCCCATTTACTACAATAGAAAGATCAGGAGTGGAGGGTTGTTCTTTTCCTTCGTGTTTAAGGAGGGCTAATATTTCTTGAAAATTATCTTTGTAAGTGGCAATGGTATTGCTTCGTTTTTTTCCTCTGCCAATCTGTATTTTCGGTATGTCCGGGTCGTCAACTCCTTCGACGAGGATGAAATCAAATTCCCCAAATGCGGATATTTTTCGCAGGATTTCAGGAGTGTTTAGAGGTTCATTGAGCAGATAATTTGTTTCACTACGAGAGGAAAACACGACAAGATGCGCACCTGCGTTATGATGGCTCCAGGTATCTTTGTTCTTTGTATCCATCGAGATCGCTTTGTTTGTCTGTTTCATAGTCGCTATCTGGTATCCATCTTTCGTAAGCCGCGTGATAAGCTGTACGATCAAAGTCGTTTTTCCTGAATCTGACTCCCCATAGACCCCAAACACTTTCGGTGCAGACATACCAAGAGATAACCCATAGGGCTGTTTATGTTTTACTCTTTCTATGACGAAGGAAAAAATATAACTGCTCATTCATTATCACATCCCCAAACCATGAAACAACAGGGAAGGATCCTCTCCACAGTCAGCCTTATTCATGCGGTCAATGATGGATCAACTGCGGTCATCTCGATATTGTTCCCTATTTTTAAGGAGATTTTTCATCTGAGTTATACCCAAGTCGGTATTATCACCGGTGGAGGATTGTTCGTTACCCTTGTCGGACAGCTTGTGTTAGGACGACTCGCTGATGGGAAGAACGTGAATTCCTTCCTTCTCACAGGTTTGCTGTTAACCAGTTTTTCCCTTGTTTTACTCAGCTTTAGTACTGGATTTATCACCCTTATCTGTCTTATTTTTTTTATGAGGTTCGCCACCTCCTTTTTCCATCCGATAGGCATCGGGTGGATTTCACGGACCTACAAAAAAGGTAGATTGGACTGGGCGATGGGTATCCAAAGCGGGTTTGCGGACCTCGGAGCGTTTTTAGCGATCCTTACCACGCTTTCGATCACCCAACTGACAAACTGGACCGTGCCACTGTATGGCTGGGCATGCATCTGCATCCTTTGTCTTTTAGTAAGCGTTGCTCTTACATATCACTTAAACAAAGTATTCGTCATTGTTCCTAAAGAAACAAAAAAACATTCATTAAAAGAAATGGCGACCGATGCGTTCAAACGAATGAAATCGATACGTCTCCTTATTCCTGCGTTCATGATCAGCGGGGCATCCTGGGGCGTGATCATTACCTATTTTCCCTTACTCCTCACTGAACGAACAACATTGTCCCTCCCAGTGATCGGTTTTTTGGTTGCGCTCTGGGCAGGGGTTGGGAGTATCACATCCCTATCCTATGGAAGGATACGATCGTATATTAATCGGAAAAAACTGCTTGTCGCAGCGTATATCATGATAGGAATCCTCAGTGTGTTGCTTGCGTTCTTCACTCAGATCATCATTCTTATTGTGGTCATGATTCTCCTTGGGATCGCGGTGTTCCTTACCTATCCTGCGTTATTCTCCTTTGTCTCTGAGGTGACCCATGAGTCGGAGGAGGGGTGGACATTTGGGTTGACGTTTACGTTTCAGACCGGCGGGGGAGCCATCCTTCTTTTCCTTGGTGGCGTGCTCTCTGATCGGTATGGGATCTGGATACCGTTTGCATTACTAGGTATATTATCCCTTCTTTTCACCCTGATCCTCCTTTTGAATTATCGGAAACCATTCGCGCAACCAAAACAATAAAGAGAAAATCAAATAGCGCGGCAGCCGATTACCACCACACCATGCAAAAACACGCTCTTGGTCTTCTTGTTTCCATCATCGCGGTTTCCTTTGCATCTATTTTTATCCTCTCCTGCCAGGCTCCTCCATTAAGCATCGCGTTCTATCGACTCTTCTTCACCACCCTCCTGCTTGTTCCACTTCTTTTACTCCGAAAAAAAACCAGAGACGAACTCCGTACACTACCAAGAACAACCATACTTATTATGATCGTGATCGGGATTATTCTTGCAGCGCACTTCGCCCTGTGGATATCCTCCTTAAAGCTGACATCGGTGGCAAGCTCAGTCATCCTTGTCACCGCACATCCGATCCTTGTCGCGCCTGTGTCGTTTTATTTTCTGAAAGAAAAACTCTCCTGGGTCAACGCACTAGGAATCGCTATCTCGTTAGGTGGTGTAGGAGTGCTGGTCATTGGAAATTATGGACTAGCCGGGTTTGGTCTTGACACCATTGAAGGAAACATCCTGGCTCTCCTTGGAGGGGTTGCTGCTGGATTATATATCTTAGGGGGACGAACCCTACGAAAAAAGGTTTCTACCATCACCTATGCATTTGTCGTCTATGCCGTCGGGACGATCACCTTGTTTCTCATCTGCCTGGCATATGCTGCTCCCGTGTCTAACCTTGCTACGTCTGATTACGCCATCATTCTACTTATGGCAGTGGTCTCTGGCATCTTTGGTCATACCTTGTATAACTGGTCTCTGGGGTACATCCGTGCATCAATAATGTCCGTAGCACTCCTCGGAGAACCGATCGGATCCTCCCTGCTTGCGTACGCCATCCCCTGGATTCATCAAGAACCCTCGCTCTATACCATTCTTGGCGGTGGCATTATCCTGGTGGGGATTTATCTTACTGCACGAACCATAAAAGAAGCAGATTTTTTAGAAAATGTTTAAAAACAGCATCTTCCTCAAGGTGACTCATGACATCGAAAACAAATAAGATAATCAGCGCAGTTGTCGCAATTGCCATCATTATAGCAATAGCTATCCTTATCTATGTGAATTTACCGAAACCAACAGAAAAAACCGATGACAATACCGACGATCATAAATCAATCCCTCCGACCCTCACCCTTATTTATGATGACGAACAGAAAAATTTTACTTTTGGTGAAATTGAACGATTAGAATCTTATACCGCAAAAGGTGGATATCGGAATAGTATAGGAGTTATCAAAGGAGTTGGTAATTACACCGGGGTGAATATCACCACTCTAGTAAACACGTTACAACCAGTACCTTACCGATATACTCTTCAGGTTTTCTCTGAAGACGGAAAAAATATGTCCTATAATTATTCGACGATCATTGGACAAGTCCCTATCTATAATCCCGAGAACGGATCAGCGATCGGTACAGGAAATATGACCTTGGTTCTTGCTTATCAATTTGAAGGTGACTGGTTGAATGAATCCAGTGATGGAAAACTCAGGATAGTTTTCCTTGATAATCAAGGGTTTATTACAGAATCGAAATATTGGATGAAAATGGTCACATCTATAAGAGTAATCACCGAATAAAAAAAAAGACTAGATTTCATTACCGGAAAATAACCGTTCCCATCGGAAGTTATTTCTCGTTCTATGATATTCGTTAGTATGGATAATGAGAGACATCAAAGATCTCATAGAGAAAGCTGAGAGATACAAAAACGTGTTAGTACAAAAACGTTTTGACAGTAAAAAAAACACGGTTGCGTATGTGGTGCTCAATGGTCAACCACGAATCCTGAAATGGTTTGTTCCAGGGCTGAAGCAAAACATGGACATTGAATATACTGTTCTAAAGAAAGGATTTTCTGCGCTTCCCATCCCGTCACCATTTGAGAAGGATACGGAAAACAATGTTCTAGTGATGAGTTATATTCTCGGACAGAATGTCTGCGATGTCGTCAATGATTCTCAAACGGGCTTTGAGGAGAAAGAAAAGGTTGTTCAGTTGCTTGCTGACTGGTTTGTTCGGTTTCATACCTTTTTTAAATCAGAAGATCAGTTTCAAATTCGTGGTGATGCGACCTTACGAAATTTTATCCGAAACAAGGGTCGAATCTGGGGTGTTGACTTTGAGGAGTCACGCATTGGCAAACCAAGTGAAGACCTTGCCACCCTTTGTGGGTCTCTGTTGAGTACTGATCCAATGTTCGTTGATGAAAAATTCCAGCTCTGTCAAACTTTTCTTGATGCATACCGGAAATCTGTGAAATGGACTGTTGAACATATCAATGCAGAAATATCGTACGCATTACTCGAGCGGATCCAATGGCGACCCAACGATGAGGAAATTCTCAGAACATATGCAACGAAAATACGGAACAAAGGATTACAGGTAGCAAGACATAATTTTTAATAAATCAGGTGAATCCTTATCATCTAAGGAAGTTATTGACTGGATTAATTATCGACAATTGCACATAGTAATTATAGAAAATTATTAATACAGATGGCTATTCATTTTTATTGCCATAGACGGAGTTCATATAATAGAATTCCCCCTTTGTTATTAAGAATGAGAAATAGAGGGAAGGCAGAGTCTTTCATATTGCCTCCTTACTTCCCTTTTCCTCTTAAAATAAAAAACCACTATAGAGAGTTGTATCACAATTAATTACATTGGTTTTTATCACTACCTTTAGATGATATTGAACACTTGTTATCCGATTCTAAGACTATGTTTTTAAAGAAGGAAGTATTTTAAAATTGATGTTGACGTGAGGAAAAAATAATGGGTGATAATGAACTAATAGCCTATACAATTGTAACGGCAAAACAAAAAAAGAAGGTAAGAACGAAGAAAAAAAGAAGAAATAATGAAATGAAATTGTATTCTTTGGAGAAAAAAGCAGTATGAAAAAACAATCAGTATTCATAGGAATCCTTACCATTCTTGTTTACGTTGAGTTGAGTAGGTCCACTAGAATAGGAACGCCTTCAATAAAGGATAGTAATGGATAAGTAATTGAGTTGTTTGTCATCCACCCAGCTAGATTGGATAATTTTTATATATCCACCTTTGCATCCATCCCAACGATACCTATGGGGAAGGACCGATTGCTCCCGATTCTCGCTCTGATATTCCTTTTCATAGCGAGCAGCTCATCACTCTACGTCTATGCGACACAAACAACGACCGATACGTTGCTTCTCAACGGACAACACTATACCATCGATCAGCTGTTTTCTCTTGCGAAACCTCGGGCATTCAATGACTCGCAATATACGGGAATCGCTTTGGATGACTTGATGCTGAAAACCGGTATCGGAAACCCAGAGCAGCACACGTATACACTCAAAGGCGCAGATGGGTACGAGAAAACCGTGACTTGGGAGAATCTGAAAAATGGGCTGCTCACAAAAGATCGTGAATCGATTTTTTCTGATTTACCAAAAGCGTTCCGTGTCAAAGACATTGTTATTATCGAGGTGAATTAACGTATGATAAACAGGAAATTTATTCTCGGGATCATCGTGTTTGGATCGCTCTGGGGGTTTGCCGAATGCATCATCGGATCATTGCTCCGTGACGTCAACCTCCCCGCAGGAGCGATCATGACCGGTGTCTTTGCCATCGGTCTGATGACTCTGAGTCGAACCACCTTCAGACAACCAGGGATGCAAACAGGCATCGGGCTTGTGGCTGGAGCGCTTCGATTCTTCAACCCTTTTGGTGGATGTTTTATCTGTTCGGCGATCGCGATCATGGCAGAAGGGTTGCTCTTCGATCTTATCTGGACAGGGTTTTCGCTCGACCAGAAAACAACCCACACACTGACCATTCAAACAAGTATCGGGGTAACCTCAGCATACCTTGTGTACGTCGGTGGGTATATCATCACCCAGATCCTGACACCAGTGTTTTCTTCTGCTGGATTCTATCTGGAAAATCTCATTGTCTTCATCCCACAGATCCTAGCCAGTGGACTGCTTGCAGCCCTGCTGGGAGTCGCGACAGTCCCTGCAGTATTTGCTCTGAAGAATGCTCATATCACGATACAAGACCGTCTCTATTATCCCATCACCATCGGCGTCTCAGCATTCTGCTGGGTCTTTGTTATTCTGAACACCATCCTCATCATAGGGGTATAGGGGATTTAGCTTATGGACCATCCGACAACCGTTAAAATCCTGAAGTTTCATGCAGAGAAATGCAAAGGATGCCTCGAATGTGAAAAAGCATGTTCGCAGGTGCATTTCAAAAACAAGGATGGTGGTGAGAAATCAGCGGTTCGTATTCTGAAAACGGAGAAGGGATACTCGATGCATGTGTGCGACCAGCGCGGGCTATGTCTTGATATGTGTCCGGTTGGAGCGTTAACAAGAAGGAAAAACGGCGTCGTCTGGCTAGATGTGAACACCTGCATTGGATGTCAAGCCTGTGTTGGTTTCTGCCCAATTGATGCGATGCGAAAAGCAGACGTACGGATCGAGCCGTTCAAATGCATCTCTTGCGGGTCATGTGTCCGTGCATGCCCTGAAAAAGCATTGGAGCTTGTGGAGGTGCCAATCGCTGGCGTCAAACAAGTCGTGTATCATAAACTAGGAGCGTAACATGGTCGAAGGTCAGATAGCTGTCGAAGAATATACAACAGGGAATACGGAACATACCTGGGATCTCAAGAAAATTTATTCTGCTCATAAGATTCTAACAAAATATTCATACAAGAAAGGTCAAGTAACCAAGGGATTTGCGAATCGGACGCTTTACGTGAACCTCAGTACCGGACAGATCGCTGAAAAACCAGTCACCGAGGAGATGAAAAAGAAATTCACAGGCGGACGGGGATTTGGTTTAAAACTCATGTGGGATTCCATCAAACCGACGACCCGGTGGGACAGCCCAGAGAATGAATTGCTCATCACGACCGGTCCGCTCTGCGGTACAACCCAGTACGCGGGGTCAGGCAAATCCCTCTGTTTGAGTGTCTCTCCATCAACCAATATCCTTTGTGATTGTAACGTTGGTGGCTTCTTCGGCCCCTATATGAAATTCGCTGGGTTTGACGCCCTTGAAATCCAAGGGAAGGCAAAACAAGACGTGGTGGTCGTTATCGATGGCGAAAAAGGAACCGTCTCAATTGAGACCGCTCCGTTAGAGGAAACCGATACCCATCTTCTTTCCGAGCAGCTCACCAGAATCTATGCATCGGAAGACACCGATAAATCCAGACAGAAAATCTCAGTCGTATCATCTGGACATGCTGCAGAACATAGTTACTGGGGGTGTCTGAATTTCTCGTTTTATGATATCCGTCGAAAGGTTCCTCGGATTAAACAAGCGGGTCGTGGTGGCCTAGGAACAGTCTTGCGTGACAAGAAGATCAAAGCAGTGGTCGTAAAAGTAGAACGGTTCGATGGCGTCTCCAATCATCCTGCGGATCCCGTTGCTCTCGCAAAGGTTGGGACGAAGCTGCATAAAGAAATCCGCGATCTGGACCGGTACCAGTGCAATATGCGTGCGGTCGGAACCGGGCATCTGGTGGAAATCATGGATGCCTATGATCTGCTCCCCACCGAGAATTATCGATTTGGGAGTTTCCCGAAGGCATCGAAGATCTATTCACCGAAGTTCTATAATCTGTTTACAAAAATCATCCCAGACGGTTGTTGGCATGGCTGTACCATGGCATGTGCAAAAACCGTTGATGGATACACGGTGATGACCGGGCCGTATAAAGGTGAGAAAGTCACCGTCGATGGCCCTGAGTATGAAACCATCGGGGCATGTTCCAACATGAGCATCTGGGACCCCTTATGGATCTTAGAATTCAACTTTTATTGTGACACGTACGGGGTTGACACCATCTCAGCAGGAACAGCAACAGCCTTCTACATGGAGATGTACGAATATGGGATTTTGAACAAGGAACGCTGCGATGGCCTGGAGCTCTGCTTCGGCAACGCAGATGCAGCTTTAGAGCTGCTCCATCGGATAGCCAAGGGGGACAACGGGGAGTTCATCAAGGTTGCTGCCAGAGGTGCCCGACGGGTGAAAGACTGGATCAATCAGCATGGCTGGGGTGACAAACAGCTTGTTGAAGACGCTGGCATGGAAAGCAAAGGCNNGCAGAAGCGTTGCATTATTTCCCGATGTGGCGGACCTGGTTTGGTCTCAACGGATTGTGTAAACTCCCCTGGAACGATGTCGAACCAGCGAACAACGCTCAGACCCCGGAGCCTTCAAAGGTCCCAGAGCATGTGCAGAACTACGTGGAGTATCAGAACGCGATGACCGGTTGGAATGTTACCAAAGAAGACCTTATTTTGCAAAGTGAACGGTGTTATAACTGGCAGCGAGCGATGAATGTGTGGTTGGGACGAGGGCAGCGGAAAGACGATTGGATCCCATTCCGCTCAATGGGCCCAGTGACAGAAATGGAATACATGTCACGGAAGGAACGATACGATAAACAACTCGTGGAAAAACAAGGGATATCTCAGAAGGATGTTGAAAAAATGACCGTGCAAGAGAAACTGAGGATTCTGTACGAGTTTCGCAGGGACCAATATGAAAAACTTTCTGATGCGGTCTATTATCGCAGAGGCTGGACTCCAAATGGTGTGCCTACGCCGCAGAAGATGTACCAACTCGGGTTTTCTGATA
The DNA here is from genome assembly GCA_017885605.1 of Methanobacteriota archaeon. Classification (GTDB taxonomy): domain Archaea; phylum Thermoplasmatota; class E2; order DHVEG-1; family DHVEG-1; genus SM1-50. The sequence goes on along the minus strand of JAFNFT010000049.1, from coordinate 3,705 downwards.
AAAAGATGCTGAAGATGCTGCAGGATAAGATTACTGCTGATGAAAAAAATGGTCTGAATGTCTGGGGCGGTAAATACAGCAAAGATGAGCATCCGCCAAGTACCGAAAAACATTACTGGGAGAAGTGATATAGAATGGTGCAAAAAAAAGCAATTAACATAGTAGAACAAAAAGAAGTAGTAAGCACAGACGCATCTATCAAAACGTTACCCGTGGCTGACCCTGCTGCACTCGGTCTAATCGGTCTTGCGGTCGCTGCCTTGGTATTAGGAGCGGTTGACCTGCAGCTCGTCTCAAGTGTTCCTTCAAAATCATTGATGATACCATGGATTCTTTTCTTTGGTGCGACCGCGCAGTTGATCGCAGGAGCACTGGAGTTCAAACGAAATAACATCTTCGGAGCCACGGTTTTTTCAGTCTATGCGATGACGATGTATTCGATTGCACTCACCTTGGTTATTAATAATTCCTCGGCTCTGAATCCCGGGAACCTTGAACAGTACGCATATGGTTTGGTCGGTGTCCTTCTCTTCAGCTTGATCGCGACTGTTGCGTCGTTGATGACCAATAAGGCGCTTTTTGCAATATTAATCGCAGTGGATCTAGCGGTTGCTCTGCTGATTCCTCATTATCTTTTTGAGATGTCTGCGCAGCCAGCTGGTGTGTTTCTTCTCCTTACCTCGGTGTTGTCGTTTTATGCTGCAGCTGCAATCATCTTCAATACGATGGCAGGCAAAACTGTCCTACCAGTTGGGAAACCGTTGTGGATACCAAAAAAAACGACTCGTAATTTCTGAGGAAAAATAGTTCTCTCGAATAATTGCCGTTGTTATTTGGGAACACCATTTATGGTTGTAGTGGAGGAATCACCGTCCTCTAAGAATCCACTATTTTTCTTTTTATGAGCCTTATCTTTATTTTTATCTTTTCCAAAACATTTAAATGAATCAATAGTATATTAAAACGTAACCTGTTTGTATCAGGAGAGGAATCACACCATGAGAACAATGAAACTTAAGAATTTATGTGTCATAACATTATTACTAAGTAGCGTATTTTTGATCGCTGCATTTTCAATAAAACCAATTGATGGAACCATCACTGATGAGAATAAAGCCAACTGTTCAAATGAGTATCTCTTGAAGAGGACGTTTCTTTTCGGCAGAGTTCAAAATCTGAACGTCAATGGTGATTACTCGACGGTTGAACCGGTCAATCTCAGGATAATTTTCTCCAAACCATTTCAATTCTTCCACTATACCACAGGAGAACCCATCACATTCTCAAACCAGGATCATGGCATCATCCTAGCGGATTCTTTCTTGCTGGGATGTTTTACTGTCGTCTTACCGATCAATACCAATAGTATCGCAGTGATGAACACAACAATGGGGACCATTCTCATCGAACTGTATGAAGATAAAATGCCGATCACCACAGCGAATTTCATAAAACTCACTAATGATGGGTTTTACGACGGTCTTGTCTTTCATCGGGTGATTGAGGATTTTGTGATACAGGGTGGTGGATACTATCCTAATGGGACTGAAAAAATAAGCCCCTATGGCCCCATTAATCTTGAAATAAACCCTAGTGTTCATCATCTCGATGGAACAATAGGTATGGCGCGGACCAGTGATCCGAACAGTGCGACGAGCCAGTTTTTTATCGATGATGGAGCGCAACGACATCTTGAGCCGAATGGCTCTGATCCCTATGGTTATGCTGCGTTCGGGAGAGTCGTGAAAGGTATCGATGTTGTTCGTGCGATCGCTCAGGTGGAAACGATGACAAAATACGGGGTGATGGAGGACTGGCCTGTTAATGACGTCATCATCGAAAGTGTCACCATAGTAAGCTCATAATGGATTAATTCGCACAGAGAACTCTGCGTCTTTAAAACGTGTTACTGCGAGATCGCTACCCGTTCAGTTTTTTTGATATGCATAAGCACCTACCCTGCTATATTTATAAATCGTATCTACAATGTTGAAGTAGAGGAAGAAGAAGTATGGTAACGTTTGTTGAAATATCAGACAAGGGAGAACTGTTGCAGATATGGGATGATGGGAATAATGATATAGGGGAATAATGAAGAAAAGGGAAAACAAATAGTGGAGGTGAGGAGAATCGCTTTTGATAGTAGGATGGTTGTAGATTATATTATCCCTGATTCATCCAGTGATTTTGGAGCGATTCTGCTTTGGGTATTGATGACATTGCTTGTGATTCTTGTCATTGTTGATGTACGCATGTATTTGGAGTATAGAAAAATGTCTCAAAAAAGAGAACAACAGCAACAGAATCTTACGATAAGAGAACACATGAAAACATCTGAAAAAGAAGGATCGCAAGCGTATGTTGATATTAGAAATAAAGTTGATAAAATAATTCAGATAAACAAATTGTAAATGTGAACGTCGATTCTCTTAAAAAAAAAAACCGCGTGAATGCCTCTTTTCTAAGAACATGTTTAAACGAAGGAACCGCTGAGTATCTTAAAAAAATATGCAAGAGATGTCTTGCGTTGTCTTTTGGCTCTCATTCGTTGCTAGAAAGAGCACTCTCGTACGTGTACGAGGTACATGCGGTGGATATGATCCCTGCATAAGTATCTGCCAATTCTGTTTTATAAAGTATCATACGCATTCATTTACCCATGGGATGTGGACGTGGATGCATAAAAAGATACAGAGGAGAGATGCTTATGATATTTCGGAAGAGGAATTTCGTGAGCTCTGTAAGCAACCAGGTGGAATTACACAGATGGTTGTAGAGGCTGTCGCGCAATATAACGAGATGGTGTCACTATCGAGGCATGTTGAAGGCAAGGATGTGAATGAACTGTTGATCAAAGAGGCAGAAGAGGAAGATGCCAAGGTATTTTTGGATGGGATCTTCGATATTGTGCAACAGAGGAACTAGTTCAGAACAATACATAGGTTAAAACCGTGTTGATGCTTCTATTTTTAAGGATATGTTTTTAAAGAAAATAAATCAATGAAAAAGTTGAGATGCATTTAATCTCATTCTTTTTTTGTTCCTTTTTTTGCGAATAATTTCTCAAGATAAAGATATAAATACTATGGAGATTATTATAATTTTATGAGGGAGAAGAAAACATGAAAAACAAAATCATAGGACTATTTGTATGTATGCTTTTGATAGCTACCGTAGTTCCCGCAGTCACATCATTAAAAAATAATGCGATAAATCCGATGATTCCAAGCACCTCTCTGGCAAGCATGGCAGCGAACTGGACTGAATTGCAAAAGCTCCTCGCCTCAGACGGCGAAGCAAGTGACCAGTTTGGCCTTACTGTTGCTCTTGATGGTGACACCGCTCTCATCGGAGCACCTAAGGATGCTGACAACGGACAATATTCCGGGTCGGCATATGTGTTCATTCGCACCGACACAACCTGGATCCTGCAGCAAAAACTTCTTGCCTCAGACGGCGAAGCTCATGACTATTTTGGCTATTCTGTTTCTCTCAGTGGTGACACGGCTCTCATCGGAGCAATTGGAGTTGATTCATNNAATGACCAGTTTGGCTGTTCTGTTTCCCTTCGTGGAGATACTGCTCTTGTCGGCTCGTATGGGCATGATAGTAATGAAGGGTCGGCGTATGTGTTCATCCGCACAGGCATCACCTGGACACAGCAGGCTCAGCTGCTTGCCTCAGACGGCGCAGAAAATGAAGAGA
>JAFNFT010000048.1:12801-21596 GCA_017885605.1 Methanobacteriota archaeon | reverse complement strand
TTCCAATATCCGGGTTGTCTTTGAACCCTAGTAGTCGTCTCCAGAACTGGTCTTTTTCGAGAAAGTTATGGTAGTCTCGGTAGGATTCCATCCGGAGAAACATCAGCAGAAAGGAGAGAAACATTCCTGTTGGTGAGATGGGTGGTCGGCCAGGTTTACCTGGTTGGTATTTGTATTGATTTTTCAAGGTGTTTTCTATTTGTGAAAGATTAATATTGGCTATTATCTTTCTGAGACTAGCCCTCCTCTGTTGTTTCATTTATTGCATCCCGCTTTAAATGAAAGGCGGGGAGGGCTCATTTAATTTTTCAACAGCCTAATATATTAATATAACGTTCGTAGAAAGTAACGACAAAAATGAGAAATATTATTTAAAACATTCTCCGAGGGTATAATTTTAAAAAAAATGCGATAAAAATAAGAATTGGCGATAAACCAGTTCATAAGCATATTGTTTACTCGCTTTTCAAGAAGCTTATATAGAAAACATCTGTTCAGGTCATCATGGATGAGAACATAGACGCTTTCGAAGTGATTCTTACAAGAAGAAGTATCAGAAAATACAAAAAACAAGCAATCCCAGAGCAGATCGTTCAGAAGCTCCTACATTCTGCAAGCAGCGCTCCCTCAGCAGGGAACCAACAACCATGGCACTTCGTTCTCCTGGATGACCGGAAAATCCTCAATGTCATCCATACCTTCCATCCGAGCGCCAAGATGCTTGTGGAAGCAGACAAAGCACTCCTTGTTTGTGGGGATCTGAATTTGGAGAAATTTAAAGGATACTGGATGATCGACTGCGCAGCAGCAACCCAAAACATCCTGCTTGCGGCTCATAGCCTGGGACTTGGGGCTTGTTGGTTAGGTCTCTACCCACGGGAAGGCAGGGTCGCTGGCATGCGAAAGCTCTTACATCTCCCATCGAATATTATCCCGTTTGCGTTAGTCTCCCTTGGGTACCCTGCTGAGATAAAACCTCGAGAGGATCGCTATAACCCGTCTCGAATCCATCATAATAAATGGTAAGTCCAAAAAAAAATTTCAAATATTAAAACAGGATTTTTCTTCCTGCAGCATCCCTGCGGTAGATGCCAAAATCCTCAACTTTTTTCAGAGTGGCTCCATCGAAGATCGGGCCGTCGAGACAGACACGAAGCCCTTTTCCAACGCAGCACTGGCCACAGATGCCTATCGCGCATTTCATGTACCGTTCTAATGATGCTTGAAAAGGGATGCTCTTACAATAGGAAAGAAGTGAACTCATCATCCGCTCTGGTCCACAGGTGTAGACCATGTCAATCTTTTCTTTTTGCAGTATCTCTTTCGCAAGATCAGAGGCAAAACCCTTGTACCCCAGAGATCCGTCATCAGTGGAAACAAGGACGGTCGTCCCGGTCCGTCGGAGACGATCTTCGAAGAACAACTGGTTTTTTGTTTTTACACCAAGGATGACTGTTGATGGTAGTTTTTTCTTACGCGCCTGTTCTACTACGGGAACGAGCATCGCGATACCGGTCCCCCCGCCAACGAAGAGAAGCCGTTTTCCGATAAGTGTAAATCCATTTCCGTATGGTCCTCGTATCCCGATGTGATCGCCTTTCTTGAGTTGATACAATGCTCGTGTTGCGTCTCCGATGTTCCGAAACGTGATCCCTTTCACGCGTTTTGTAATCTGGGAGACGCTCATGGGGATCTCGTCAACACCAGGGATCCAGACCATGAAAAACTGACCAGGTAGTACGTCCCCGGGATAGTGGAAAGTGATTGTTTTAATATCCGTTGCCTCAATCGTGCTGGTAAGGATAGGGATAATGATCGGATGATTCATCGGCATGCCGCTCCTATCAGCTCTTTGATAGTGGTGGTCCCATGGTTCTTCATCCAGGTTTTGATTTCTTCGCAGACGGATTTAAAAACATCAGGACCACGATAATAGACTGCTGATCCGATTTGGACAGCAGAAGCACCCGCCATGAAATATTCAATGGCATCCTCACCAGTGGTGATTCCACCGACCCCGATGATCGGGATGTCGACAGCCTGTGCGATGTCATAGACGCAGCGGACCCCGATTGGTTTGATCGCTTTCCCAGAGTACCCACCAGTCTTGTTCGCTAACACGGGACACCTAGTCTCAAGATCGATCTTCATTGCTTTGACGGTATTGATTGCCACAATCGCATCCGCAGAGGCTTTCTCAGCGCCTTGTACGATCTGCACAAGATTCATAATGTTTGGTGACACCTTGATAAAGACTGGAATAGAAACGTTTTGTTTGACTGAAGTGACAATTTCTTGTAATAAGACTGGATCGCAGCCGACTTCCAGCCCATACTGTTTTGCATGGGGACAGCTGACATTGAGCTCGAGAGCGTTTGCGCCGAACCGCTGCATCTTCTCAGCAAGGCTGACGAACTCGTCTGCATCAGCGGCATAGATGCTCCCGATGATCGGTACATTGGACGTTCGTAGTTTCTTTACTTCCTCGCCATAGAGCTCGATCCCAGGATTTGGCAGGCCCATGGCGTTTAAAAGACCGTACTCAAGTTCAACGACCGTTGGATTTGCGTATCCCTCTCGTGGTTGCATCCCGATTGATTTCGTGACGATAGCGCCAGCACCGCAATCCATCATCCGCTGCATGCTTCCTGCATCCTCATCCATGATTCCTGAGGCTAGCATGGTTGGATTTTTTAATCGAAGAGGACCAATTGTCGTGCTGATGTCTACCACGATATCACCACATCGTTAAATGTACTCTTGTATAAAGTCATTTTCACCCACATGAATCGTCGCTGATATAAAACAACGGATGTTAACAATCGTTAAGACCGCATTCATGCGATAATAATTTAGAAAATAATTAAAGCCACTATTGCAAAGTTTAAAAGAAAAAAAAACAAGGGAGAGAGGTCTACCTCATTTCGACAGTTTCAGACGGTCTTGTTTTAACCAATCTCTGGGATATCATAGGGTTCTTGAGCAGGATGCCAATCAAGGTTTAACCAAGGAATAGCAAACATCGGATTGTTCCAAATCATTTTCCCTAAAATTAGTTGAGGAAGAATTCTTGGTCGACCCCAATAATTTCTATCCCACTGGTTACCGCCATCTGTAAACATAAGCTTGAAACCAGCATTTTTTTTATTAACCAAAAAGTTATTACAATATATATTATTCACATTACCATACGAAATATATATGCCACGGGAGTTGTTTGAAATAATATTATAATAGATAGTATTTGAACTACCAGAAATATTAATTCCAAGAGTATTTTTATTGACTATATTATCCACAATTTTGTTATCAATTGCATCGGTCGCAAGGTCAATACCAATTCCGCTATTCTCAATAATAGCGTTCTCTCTTAGAATATTATCAGATGTCAAAAATCCTAAAATAATCCCATCTCTATTTAAAGAAATATTATTGTCGCTAATGCTGTTGTTGAAAGATTCATAAAGTTCTATACCAATAGCCTTGTTATGTATGATGTTGTTATTAGAGATGGTGTTGAAATAACTTGAGGNNCTGTGTTTCATTAATTGTATTCCATAAAGATTACTTACAATGGTATTGCCTTTGAGGAAATTGTTGTCACTCTCCAAAAGCTGGACACCAAAATTGTGATGTGAAATGGTATTGTTAAGGATAGAAATATTTTCACAGTAGTCAGCAGAGATCCCTGCGTTAGTATTGAAAGTGATATTGTTATCTAAAAGAATGTTGTTTCTGTTGGACGAAAAATACATGCCGCAGTTCTTATTTTGGTGAATGTTATTACCGGAGATGAGATTATATAATTCAGAAACTTCGATATGAATACCATCATGATTGTTATTCGAGATATTGTTTCCTGCCATGGTGTTGTTAATGCTATGATAAAGGTGTAAACCGTCTTCGGTGTTGAAAGTAATCGTATTGTCGGTTATCATGTTGTTGTTACCCCAGATAAATATTCCCTGGACAGAGTTAGCACCTACTGTGTTATTCATAAGAATATTATCACTGCTTTGATAGAGAAAAATGCCAATAAAATTATTCGACCTGATGATGTTCTGAGAAATATAACAGTGTGTAGTATCTATTAATTCAATACCGAAACTCGTATTGTTGATTTGTTGTTCATTGATAGTAATGTTATGACATTGAACAAGAATTATTTGTCCCATAGCTTCTGTTATTATTTTATTAGATTGTCCTTCCAGATAGAGAAGTGGCTTGCCATTAACTGTGTTGTTGACAACAACATTAGAGTACGTATCGTTTAAAACGAACAGACCGTCGTTGAGGAATGTATTATTAGATATGAAGTTATAATATGAGCCTGGAAAGAACAAACCGGCTCTATTGTTTAAAATGGTGTTATTTACGATAGTGTTGTTATCAGAATGATAGAATCCTCCACGCCTCTTTGGATTCAATGTAAATAGATCTTTAGGATCAATTTTATCGCTTTCAGATAAAAACCCGATTAAGATCCCAAAACTGTTGTTGGTAATAACATTATTCGCAATCGTTACTTCATTTGCCTCAATAACAATTCCTCCACAGATACCCAGTTCTCCGCTATCTTTTATGATAAATCCTGTAATATTCACATAATCCGCTGTAACATTAACAACGATTCCTGTTTCGTTCCCATCGATAATCGTATTATTTTTATTCTGACCCGTTAAACTAATGGTTTTTTGGATTTTAATATTTTCATAATATATTCCAGAGTGTACAAAAACAGTATCTCCATCACTCGAATCATTGATAGCATCCTGGATATGAGTATAGTTCCCTGGTCCACTCCCACCAACATACAACCAATTACCTCTTGATGTCGGTTGAGATGATTTCTCTATATTCTGTGCAGTAATTGGAAAGACACTTGTTCCAATCAATAAAAGAATTAATCCAACAGCTAATCCTTTCCGATTCATTATTTTCCCCCGTTATCATATTTTATAACGATATTCTCATATAAAAATATTTCATTATAACTTTTTTATTATAAATCCTTCCAGCATGATTGTTTCCTCTGTCACTTTCACCTCGTTTTAAAACGATTGATATACTTTATGAAATGATTCATGTTATCACGTCTCAGGATATTAACCATTTTACATATAAATTTTATCGCATCAATGCTGCATTAACAATCGTTAATTATATAAACTGAAAAGATATATCATCTATGCATGCACCGGACACCCTGCGAATTCATGATCTGGAACGGTATTCCTTCGATCAGAAAAGAGCTCGCAGAAACACTCATCAAGCAGTTTGGACTTAGCCAGCGAGAAGCCGCAGAAAAACTCGGTTTAACCCCCGCAGCGATCTGCCAATACCTCTCAAAAAAAAGGGGAAAAACAGATAGTTTTGATGAAACAATCATCCAAGAAATAACCATATCTGCACAGCGCATCATGAAAAACGATGGCACCGACGTTGTCATCGAAACCTGCCGCATCTGCCGACTTGTACAAAAAAAACAGACAATCCCGAACGATATCCACTGAACCAGCAAACGATACAGACCCGAAAGCAACCTCTAATCATCGTCATGAATCGATATCATCGGTGGTATGAACCAGTATATAGGTCATATGATTTTTTTGGATACGCTCAAAGACCAAGGTGACTGTGCCACCCGTGCGAATGAGAAAGCTTTTTCCTTCACCAGTAATCCTCCAATGATCATCGACGAACGTTCCTTCCCGGAATTTATAGGTCTCCTTCGGTAACCAAATGATTTGTCTGCTACCCCCTTGCACCTTATAACAAATGACTGCCCCATCCTCAACCAATTTTGATGAGAACAACCCCGTGTTCGAAGGATCAGGATCTCCACCAAACGAAAGATACACCAGCGAATCAGGCAAGGTGAAGGTCTGCACTCGTTTTGTGCCTTCAGCAGTAGTCAGATCGTCCACATCACGGACCGCACCACTTTCCGCCATCGTCGAAAGAGATGCCTCTAACAACCGGCATTGCGATTCGACCTGCTGCTCCGCAAGAAACGTACGCAGAACACCTGAGGCACTTACGACAAGGACGACTATCGCTGCGATGATCGCAAGACTCATCATGAGTCGAATCGGAAGCTGGTCTACCGCGTCATTGTTCCTCTGGCTCATACAAACACCCACCCTACGACCTCAGAACGACTAAGCCTTCGTGATAACAGGCTCTGCACCCCCATGCCAGCTGACACGCGGACGCATCTGAACAACATGAACAGACTCAGACGTATCATCAACCAGCAACGCGACTCCTTTCTCAGACCCGATCTTCTTGATGGATTCCTGGATATCCCCATGCATATAGACAGGACGGATCCGACTCAGCGCGTCAATATCCTCCTGCGCAGTCAACCGATGACACAGGAAAAGATCACAATGGGAGAGCACCTCTGGTTCCACTGCGCTGGGTCGTTGTGTCGCGAGTAGTAAAGAAAGACCTGGTTGTCGTCCCTGCCGCATCCATTCGTCGATGAGCACCTCTTTGCTCAGCGTCTTTTTTCCATACGGGAGGAACACCTGGGCTTCATCCACCGCAAGCCACACAAGAGGGATGCCTTCGTCCTTTACAGCAAAACCCATTTTTTTCTGTTCAAATATCTTGCGTGACCTGACGCGCTCTTCAAATATTTTTTCACTCAGCACCGCGACGACAACATCCTTGAGAAGCAAGCTAGGAAGAACGCTGAGATCAAGAACCGTCACGGTCCCGGATTGAACGATCTCTGCAATCGAAAGACCATCCTTGTCAAAGACGCCCCATGAGTCGGCCATGAGAAAAAAGTTCTGCACCGCACGTTTCACGACAACATCAGTCTGAACATCCTGTTGGATATAGGACACGATCTCCTGCAGGGAAAAATGATTCTTTGATGCTTGTAATGCAAGGATCGTCTGTGTTAAGACTACGCCAACCGGATCTGTTACCTTCACATCGAACAGTTGACACCAATGGAACGGTGAGAGCTCAGCAATACAAATAGAAAATTTTACAACCGGAATATCTTTTTTCGAATAATACCCTGTTCCTCGAGCTGGGACCAAGAGACGAATAGGAAAACCCCTGGGTCTTCGCTCCCAACGTTGAATGCGCTTTAGATCATCCTTGCTTGGAAACTGTGTTGACCAAAAAATCCCTAGCGTATCAAGAACGACGACCGCAAGATGCTGCCTTATCGCATCATCAAGAGTTGCGATCTCCTCAAGAAAGACACCAATGGTATACGATTTTCCGTACCCGCGTTTCCCACAAATGAACACCATATGCGGCCGCAACACATCAAGATAGACAGGTGCTCCTAGCGATCCATCAAGGGCGTAGTATCTACCGATATTCAGAACCCCGTCGCCTGTTTTTTCCCTCCGCCCGAGCACATACTGTTTTTCAGACAGCGATGACGACCCCAGAGTATGAGATCCTTTCATTATGTACCTCCCGACTTTTTTAATTTTGTAAATGAGAAAATATATATCCTACTAAATATTATATACTTTTTGCCAGAGGCTTTATTTTTTAAAAAAAACCTCTGTAAGATTCATCACAACAAAATCATCATCGAATAAGATCATAACGTCTGGGGGAAGATCTATGGACGAAAAAACATGTCCGTACGATATTAAAAGAAAAACAGAAAGCAAGACATTAACCATTAACTGTCGAGTCTGTACCAACGGCAACTCAACATTTTCTGATGAACAATGCCGACGCGGCATGATTCAAATCCTACAAAAAGAGCATGGAGTCGATCGGCTCATCCTGAATCATGCCATCGTCAAAGTGTACACAGGTGAAGAAATACAGTTCTTAAACGATATCACCAGGTTCGTTGAAAGCTGCCAATCCTATAGTCATCTTCGAGTGCCTCAAAAAGATTTAGCCAAATGCCAAGCATGCACAGAACAAAAACAGAATGAATTACAAGCATGCCTGCAGAATGTCCAACGCGATCCAATCGATGTCTTTCTTCAGCTCAAAGAACGTTTACAAAAAAAACTAAGCAGGGACGCATCCTGTGAGGATTGTGAAGAAAAATACAAAAAACTCCTTTTCGAAATGAGTAAAAATGATGGGTTGTCACGTCGTTTAGGCGGAAAAAAGTATACCAGTGAAACATTCTACACGACACACATTCGCCCCTACGTACGCCCTGGATTCATCGACTCCTATATCCACCTGGAGCCACCAGCTGATGCGGTGTTCCAAGAATCATACGAAGTGCCTCGAAAAGGCGGGCACCCCTTACAAGTGTCACTGTACATGCTCCGCTCACGACCTGAAAAACTCTACTTTGTCGTCCCATCAGAATACGAGCTGCCTCGTGAAGAACTCTACCTCCTCGAGGATGTCCGAATGCATCTCTCCAGACATCGCCCCAAGGATGTCTCCTTCATGGACACCCAGAACGCAGAAGAATATTTCCAACGCCTCGGTGCTCAGATTATCGCATCCTATGTTGATAAAAGACATCTTACTCTAGATACAGGGAGAATCGAATACCTCGCTGATCTCTTCTCTAGATATAGCGCGGGTTATGGCATCCTTGAAGATCTCTTATATGATCCTCATATTCAGGATATTTACGTCAACGCACCGGTGACAAACAACCCTCTGCATTTGGTTCTTGATGGAGAGGAATACACGTCGAACATCTATTTTTCTGATAGCGATATCGATGCACTCGCATCACGGTTCCGTACTCTGAGTGGGAGAGCCTTTTCTGAGGCATCACCGGTCTTAGACATGGATCTTGAAAAATACCGTACTCGTGTCACCGCCATATC
>JAFNFT010000048.1:0-12752 GCA_017885605.1 Methanobacteriota archaeon | reverse complement strand
GGTTCAGGGAAAACCTCGCTTCTGAGCGCATGTGTCTTTGAGATACCGCAGCGTTTCCGTATCCTCAGTATCGAGGACACCCCTGAGATCCCCATCGATGATTTTCAACGGTTCGGATATAAAATACAATCACTCATCACAAAATCGATCACAACAAGCTCAATGTCAACAGAAGTTGATCCAACCGACGCGTTACGCACCGCGTTACGACTCGGGGAATCGGTGTTGATACTTGGGGAGGTCCGCGGTGTCGAAGCAAAAGTCTTATTTGAAGCGATGCGAGTGGGAGCAGCAGGAAACCTGATCATGGGTACAATCCACGGGTCGACAACAAGAGATGTCTACGAACGGGTCGTCTATGACATCGGAGTACCGGCCACCTCATTTAAAGCAGTAGATGCCGTCATCATCGCAGCACCCATCAGATGTGAGGGTGCAATCGAGCGGAGACGCAGGGTTGTACAAATATCGGAAATCACTAAACTCGGCTGGAGCACGAATCCAGACCCGGAGAAAATCTTCCAGGATGTCATGCTTTATAATACGACGAAAGACGAGCTTTGCACCACTGATTTGCTTGACATGGGACAATCCCAGGTGATCCAGTCTATCGCGAAAAAATGGGGAATCACCGTGGAAAAAGCACTTGAAAACATCCACTTACGAACGGACATGAAAAAAACAATCGTGGAACACAGCAAAAACCACAAAGAGCTCCTCGAAGCTCCTACGATTAGAGATGCAAATAACATGTTTTGGATGTGCCTTGAAGAAAGCAAACTGCGCCATGGGACCGTGGACTATGATGAAGTACGAAAGCGTTGGATGAAATGGATCACAGACTACGTGAGGTGTCTCACATGAGACCGGAACCTATCTGGTTCATCCGCGGAACACACTTTGCGAAAAAATATTTTTTTTGGCTGCTGAAGGACAATGAGAAAACAAAGCAGAAACTGCAACGATACTTCCCTTCAGAGTATGAGGACCTCCTTACGTTTTCAGAATTGGAATTGGAACGGTACGATATTCTGTTATTTGCGTATACGAGCGCGTTTCTTTCGTTTCTGATTTTTTTTGTTTTTGATTTGCTTTTTATATGTATTGACGCTCTTTTTCTGGGGCAGATAGATGGAGTAACAATAACTCTGATACTCATCGTATCCATTGTTGTCCCCATCGTTGTGATGAACCTCATCGCGTATTACCCAAAAACCTATGCTAGATACCTCCAGATTCATTCGCTTGGTGACATCCCTGAAATACTCAGTTATCTGGTGATGTATCTCAAAATTGTTCCAAATCTTGAAAACAGCGTGAAATTTGCAGCATCGGAATCATCCACAACTCTTGCGTCTGATCTCCGAAAACTTGTCTGGGACATGGAAATTCGAGTGTACCATGGAGTGAATGATGCAATCGTTCATTTTGCGATCCGCTGGGGACGATGGAGTGAATACTTCAAACGCTCCTTGCATCTCATTCGTAGTTCAATACAAGAACGAGATGAAGCCTCTCGGATCATCACTTTAGATCGAGCGTTGGATGTTTCCCTCGAGGGAACAAAAGAGACCATGAATCAGTTCGCGAACCGGCTGCATCAGCCAACCGTTATTCTTTACTCGGTAGGAATCATGATCCCCTTGTCTCTTGTCGCTATGCTGCCTGCAGCTGGCTTAGTTGGAATGAGAATCACTATCGTCCAGGTATTTCTCATCTACGATCTTCTCCTGCCATTATTTGTTTATATGTACACACGGAAAATTCTTCTGTCCCGCCCCGCTGCTTTTCAACCATCGAACGTCCCGCCAGACCATCCGGATCTTCGCAATATCAATAAAAGAAAACGATTCTTTTTATCATTAGCATGTGGCATTGTTTTTGCGATACCTGGAATCATTTTTCTCATCATTCCTCTTCTGGTTCCTTTAGATGCATCAAACGATATCATATATTTTATTACGAGCAGCCAGGGACTGAACTCCTATTTCCCGGTATCGTTATTTTTTATCTGGGGAGCCACAGCTGCGGTTTCGCTCTACTGTCTCAGTGTCTACCGACCGTACAAGAAAGTACGCGATGAAATCAGACAGATGGAAAAAGAATTTAGCGACGCGTTATACATCCTCGGGAAACGGATCTCTGAGGAGAAATCCCCTGAAGAAAGTTTTGCGTACACGGCGCAGACCATGCAAGGCACCCGGATTGCTGAGGTGTTCCATCAGACGAGCTATAACCTCATTGCCCTGCATACGAACCTTTATGATGCGCTCTACAGTAATGAATTTGGATCGTTACAACATGTCTATTCAGATCGCATCAAAGCGATTCTTCGTTTGTTTGTCGAAGGCACCCAAAAAAGCCAACGAGCAGTCAGCGCATCACTCATCCGTATCGCTGATCATCTCAAACAATTACAGGAAATAGAAAAAAAAATAATAGACATGCTCTATGAGCTGACTTCAACACTACGGTCGACCGTGTCTATTTTTGCCCCTCTGATTGCTGGTGTTACCCTCGCGATCACGACATTAATCTCAACGATTCTCAGATCTATACAAGGAAAACAATCACCTGAGATCATCACAGGCATTCCTAGCAGTTTCTCGGGCGCATCAGGGACATTTATGATGGAAAACATCAGACCAGAATATTTCGTGTTAGTCATTGGAATCTATCTCATTGAACTGGTGATACTGCTAACACGGTTCACCAATGGGCTTAATGAAGGCGATGATACTGCGTCATTCATGTATAGTCTTGGAAAAACCATGCCTCTGTCGATTACCGTCTTTTCGATAACAGTAATTCTGGGTCAATACTTCTTTTCACAAATCATCCCTACGGTATAACACCAATGGTATTATCGAAGAAGTATCTATTTTTTTTATTCACTTTTATCATCTTTTTCTTTTTATAAGAATTGATAGGGATATGTACATGAACATGTAGATGAGGCTATACCAGGTACATTACATAAGAAAACTATTTATTAACAAAGAAGCCGATAAGTTTTATGAAGGTGGATTGGGATGCAGGATGAGGGATCGATAGCCTCAACGCTTGAATTTAAACGCCCGCTAGCGGTTCGAGCTTTGAGACGAAGTAATGTTCGTAAGAAAATAGCGGAGTATCTTTTTGAGATTAGCCCTAATTATAGTTATACGGCTGAGATCGCGTATCATGTGCGAACAACGCCTTCGAACGTGATTGGAGCAATCCGAGGGATGGAGGAACGATACAAGGAGGATGAATCATTGCTGAATCTGGATATCGTTCAAGAAAGATACTGCGGGAATAATGTTCGTTTATATGGGATTACTGATTTTGGGAAAGAAATGATCAAATCTGTCAAGGACAAGGAATAGGTGAAAAAAAAATGTCCATATGGTCCTATCTGTCAGCGGCCCATAACGACTGCTACATTATGGATGAGGAGTTTTTTACCACTGAACAGAAAAAAGAGAGTCTGTAAGTTTTTATCCAATTGTCTCAGAAGAACCACTGACGGTGAGGAGTTCCTGTAACACAAGACTGTACTGTTCTGGTCCGACAGTCAGGAGTTTTTTCGCATATCTTTGTAAGAATTCACCATAATCAATTTCTTCTTTCGAATACTTCCATTTGATTTCTGTACCTTTTCCAAGAGCAAGTAAAAAAGCATACGCGATCGATTTTGCTTTCGGCGTATCAGGATGATTCTTTATTTCCACTAGCGCCTTTTTTTCACCGAACGTCATATATGTACGAGCGACAGTATCAGCAAATGTCGCAAGCGGCGGTAGACTTTTATAGACCGGAAGTCGAGATAATATCGTCTGTCGTTGTTGATACTCAAATGCGAGAAGAATGATATTTGAGGGCGTATCATCCAGCTGGAATAGGGATGTAGCTTTTTCTTTATCGTCTAGTATTGATTCAAGAAATTCTTTCCCATATTGAGTCCAGTAACGATCCAAGACTTTGCTAGGGGTGGTTTTTGAGACTATTAACGGTTCCTGGGTTTTCGTAAGGAAAAACTCAAGGGCTGTTTTTTCATAGGCAGTTGGTTGGAGTGCTTCGACAAAACGAGGAACATCAGCCCCGTAGGAGATGCCATCTAGGACCAAGATTTTTTCTTCAGCTGTTTTGACAGAATCTTCTTGGCTTTTCGAAATTTTTTTAATGAAATCAGCGTCGGTTAAGCTCCCAGAGAGATACTCTTGCAGGAATGCGGTTTTTTGTGTATCAGACGGACTCTGATGTTTTCCGACTTGTGTGATGACTTCGATAGCAAAATCATCTGAGAGATTTCGTTGTAACATGTATTTTGAGATTGTAAACATGGTGTTTTTTGTTGACTTTGTACAATTCTCGCAAAGAGCAATGATGATCTGTGCTGATTTCCATTCAATTCTGAGATAATTCAGCGGTAGAGATTCTTTCTTCCGCGCGATATCTGGTGGGACATGTGGACAACTGATGACGCCTTTTTGGGAAGAGAAACCAATCTTATTTCGAATAAAATCAACGAATTCCACTGGAGGATGTGCGTCTTTTCCGGTACAGATATACCCTGCATCCCAGGAGTACACATGCAAGTTTTTCTTAGAGACAATATCTGTTATACCACGGAGTCGAAATATGGGGTCATCAAAATGTTGAACGGCAATGAGTTTTTCTCTATCTGCTTTTCCACGTTGCGCATAGGTGATATCTCCCGTGGGAAACGTCAAAGCCGCCAGGTATGGTGCTTTCTCCGAGATGGCGAGCAAATAGGTGCCAGCCAGAGCACCATCTAACCCTTTTTTATGAGAGAGTCTCTCAAGTTTTTTTTCATCAGAACAACAACGATGAATTTTTGTGATTTTTTTTCGTAGTTTCTGAAAGTATCTTGCACTATCCTTCGTGCAGGTGGGAAGAATCAAAAACGGGTTTTCTTGTAATTTTTTTGCGTTTTCAATAAGGTATTTCTCTTGCGATTTCGGTGCGGTCCGTGCAAAGCTTCGGGTCATTCTTTTTTTCTTTGCCATTTGATGAAACGATAAAAGTGAGGTGTTAAAGTATATTGTGGTAGAAATTAATATATTTCCTAATTTAAATCAGGGAGCTGTGTCTTGGTAGGAAAAATATTTGGGA
The DNA here is from genome assembly GCA_017885605.1 of Methanobacteriota archaeon. Lineage (GTDB taxonomy): Archaea > Thermoplasmatota > E2 > DHVEG-1 > DHVEG-1 > SM1-50. Next base: position 7,634 of record JAFNFT010000048.1, on the reverse strand, counting down.
GGTACTTTTCCCAGTATTTTTTCTATTTTTAAGAAGGTAACAAAAAATTTATATGAAACATCATCTATAGAGATAAGAATGGGGATAGTATGAAGAATAATAATTACGAAATTTTCAATCGATTTTATCAGAAACATGCAAAAGGTATCACTCTGAGTATTTTCCTGTGTCTCCTCGTAACTTTCTTTCCATTGCCAGCAACATCACTTCAAATATCTGAGACCGAATCTTCTCATTTTCAAGAACTGTCATCCCTGAGGGATGGGTGGGAACAATTAGAAAGTGGAGTTACACAAGACCTCAACAGCGTTTTTTTCATTTGCTTGAACCGCGGGACTGTCGTCGGAGATGAAGGAATTATCCTGCGCACGGGCGAGGCAGGAGGCAATTGGACCCCACAAATCTCTGGTGTAGTGGAGAACCTCTATGCAGTATCTTATTATGGATATAGTAAAATCTTAGCTATTGGTGCTAGCGGAACACTCCTTTATACGACGAATAGCGGGATGAACTGGACGGTCTTACAAACCGGGATGATGGGGACGTATTTCAGCTGCCAGATGATTAATGAGACAATAGGTGTCGCGATTGGCGTTAATGCGATCTTCCAACCATTCTTCACAAGAACAAATGATGGATGGAACACCTGGGATTCTACAAGTTTTTATATTGAATATGGCAGCGTGTTTTATGAAGGACGGCTCAGTGATGTCTATTTCATAAACACCTCAGTTGGGTTCGCGACAGCGATTGTTGACGTACCCGCCGGGGGTGCGATTGTTCGAACCACTGATGGAGGCATCTCATGGGAGACTGTGTTTTTCTATGATGAGGCACTCTTCAGCATCGATTTTACCGGGGGAGGTGTGGGATATGCGGTCGGAGAACAGGGTACAGTCGTACAAACACTCGATAATGGCGAGAGCTGGCTGGAGTTAGAAAGCGGAGTGAATACCGCCTTACGCGGAATCGATTTCTCCTCAGAAACCACAGGAATCATCGTCGGGGACAATGGAATCATCCTACGAACAGAAAATGCAGGGCTGACCTGGACTCAACAAACAAGTGGGACAACCTATGATCTGCGCGCAATACACTGTGTTACAGACATGTTTGGGGTCGTCGTTGGTGAACAAGGTGTCATCCTTCGTACAAAGACCGGAGGATATCCTGAGGATATCACACCACCAGAGACCACATGCACTGTATCAGGAACCATGGAAGGCGACGTCTATATCAGTGATGTCGTGGTCACTTTCACTGCAACCGATGATTACTCAGGGATCGCAACAACAATGTATAAACTCGATGATGAACCTTGGACAAGTTATGATTCAAGTGTACCAATTATTGTAGGAGGAAATGGACACCATCAGCTTCTTTTTTATTCCATTGACAACGCGGGGAACATCGAAGAGGAAAAAACATGTGAGTTCACCATTCAACATCCTCCAAACCTACAGATCACCATCACCGGAGGATTCGGTGTAAAAATACATATTAAAAATCTTGGAAACACCGCTGTGACAAATGCATCCTGGACTCTCTTGCTTGATGGAGGAATTCTGCTTATCGGAAAACAAAAAACAGGAATCTCTACAATCGAAGTAGGGAATGAAATCACTCTTAACTCCCTGGTGTTTGGATTTGGCAAACCCACGATTACCTTCACCATTGCCTCCTCCCAAAAAATCATACAAGGCAGCCTCTTTTTGTTCTTCGTACGCTTATAACAAAGCATCCTGCGAGTTGATACTGAAATCATTCCATAAAGACGACAACAGGGTTTGATCCAGATAACAAATTTTTTTCCGTAACATTAAAGGACAGATAGAGTGTTTCTGTTCTTGTGATACCATGAAGGTGTATGACGCGATCATCTCCCGAAGAAGTATCCGCCGGTTTCAGCAAAAACCAATCGATCTTGAGGTTTTAAAAAAATGTGTGAACGCTGGACGGCTAGCACCCTCCGCTGCAAATCTCCAGCCCCTTGAGTACTGTATTGTCATCGATAAAACACTCGGTGCTCAACTGTTTGAGACGCTCCATTGGGCGGCCTATATTCAACCGAAGTGGACTCCAAAGGAAACGGAACGACCAACCGCATATATCATTGTGCTTGTGAAAGACACCCAGAATCCCTATTATGAAAGAGATGTTGGTTTTGCGACAGAGAATATTGTGATAGCTGCGGAGGGAGAAGGTCTTGGAAGCTGTATTTTATGCAATATCGAACGAGTAAAGATTCAAGATATCTGTAAAATCCCATTGACCCTTGCGGTTGACTCGGTGATTGCACTAGGGTACAAAGCTGAGACATCTGTCGTAGAAGACTTGAAGGACTCCGTGAAATACTGGCGCGATGAAAAGGATATCCTCCATGTTCCCAAACGAAAATTAGACGATATCATCCACATCAACAAGTTTTCATAAGAACAGGCGGGAAGACAAAACGTTAAAATCGCTCTTATTCTATACCGTAAATTATGAGAGAATACAAAATTAAAAAAGGTCACAACCCAGATCTTGATACGCTTATCATCCAGTATTTTGGAGCAAAAGGTGACATTGGGAAAGGGATGCAATTCACAGTGGAAGGGATAGGTGCGATTACGATGAAACATGAAAAAAGCTCCCTCTTTATTGACATCGTGCCCCCGAAAACGGTGTGTAGTGATTATACCATCATTAAGAAATGGAACGAGTTTCTCTTTGAGGCAACTGGGAAGGATACAAAAGAGCGGAAGAAAGAGTTTGGTAAGTGAATACAACAAACAGCATTTTACCTGTTTAACAGGAGTAAACTAAAAAATTAGTCTTGTTTTCTTTCGAAAGAAACACTATCGTTATATAGGTGTAATGTTTGTCAGAGGTCAAGCATTAACACGATTTAAAGACTCATGTTTTGTGGAACTGATTGACAAGATTATTTTCTCCTTTTTTTCTCCCTTTATCCCTATATCTCCAACCATAACCTGGGTATCTCATTTCATTAAAACCTTTAATAAATTCGTCAAACTCTTTTGGACTACGGAAACAGATTGTTCGTACTACATTTCCTGTTTTTTCATCAAATAACTCAATGACTTTTTTATTCAACGTTCTCAACCGACCCATTTTCTCTTCACACGTACCTACAATTTCATAAACATATCTCGTTGTAGTATACTTATAGTTTATTAAAGCACTAAACGTTATGACCTTACGGTCTAAACGAGGTAAAAAGTATGGTCGAAGACACAACAGAAAAGAAAACAACAGGAAAAAGTAGATCTGATGAAAACGTGATATATGTTGGACAAAAACCTCCGATGAGCTACGTGCTCGCAGTAGTGACACAGTTTAACAGTGGTTCGGATGAGGTTATACTAAAAGCGAGAGGCAGATCGATAAGTACCGCAGTCGATGCAGCAGAGATAACCAGAAATCGGTTTGTCACAAATGCAGAACTAAAAGAAATAAAAATTGGCACAGAGAGCGTCACCAATGAGGAAGGGAGAACCTCCAATGTATCTTCAATTGAAATCACCTTAGCAAAAAAGAAAAAATAGATCTCTGTTTTTCTAAAAATAAAAGTAATATCTCTTGAAGAAACTTCTACGAAATAGGTCAAGCTTCGACACATGTTGCGCAGGCTCATAGCCGTGCGATTCAGAAATTCTTTACTGAAGAAGAAATACAACAAACAGAGGCGTTCGTCATTACCAACCGGGCACTCTTCGGTGGCCCAAGTTTACTACTTGGTGGATATTCCTCTTAATAAAGGAATCTCCTCCTTGATCCTTTTTTTTAGTAGATACACACTAAGTTCAGAACATAACTCATTTCATAGAAATCTGTTTTATATCAAATTATTATCTCAAAAATGATGATATTTTCATCATAGAAAGTTATTTTAATCTGCAATGGTTGTATATCATAGATGAAGGGGAGACGAAATTCTATCATAAATATGTATCATTGTAAAAATTGTGACATCAACTTCCTGGTGCCACTGAAAATGCCTGGACGACATGATCGCACCGTGTTTGTCTGCCCAGAATGTAAGAGCCATGACTGGGGACATATTTGGTAAAAAAAAGAGACAACATTTTATAAGCGATGAACCAATTATCCATGGTTAGGATCTATGTCGAAAACTAAAAACTCTGTTCTGGCCACCCAGGTTTTCGAAGCACTTTTTACGGTCGTTGGACGACGCACTCTTGATAGTTTTGCAATCCAAATTCTTAAAACAACACTGGAGAAATTAGAAACTAAATTTGATTTTCTTACCCTGGTAACGATTCATGACGATTTCTTTTCCGACGATGGGATTCATGCTACCTTTGAACAAACCTTTGATACGATAGAACCGTCTCGATTCGGTGAAGCAATTGATGCTCTTATACGCGTCATCTATCTGGAATTAACAGAGACTATTGGTGATGATGTCGGTTTGTATTTTATTACGGAATTAAAGCAGCATCTTGGGGACTCGTCTGTGGACGAATTACGAGGGTGTGGAGTCCATTTTGAACGTATCCAATCGGAACAACATCTGCGGTTTCAGACGAAAAAACCTCAACTATTTCCACAATCAATTCCGAAAGAAGAACAGGAAGAACCGCATTACACCTGGGATACCGTCTCGACTTGGAAGTACGATAATAATGTATGCCTGTTGTACGATGAGCAGGGAAGGTTACTGGACACATTACAACTTGATCTCATCATCGAAGAATATATCGAGCGCGTGAACGAATCACAGAAACAAAACCATCTATATTCCCCCAAGACGACGATGATGAAGACGACAGAGAAAGAACAGGAGTTACTGGAGATGATACGACGACGGGATACCGATGTTCAATCTGCTGTGACTCTGCTTCATATCTCCCGACAGAAGTTTGATACGATGATTCAAAAACTGCTACAGCTTGAGCTGCTACAATATCTTTCTGATACTGAAGTGAAACTGACGGAGAAAGGGCTTCAATATCTCTCCGATGTTCATAAAAAATAATAGTTTATTTTTTTACTTTCTCCCAGTCTTTCAAGAAACTTTTGATCCCTGCATCAGTCAATGGGTGTTTGATCATTTTTCTGAGAACATCGGGAGGAACAGTCGCGATGTCTGCACCGAGTCTGTGCTGACTCGATCACATGAATCGGGTGTCGAATACTGGCGACGATGACTTCTGTTTCGATATCATAATTACAGAAGATTTCCATGATTTCCTCGATGACTCGCATCCCTTCCTGTCCATTGTCGTCCAAGCGTCCGATGAACGGGCTGACAAAGGTCGCACCAGCCTTTGCTGCCAGAAGCGCCTGGTTTGCAGAAAAAATTAATGTGACATTCGTTTTTATTCCTTCTTTGCTAGAGTGCTTTGACTGCTTTGAGCCCTTCAGAGGTCATCGGTATTTTAATTGCGACATTTTTACGATACTTCTGCGGTATTTTTGAGATAATCTGTTTTGCCTCGGTCACCATGTCTTCTGCTTTTTCACTGAGCACTTCAAGGCTGATTGGTCCATCCACAAGCTTAAAGATTTCATCAATGACATCCTGCAACGATCGTCCACTTTTCGCTAGTAACGTCGGGTTGGTGGTGACTCCGTCGAGAATCCCCCATGATGCGATGTCCTTAATCTCATTTAAATCTGCAGTGTCGATAAACAGCTTCATATTGCCTCACGCTATCCTCCGGTAACTGGTAATAATTGATAATGTTTTGGTTTCTATCCAAGAGATTGAACGGTACAGGAAATTCTCGGTAAAAGAGATATGCATCTGAGATATATCTAAAAAAATAGAAACATATATATATCTAGCTATACATTACCTACTCTTGCAGGAGGGGATTCATGCCTCTAACACGGAAGGCACGCGTAGTGGGAAGCAGCCTAGTTATTACAATACCAAGCCAACTTGCGAAAGCACACGATATCAACGACGGAGATGAGTTAGAGATAATTCCGACAATAATCGGGGAATTCAAGATTCGTAAACTAAAAAAATAATCGTACCATTGTGTACACAATCTAGTTTTCCTGATACAAAGGAATTACGGCTTTGGAAAGAAATTCAAAGAACTTTTCTTAAGAGGAAATAAAACCAAGACAACAAGGAGAATAAATGAGGTGAGGTCATGATGAAAGGAGAGACGATAAAACTAGAGAAAGGTCAGCTAATTGGTTATTGCATCGATCTTGGAAAAGCCCCGCTCCTGATACTCCAAGCAAAGAAAGGATACATCATGTGCGGGTATCTCAACATGAACACCGCAAATAAGCTTGGAGACATTGCAGGCAAAGTAACAGGTGTCAAAACCTATGATGATATGCTGAAAGCAACCGTCATCGAAGTATCAGAAAACGCAAAAAAAGAAGGGCTAACGGAAGGGATGAACGCACAAGATTTCTTACAAAACCTTTTCTGAGGAATAAAAAATGGTCACGTTCAAAGACATCGAAGAAGCATACCAGATCCTACAACCTATTATCAAAAAAACTCCATTGGAGAAATCACAAGCATTTTCCAATTTCCTCAAAACTAACGTGTACCTCAAGGAAGAAAACCTCCAGACAACCGGGTCTTTCAAAATCCGGGGTGCGTACAATAAAATCTATCATTTACCAGAAAAAGAAAAAAAACAAGGTGTCGTCTGTGCCTCCGCGGGGAATCATGCCCAAGGAGTAGCACATGCCTCCACCTTAATGGGCGTGAACAGTACCGTCTACATGCCCATCTATACATCCCCCGTAAAAATCATCGCGACAAAATCATATGGAGCAAACGTCGTTCTCGAAGGAGCCACCTATGATGACGCGGCAGTCGCAGCACAAAAATACGCAGAAGAAAAAAAATTGACATTTGTGCATGCATTCAACGATGCGTATGTTATCGCTGGACAAGGAACTATCGGAATAGAGATTTTCGAAAAATTACCCAATGTAGATGTTGTCGTAATCCCCATCGGCGGCGGAGGCCTTATAGGTGGAATTGCTCTCGCCCTGAAAACACTTCAACCCAAAGTAAAGATCATCGGTGTCGAAGCTGACGGCGCACAGTCCATGAAACTGTCGTTAGAGCAACACAAGATAGTGCCAATGAAAAGTATTATGACCATCGCAGATGGAATAGCAGTAAAAACACCAAAGGACCTGACATTTGCCCTCGCTCAGCAGTACGTTGACGATGTTGTCACGGTCAATGATGAGGAAATCGCCGATGCCCTATACCTTTTGCTGCAGAGGACAAAACTTGTCGTAGAACCAGCAGGCGCAGTCGGACTTGCCGCCCTGTTAAGCAAAAAAATCTCATTTCCCAACAAAAACGTCGTCGCAGTCCTCAGCGGAGGAAACATCAACCTCTCCTTACTCACCCAGATTATCGAAAGAGGGATGATGCGCCATAAACTCCTCGTAAAAGTAGCCATTACTGCCCTTGACAAACCACGAGTACTCAAAGATATCCTCGCAATCCTTGCCAATGTCGGTGCAAACGTCAAATCAATAGAACATGACCGAATCACAACAGCGATCCCTGTCGGGTTCGTGAAAATCGTCATCACATTCCAGACATTAGGAAAAGAACAAATTGAGATGATAAAAGAGAAGTTCGATCAGAAAAAAGTACAGTACCATAT